>JAOZST010000032.1:13780-27656 GCA_029939535.1 Desulfobacteraceae bacterium | reverse complement strand
AAAAGTTTTTCATATTTTCTTTTTTCTGTAATATCGTATGCAGTTTCAAGTCTTACTGTCCTGCCATCATACCATTGAATGGCCTTGTCAAAAATTTGATATATTTTTTTAGTATTTTCATTACAAAATTCCCATTCATATGCTTCTGTGGGCAAACCATTTTCATCAATAATCCTTGAGTTTGTACAAAAAGAGCAGGGTCCTGTGTGATCCTTTTGAATCACCTCCCAGCATTTTTTACCCGCAAGGTTTTCATTTGATTTATATCCCAGTTCAATGTTTAATTTTTTATTTGTATATAGTAATTCATAGGTTTCCATATCTGAGACATAGACAACAGCTTCAAGGGAATCAAAAATTGTTCTTGCAATGGATAAAGATTTTTCAGTGTTTTCTTTTGCCTTGTTTTCATCTTTTAATTGCTGATATCTTGAATCAGCCGATTTAACAGCATTGAACAGGATTTCATTATCCAGTACAGGCTTTTGGAAAAATTCAAAAGCGGTATTCTTAAAAGCTTTTTTAACATTTTCCATGTCTCCATGGCCTGTTAAAAAAATCAATTGTACAAAGGGATCTATTCTTTTAACTTCTGCCATAAAATCAAAGCCATTCATTTTTGGCATCTGGATATCCGTTATAATGACTTTAACCGGCGATTTTTTAAATGTTTCAATGGCTTCTAATCCGTTGGATGATGTCTGTACCCTGAAGCCTTTGTTTTCAAAAATAAATTTCAAGGATTCAGCCAGCCGGGGCTCATCATCAACGATTAATAATTTTTGATCCATGTCTTGATATCCCCTTGAACAAGTTTTTTATAAATTGACCCTGAGTTCAGAGGTTGTATGAATAACTTTTGAGAATATGTATGTCAATCAGGGAAACCCTGATTTTTTGATTTGAAACCTGATTGTTTTGATTTGAAATAGGTATCTACCAATTTTTCAGCAAGCCCCACATAGGTTGCAGGAGTCAATTGCCCCATCCTGGTTTTAAATTCAATTGGAACTTTTTCAAGATTATCAACAAATACCTGCAAATCTTTTTTCCCGATTTTATGTCCCCTGGTCAAATCCTTAAGTCTTTCATAGGGGTTTTCTTCTCCAAAAACCCGCATGGCTGTCTGGAAAGGTTCTGCCAGCAGTTCCTGGTTATTTTCCAGGTCATGGTTAATGGCATGGGTGTTAAGATCCAGCTTGGAAAGTCCCTTTAGCGTATTTTTTATACCAATTGTAAAATATCCAAATGCAGATCCCAGGTTTCGTAAAACCGTGCTATCACTCAGGTCCCTTTGAAATCGAGATTTTTGGAGCTTGACTGCCAGATGCTCCATCAAGGAAATGGCAATTCCCATGTTTCCTTCACTGTTTTCAAAATCAATGGGGTTAACCTTATGGGGCATTGTGGAAGAACCAGTCTCCCCTTCCTTAATCCGCTGTTTAAAATAGCCCAGGCTGATATAACCCCACATGTCCCGGTTAAAATCAATGAAAATGGCGGCAGTTCTGACCAAAGAATGAAGTACCTGGGACAGAGAACTATATGGGTTGATCTGGGTTGTAAAAAGAATGGGTTCTAATTTTAAATGGCTGGTAATGAATCTATTTGACGCTTCAATCCAATCGATTTCAGGAAAAACAAAACAATGGGCATTGTAATTTCCCGAGGCCCCGTTTATTTTTGCCTGAATCCCTTTTTTTTCCAGAAAAATATATTCCTGATGTATGCGCCAGGCAAAATTGACAAACTCTTTCCCCACAGTGGTGGGTGTTGCAGGTTGTCCATGGGTTCTGGACATCATGGGGACACTTTTATGGTCAAGGGCTTTTTCTTCCAGATTTTCAATACATTGTTGAAGGAGATTAATTATCATGTCCTTGCCTTTTTTGAGCATTAAGGCATAGGCGGTATTGTTTATATCCTCGGAGGTGCAGGCAAAATGAACCCACTCCTTGAGTATGGAAAGGCCTGCTTTGTCTAATTTGTCTTTTATGAAATATTCTACAGCTTTTACATCATGGTTTGTCTGTTTTTCAATGGCTTTGACCTGTTTTGCATCCTTTTCATCAAAGTTTTGGATAATCTCGTCAATGGTAGTTAAATCAATGGTAGTTAAATCAAGGGAGCTTGAATCCAGAGACCCAGCAAGATTCTCTTCATGAACAAGTTTGAGATCCGTAATAATAAATTTAAGCCATTCAACTTCAACCAGAACCCTGTGTTTGATCAAGCCGTATTCAGAAAAAATCTGGGAAAGTTCATGGGTCAGTCTTGAATATCGCCCGTCTAAAGCAGTAATCGCTTTTATTTTTGTCATATCCACTCCAAATTGAAAATTTCAAATAAAAACTAAATACTTAAAATCATTTGACATGTAAAGAAAATTTAATTAAATACTAATTTTTGTCAGATACGGATAATAAATAACAAACTATAAAAAAATTAACAATACAAACAAAAGAATCAAATCAGTTGTTTGTTGCAGGAGTAAAATTTTATGGCTTTAACTAAAACCATCATTGCTGAAAAAATACAACACAATCTTAACCTGTCCAGAAGTGCTACCTATGAGGTCATGGAAGAATTCCTGGATATTATAAAGGAAACCATTGGAAGTGGTGAAGATATCATGATCAGTGGATTTGGCAAATTTTGTGTCAATGAAAAACAGGCAAGAAAAGGAAGAAATCCTGCAACAGACGAAGAAATGATTCTGCCTGCCAGAAGGGTTGTGACATTTAAATGTTCTGGAAAATTAAGAGATCTTATAAATTCTTAAGGCAGTCTCCCGCATCCATGTATTTTTCTGACCAATTAATTGTTATTATCATCCTGTCAACTCTCATCGGTGGATATCTGATTGATAACCTGGCTGATTTACTGAATCTTGGCAGCCTGACTCCGGAACTGCCAGATGAATTTTCAGATGTTTATGATAATGACAAATATGCCAGATCCCAGCACTACCTCAAGGTCAATACAAGGTTTGGATTCATTACTTCCAGTTTTGATCTTCTGGTTCTTCTGGTATTCTGGTTTAGCGGAGGATTTGGAATTCTTGACAATTTTATCAGAACTCTTGGACAAAACACAATTGTATCCGGACTCCTTTTTACAGGGATACTGGTATTTTTAAAGTTTTTAATTTCCCTTCCCTTCAGTCTGTATTCCACATTTGTCATCGAAGAAAAGTTTGGATTTAATAAGACAAGTCCCAGGCTGTTCTTTATTGACCTTGTTAAAACCATACTATTGTCAGCCTTCCTGGGAGGTATCTTTTTATCCCTGGTCCTGGGTTTTTTTGAGTTTTCAGGTCCATTGGCCTGGTTGTACTGCTGGGTTGCAAGCATTGTGTTCATAATGGCCGTACAATATATTGTTCCCACCTGGATCATGCCCTTGTTTAACAAATTTACTCCCTTGGACAACGGCCCTTTAAAAGAAGCAATACTGGATTATGCTCTTTCCATTGATTTTTCACTCTCAAATATTTTTGTAATGGATGGCTCCAAGAGAAGCGCAAAATCCAATGCTTTTTTCACAGGATTTGGGAAAAATAAACGCATCGTACTTTTTGATACATTAATCAATCAGCAGAGTGTTGAGGAGTTGGTATCAATTCTTGCCCATGAAATGGGACATTTTAAAAAAAACCATATTATTAAAAGGTTGATATTCACCATTTGTCAAACCGGTTTTATTTTTTTTCTTATATCACTTTTTATATCCCATGGAGGTTTATTCAAAGCGTTTTTTGTGGACAATGTCTCCATTTATGCCGGCCTGATATTTTTTAGCATGCTCTTTTCTCCCATTGACCTGTTTCTTTCCCTGATCATGCAGATTTCATCCCGCAGGGACGAATATGAAGCAGACCGGTTTGCTGCAAGGACCACCAAAGGCTACCATCCCCTTGTAACAGCATTGAAAAAGTTAAGTGTTCATAACCTGTCAAACCTTACTCCCCATCCATTTTATGTGTTTTTAAATTATTCCCATCCACCAGTCCTGGAACGGATTCAGGCATTGAAAAAACTGGGAATATAAAGGAATGGCTGATTTTATGGACCGATTGTTTGTAACAGCAGATATCCATGGCAGTGTGAGCAGCTGGATGACCATAAAAGAATTAATGAGACCCAGGGACTCCCTGGTGGTTGCCGGGGATCTTTTTGATACCCGGTATGGCAGTTATTCCCAGGATTTTCAACCTGAGCTTATAAAAAAAGAGATGCAGGCCCTTCCCCAGAAATTTTATTATGTATATGGCAACTGCGATGTGCCTTCGTTTTTTCCAGGCCATGGTCCAGCCCTTGGATTTAAATCATTTGAAAAGAATCTGTTTTTGCACCATGGTCATACACACCCAATAATCCCGGACAATATAGATATTATCATTCAAGGCCACACCCATCTTTGTTCACTTAAAAAAAAAGAAAAAAAGATTTTTATGAATCCAGGCACCATTTCCAATCCCAGAAATCAATTATACACCTATGGAATTATTGATAAATCCAAAATTAGTATTATTGATTTAAAAACCGGTAAATCCATTGCTGATCTTGCCCTTTAAAACGGGCTCCAAGTAATTTTTGTCCATGTGAATTTTCGGGTAAATCTTTTGGGTAACCCTTTACGGATATTCATTCCTTTCCAATGGGATTCACCCTTGTGATGGGTTGTATTTGTTCCACCCTGCCACAATTGAGTTCACCATGCCTTCGGGTTCTGGCAGTTATTCTTTTTTTAACTGCCATGTGCTTTAGAAAATTTGCATGGGGACGCTCCTGGGAAAGCTGTCCCCTGTTTTTTTTGTTTTTTACCCCGGCAGGAAGGCCGGGGTAAGCTATATTCAGTATTTTATCAAAGCGGGCTGAGGGGTCGGGACTTTGTTTCCGGCCTGGTCTTTTCCTTTGGCTGGCCATTTGTTTCTGAAGGACTGGATTCTTAATACAGGGCTTTACAGAAGGCCTTTGCCTGACAAAAGCTCCAGGAATTTTGGAAAACAATCTTTCTTTAACTGCCCTAATAATATCTAAGAAATTGTAACTTTTTTTTGGGGAGGGTCTTTTTCCAGATGGTTCTTTTTCAGAATAAACTTTTTCAGATGGCAAAAGGGGTTCAAGAAAATGAAATGCCTGGTTGATCATTTTCATCTGAGTTAAATGGCTGCTTAATTTGTTTTCCCTTTTATCATTCATTGTAAATGGGTCAGTACCAAACTTGTCTGGATGGTATTGCTTGGCCAGATTTCGATAAGCCTTTTTAGCGTCCCCCAGACAAGCGCCTTTTTTAAGACCCAGTATTTTTAAAGCACTTTGTTTATTCATTACCATAAAAATACTTCCTGTTTCATGGTAAAGTCAAGGCAATTGAAAATGTGTTCATTTGAAAATTATAAAATGAAGTGATACATTATTTTTAAAAACATAAAAGGAAAAATCATAAAAGGAGATCCCATGACCCATAAAGACTTTGCCCCCATACAAATCGGAAAAAATCCGGATCTTGATGCCTGGTTCACCGTCTTTTTTCTTGAAAACCACATTGACCCCTTTGCTTACCCCACCAAAGTAGGTGCAGTGGAACAAGTTGAATTTATGGTTTATCCTGAGAAAAATGAACGTTTTTATCCCTGTTCCGATGAAATGTTTGATTCCATAATGTCTCGAAAATATCCAAAATTTCTTAAAAAACAATATAAAGATGTCTATGATAAAATCATTAAGATGGTTGATGATTTTATTGATTCAGACTATGACCGCCAATTTTTAAAATCATTGATAAAGATAAAATATGATCATGAAATTGAAACAGGACTTCTCCTCCCTTCAAGACTTGAAAAGAGACTGTATAAGATTTTTTTAAGCCGGACACACATTGAAAATCCTTATTCAGATGAAAAAAGAAGGGAAAACAGACAGGCAAAAAAAGTTTTAATGTCTGAAACATTTAAAAAAGCCTTAAATCAGATTAATGGAACCATAGAAGATATAGACAGACTTTCATTGTATGAATTAAGGGAAAAAATAAAAGAAATTGAATTTCAGAGACTTTTAAGCCTCTTATCTGCAAGCCATTTATGGACATGTGAAAAATTTAAAATCCCCACCCTTTCCCAGCTTAAAGAAATTTTTAACAGCCCCATAAAAGGAAATGGACTTTCCCACCTGCTTGAACTGATTCATACCCCAAAAAGAAAAATTCTCTGGCTTACAGATGAATCAGGGACGGCAGTTGTTGATATCTTTATTGCAAAATTTTTAGCAGAGCTGGGACATATAGTTATTCTGGCAGTAAAAGAGACACCGTTTTTTAAAAAAATATCCCTGACCGATACAAGGACTGATCCCATACTGGCAAAGGAGCTTGAAACAGCCCATTTTATCCATGAAAAAACAATCAGTAAAAACAGGCTTGTCCAGCGTCTCAAACAGGATGAAAATATCTATGTAATTTCAGATGGCACCAAGGAAACATTGAATCTTCTGCTTGTTTCCACGACCTTTTCACGGATTTTCAAGGAGGTTGACTGTGTAATTTCAAGGGGCATGGAACAGAAAAATTGTCTCATTAATACCCATTTTCAATTCACCCGGAATATCATAAATATTAGTGCTGAAAAAATAAATTCTGAAAAAACAAATACTGGAAAAACCGGTGCTGAAAAAATTGATACTGAAAAAGATGCCTTGTCAATTACCTTTAAACCCCGACACCCTGATTTTATTAATTTTTCCCATACAGATCTTGAAGAAAAGGCAAATCGAATCATAGACCAGATGAAAACAGCCAAATCCAAAAATATGACCGTGATGTTTTACAGCGGTATTATTGGTTCCATTCCAGGAAAAATAGATGTTGCCAAAGAGATCATGGGCCTTTTTATTGAACATCTGCACCAGATATCAGCCCATCTGTTTATCATTAACCCCTCCAGATATTACGAACCCGGCATGGATGCCGATGATCTAATGTATATGTGGGAAATAGTGCAGAGAAGCGGGTATATAGATATCTGGAGATTTCAGACATCAGATGATATCACCGAAAGCTTTGCCCTTATGAATAAAAAAGTTCCTCCTGAATGGATTGGAAAGGACTCAACCTACAGCACCGGCTGCACCAAGGAAATGCGGATTGCCCAGGATGTTCAGAAAAAAAATCCTGAGATGCAGCTCATTGGTCCTTCCCTGGATAGATTCATGAGGCGGAATGAATACGGGATAGGTTCCATGTATGATCAGCGTCTTGCAGATGTGTAAAAACTATTTATTGATAGGGGTACCAGTCCATATCCCTGAGTCGATCAACTTTTAGGACAGCAACTTCATTGGTATTGGTATTGAAAACCACCTTTCTTCCTTTTTCTCCGCCAACATCTTGTGAAGAGATGGATATCCCGGCTTTTGTAATGATTTTTTGGGCAATTTTAATATTTTCCCTGCCAATGTCCTTTTCCTTTTGTTCAGGGTTATTGGCTCCCCCGAATATCTGGGCTTCAAGGTGATTTCGTTTGGATTTCAGAGCCAGCATCATTTTTATCAATGTAATGGTTGCAACATTGCCATATAGCGGTGTTGTTTTTCCCTTTGTTGTTATTATGGGCAGTTGAAAATGATTCATTCCTCCAATGCGTTTTTTTTTGTCAAAAACACAGACTGAAACTCCAGATCCAATAACCGTGGATATGGCAGAACCATGGTCTGGAACATAAATATATCCAGGCTCCAGAAAATAATTATTTGCCAGGGATTCCTCAGAAAAATAATAGTCCATATCCGCCTTTTAAATCTGATAATTCAGTCATATGCATCTGCGGTCGGGCCATCATTTTTTTCTGTATCCGCTTGGTAAAACTGTTGACAGATTGTGTTTCAGCCCATGTAGATTTTCAGAAAGACCTACAAAAAAATACCCTCCTGGATTCAATGAATTACAAAGAGTGTCTACTACCTTTTGTCTTGTGGGCGAATCAAAATATATCATTACATTCCGGCAGAAAATAATATCAAATTTATCAAAACCAGTACCGGACAAGAGGTTGAACTTTTCAAATCGAACATGTTTTTGAACTTCCTGTTTAACTTTCACATACCCCTGGTGCCTGCCTTTACCCCTTTGAAAATATCTATGGAGAATGGATTTGGGTACAACCCGGATCCTGTCTTCTGGATAAATGGCTTTCTTGGCAATTTCCAGCATGGAATCAGAAATATCTGAGCCATAGATTGAGAATGAAAAAGAGTTGGCCAGCAATTGAACAGCAATGGAAAAAGCTTCTTCTCCGCTGGAAGACGCGGCACTCCATATTTTCAGAGGTTTTGAATTGTCCAGATTATTGATCATATATTCACAATGTTTGTTTTCCCTGAAAAAAAAGGTGTGATTGGTAGTGGTAGCATCTATAAAATTATTGAATTCATCTTTCTGGTCAGATATCATTTGGATATATTCTGACACGGAACCTGTTTTTGTTATCCGCATCCTCTTGGACAGTCTTGCCACCAGAAGGTTGTATTTTTTGTCATCCAGAATAACGCCGGACTCTTTATATACAATCCTGGAAAGTTTTTTAAACTGCTGGGGATTGATTGTAATGCCAGATATCATATTCTATTTCCAGTCAGGGGATGAAAATCATATTTTTCTCAAAAGAGAAACCGTCTTATCTGCAATGCTGTAGATATCCTGAATATGATCCACAGCACCCATTTTGATTGCCTCTTTGGGCATGCCAAACACAACACAGGATTTTTCATCCTGGGCAATGGTAAGTGCACCCGCTTTTTTCATATCCAGCAGCCCTGCAGCACCATCCTTGCCCATCCCGGTAAGAATAATGCCAATGGCATTGGCTCCGGCATATCTGGCAACGGATCTGAAAAGAACATCTGCCGCCGGTCTCTGGTAATGAACAAGGGGGCCGGTTTTCACGTCTACATAATATCTTGCACCGCTGCGTTTGAATATCATATGATAATTGCCCGGGGCAATTAAAACTCTTCCGTTGGTAACCACATCCCCATTTTGGGCTTCCACAACATTCATCTGGCAAAGTTCATCCAGCCTCTGGGCAAAGGATGTAGTGAACTGGGCCGGCATATGCTGAACCACCACCACACCTGGAGAGTTCTGGGGCAGCCGTGTCAGCACTTTTTTTAAGGCTTCTGTTCCGCCGGTGGAAGCGCCTATTGCTATGATTTTATTTGTTGTGGTGGAAAGAGCTTTGGATGCAATGGGGGCCATTGACCTGGTTTCTGTTTTTCCACTGGCTTTCGGAACCATTTTTGCTTTGCTGACTGCTCTGATTTTTTCTGCCAGCTGTATGCTCATATCCCCCACGGAATAAGCAGCACCCGGTTTGGAAATAACTTCAAGAGCTCCCAGGGAAATTGCTTCCAGGGCAAGTTTGCTTCCCTTGCTGGTTAAAGAACTGACTATGATAACCGGAATAGGATAATGCTTCATCAGTTTTTGCAAAAAAGTTATGCCGTCCATACGTGGCATTTCAATATCCAGGGTAATCACATCTGGTTTCAGTTTAACTATTTTGTCCCTGGCAACATAAGGGTCCGGGGCTGTACCCACCACTATAATTCCCTTGTGTTTGGATAATTCTTCCGTAAATACCCTTCTGACAACGGCTGAATCATCTACCACCAGAACTTTTATATCACGGCCCATCTATATTTTTCTCCAGAATTTTTTTTAATCCAAAGCAAAATTTATTGCCATTTTTGACTGGGTGGTCTCTATAATGGTAAATACATGACTTTCATGGATCTTGAATTCATCAATCACCCTGGGTATGTCTAAATCAAAGGGAGTTTTTGATTTTATTTTTTTCAATGCATTGCCGCATATCATGTTGAGTATTTCTGTTAAAGTACCAGAAAGATGTTCTTCCCCAAGGGAGTCCCTGGATTCACCCATGAAGTCTTCTGTTATTTCTTCAAGAAGATTTTTAGGAATCACCAGGGTAAAATTTCCTGAAAAATCACCGGTGAATTTCAGCTGGCACGCCAGATTGGGTACATCCATATCCATCCCGCTTTGACTGAGTGTTGATTCATCCCCAATTTCAATGGGAAGATAAAACATGGTTTCCAGGACTTCAGAAATCGAAGTCGTCATCGCTTTCATCAAAATCTTCTTCATAATCTATCTCTCCAAGAATAGTCGTTGCCAAATCCCTGATTTCTTCAGGTGTAAAGGGTTTTGTGATATATCCTGCAGCCCCGTTTTCAATGAACTCTTTAATTTTTGTTTCGTTGCCTTCTGTGGAGACAACAACAACGGGTATGTCTTTTAAAACATCCATGCTTTTATATGTTTTGATAAATTCCAAACCGTTCATGACAGGCATATTGTAATCTGTTAATACAATATCAATCCAGTCATTTTTCATTAATTCAATTGCCTCTTTGCCATTGGCAGCTTCATGGAATTGAGAATTCCCATAGCCTGCTGCTTTGAAGGTCCTTTTTATCACCGCACGCATGGGCAGAGAATCATCCACTATCAGTATAGAATATGACATTTTTTTTCCTGTTATTTTTAATGTTAAACCACGTGTAGCAAATCTTCGACTTCCTGGATATTCATGCCAAACTCAGCTATAATCATTGCAACATCATCTGCTGACATACCCATTTCCTCCATGATCTGACTTTTAAATCGATAGGAAAGACCATCCAGACCAACACCGCTTCCCATCATCATGCATATGCAGTCTGCAAGGTAAACAACAGCGACTTCTTTGTCCTTGATCATGGTTTCATCGGGCAGATGATGATTTTTAATGATTTTAACCATTCTGGGGCTGAATTTCCACATTTTTGCAATCATGGCTCCCAGCTCAGCATGATCAATGCCCAGTATTTTTTTTTCAGCTTCTCGAAAGCTGAAATTTTTATTTTTCACAAGATCCTGTATTTTTGGCGTAGACTCGGTTACATATTTTTCAAGAATAATTTTACCAATATCCTTTACCAGGGCAGATGTAAATATGGTATTTTTATTTTTCAGTGACAGTTTGGCGGCAATCTGTTTTGCAATCACGGCTGAAGATACAGAATACTTCCACATGTCCCCACCCTCCAGACCATAGCCTTTCTGCCTGCCGGAAAGGGCTGCAGCACCGGATTTCAATAAAACAAGTTCAACGATCTGGTCTGTACCCAGAATATTAACCGCATCTTTTATGGACTCTGCAGGGTTTTTAAGGCCGAAAAAAGCAGAATTACAGGTTTTTAAAACGCTGGCTGTTATGGCAGGGTCATATTGAATCACATTGGAAATATCCTCCATGGAACTATCGGGATTATCCACCACAGCCAAAAGCTGATTTGCAACTGCGGGAATCGGTTTTAAGCTTTTTATTTCCTTTAGAAGTTTCTGAAGAGTTGTCATATCTTTACCTCCTTTGATCCGGAAGTTTTTATATAAATGTCTCCTGTTGCTATATCAATCCTTATGGTTCTGTTTGTGTTTCCGCCGACATCCTGCTTGTTGATCATTACATTATTTTTAAAAAATATTTTTTTCAGGGCCATGTAATTTCTTTTTCCAATATTAAAAAAACCTTTCTGGTCAAGAATTTCCGCTCCTCCTGCAACGTATACAATCATCCGCTGTTTTTTTGCCCCCATCTGGTAAGCGGTTTTAAAAAGCCTGGGTATTCCGCTGTCCGCAAACATATAGGGTCTGGCAGCGGCTTTTCCTTTATCAATGGAAGATTCCGGCAGCATATAATGCAATATTCCTCCCACTTTAACAATGGGGTCGTATATCACTACTCCAATACAGGATCCCAGGGAATAGGTTATAATGGAGTCTTTTTGATCATTGCTTACCTTCATGTCTGCAACGCCTACAATTTGTCTCACGTTTTTTCTCTCCTCATTTAATCAATTGTTTGCGTTATTTATTCCGAAGCCTTTTGCAGATCAACAATTCGACCCTTGAGGTAACTTTTGGTTTCATACCTTGTAATATTCATTAGTTTCTTTGTAATCCCTCCTACTTCTTAGATTAATCAGGGCTAGCTTAGCCCTGGGTAATGATGGAGAAAATTCCATGGATGTCCAGAATAAGACCCACCCGTCCATCCGCTAGAATCGCACCTCCTGCAAGGCCTTCAATGTCCTCCAGGTTGCTGCCAAGACTCTTGATGACATATTCGTCTTTCCCCAATAACTCATCAATTAACAAAGCCCTTTTTTCGCCCTTGGACTCCACCACCACCACAAGGCTGTCCCAGATATTTTTGTTATGGTTGCCGCTGTTATAAATTTCACTCAAGCGGACAATGGGAATCAGATTTCCCCGATCTTTTACTATTTCTCCTTTTCCCTCTACGGTAAAACAATCTTTTTCATCCGGTTTAAAGGCTTTTTCAATGGCCATAGTGGGAATCACATACCTTTCACTGTCAACCCCCACCAGCATTCCGTCTATAATGGCCAGAGTCAGGGGAAAACCAATGGTGAATCTGGTTCCCCTGCCCTTTTCTGAATCAATGCTCAGCTGGCCCCTGAATTTTTCAATGCCAGTCATGACAACATCCATTCCAACCCCTCTGCCTGAGACATCTGTAATTGTTTTTGCGGTGGAGAATCCCGGCTGGAGTATGAGATCATAGATCTGACCATCGGTCATTTGTTCACTGCCGCTGATCAGGCCCGTGGATTTGGCTTTTTTAAGGATTCTGTCTTTATCAAGGCCTTTGCCGTCATCTTCTATTTCGATTATGATATGGCCGCCTTTATGATAGGCTCGGAGAGTAATACAGCCCTGGGAAGGCTTTCCCTGGTCCCTGCGGTCAGGTTCTGATTCAATTCCATGGTCGCAGGAATTTCGGATCATGTGTACCATGGGTTCGTACAAGGCATCCACAACATTTCGGTCAATTTCTGTATCTTCTCCCTGCATTTCCAAATTTATCTCTTTTCCGGATTTTCGAGCAAGATCCCTTACCAGACGTATCATCTTCATGAAAGTGGCTTTTATGGGAATCATTCTCATGGACATGGCAATGTTCTGCATATTGGTTACAATCTGTCCAAGCTGGGCAACACTCTGGCTTAAAGAAGGATCTTTTGAGGTTTTCTGCCGGAGCATGGACTGGGCAATGACAAGTTCGCCCGCATAATCCACAAGATCATCAAGCTTATCCGTGCTGACTTTGACCTGGGCTGCGATCTGTTTTTTGGGCGAAGTCTGTTCCATTAAAGCCAAAGCCACCTGCTTGGGAGCCGCCTTTTTTTCTTCAACCAGAATTTCGCCTATTTTTTTTTCGGGATGACTTTTCTGGATTTCCAGGGCCTGGTCCAGACTTTGGCTGCTGATGGCCCCCTTTTGCACAAGGATTTCACCCAGAGGAGCCTTTTCTCCATTGGTCAGGGCAACCTGGAGTTTTTGAAGTTTATCCCGGAGAATTTCCACATCAATATCATCGTCCGGCTGTTTGAACCCTGCATCAATCCCCTGTCTTACCCTGGCAAGAAGGCTCTTAAGGGTATCCACTGATTCCAGTATCACATCCGTTGCCATGTCATTGATTAAAAACTCTCCGCTGCGGGCAGAATCCAGGAGGTTTTCCGTGGTATGGGCAAGGATGTTGATTTTTATCAATGCCAGAAATCCAGAAACTCCTTTAATGGTATGAAAAGGACGGAAGATATCATTGATAATATCCTTATTGGAGGGGTCCTGCTCCAGGTCGATGAGATTAACCTCAATGGTATCCAGATTTTCTTCGGCTTCCGATACAAAATCAATGAGAATTTCCAGGTCTTCTTCTGAAATTTTTTCCAGCTCTTTTGGAGCTTGTGTTTTCTTTTGCTCCTTCATTACCGGTTCCTTCATT
>JAOZST010000032.1:0-13680 GCA_029939535.1 Desulfobacteraceae bacterium | reverse complement strand
TCCTTCATTACCGGTTCCTTCATTGGCGGTTCTTTACTGGAAGTTTGTTCCTCTTCAAATCTGAAATTCAATAACTCCAATACATCGGAAAAATCAAAGGCAAAAATTTCTCCCCTTTGTTTATGCCCCAGAATGGATTTAAGCAATAACACGCCTTCTTCAATGGGCTTTGTATTATTGATATCTTCCAGGGTCATGATTTCCACATACCCTTTGCAGGCCAGGGCAATTTGAGTGCATTTATCAAAAGCCTTTTCTTCGGATGCCTGGATAACCTCATCCAGGATATTGAGCATGGCACCCAGTTCCGGGACATTTCCGGGACAATACCCCCGAATCAGATCATCTAAATCGTTTAAAGACTTCTCAAGCGCATCAAGCTCTGAATGTTCCCTTGCTTCTGAAACGGGTTCTGAATCGGTTTCCGAAACAGGTACAGGTTCATCCATTAAAAAATCAAGGTTCTGAATTTCTGAATCATCCGGTCCTATATCTGAGTTGTTGCCGGGAACCTGATCTTTTTCCTGGTCTTCTTTTTGGTGTATAATCTGGTCAGGTTGTGTATGAAAATCTTTTAACTCGTTTGTGGAGGAAACCAGTTCGGAAATTGATTGGCCCAGTTCTGCCATTTTTTCATCCACACTCAAAGGGTTTTCTTTTAATATCCCAGTGATCAGTTTTCTTATCCCCAGGACCTGTTTTGCCTGGCCGGGCAATGCTTTTTTTTGACATTTCCCATGAATCTTCTTTAGAACCGGCAGCAGACAGGATAGTGTTTCCGGTTCTTCCGGGTCGGCCAGGACAAAATCGCAGGAAAGTTGTTCAACCAGATTTTCAATGATTTCATAAGTCATCATACTGCCCTTGTTTTTGATTTTTTATATTTATTTCCCAGTAGTACCATATACTTCTGTAAGATTTTGTAAAGCACAGGGAATCAAATCCCTGTGCTTTGCTATATAATGTAATTAAAAATTTTCAAAATCTTCATCATCGTCAAAGGGGATCACCCTGTCCGGACGTATTTCCTTTCCACCATGGCCACCATGGGGAAGCATTCTTTTAGCAGGCCTGGATGACTTTGGCTTGTGCGAAACCGTTTTTATGGTCTGGGTTCCGCCGGAGCCCATGGTCTGATCCTTTTTCCCGGTAACCATCATCATGAGGTCACCCACATAGTCCTTGAGCTGTTCCGCCTGGGCATTCATCTCCTCGGCTGCCGAAGCTGACTCTTCCGCAGTGGCTGCATTCTGCTGGACCACCTTATCCATCTCCGCTATGGCATTATTCACCTGGACAATACCTTCTGACTGTTCATTGGACGCATCGGAAACCTCTTCAACGATTTCTCCAACCTTGGATGTGCTTCCAGCCACTTCCACAAAGGCTTGGTTGGTGGTGGTTACGATCTCCGATCCATCACTGACCTTTTTTACGATGTCCTGAATCAGTTCTGCTGTGTTTTTTGCAGCATCAGCAGACCGCATGGCAAGATTTCTTACCTCTTCGGCCACCACGGCAAAGCCGGCCCCTGCTTCCCCTGCCCTGGCTGCCTCAACTGCAGCATTCAAGGCAAGCAAATTTGTCTGAAAGGCAATTTCATCGATGGTTTTTATTATTTTAGAAGTTTCCTCGCTGGCCACTGAGATTTCTTTCATGGAATGGGTGAGTTCATCCATGGACTCATCCGCCCTGGTAACAATCTGATTTGCTTCCTTGATCAGGGTATTGGCCTGGATGGTATTTTCAGAATTTTTCTTGGTCATGGAAGACATTTCTTCCATGGATGAAGAAGTCTCTTCAATGGATGCAGCCTGTTCCGAAGCTCCTTCTGCCAGGGACTGGCTGGAGGAGGATACCTGGGCCGCTGCGGAAGCTACCTGGTTGGCCCCTTCCCCCATGCCGATGGTGATTCTCTGCAATACATTGATAATTCCCCTGGCAATAACAAAGGCAAGCAGCAACCCTGCGATTACAGCTACGGCTGCAACAATGGCAACATTTCTCTTTGTGCTCTGGGCAGCGGCAAGCATGGCTTCATCCGTCAAAATATTCTTTTCCACCTCTTTTCTTGCCTCGGCTAAATGTTTTTGAACCTTTTCCAGGTTTGGGGCAGCCTGGAGGGCATAAATTTCAGAAGCCTTTGCCTGGCCGGCCAGGAGTTCATCGGCCTTGTGCCTCATTGCTTCCAGTTTTTCCTTGGTTTCGTGCAGCAAAGGAGTGGTTTTTTCCTTGAAAATGGATATGGCCTTGGCCCTGCCATTGCTCAGGCTATTTTCATAATCAATTGCCTGTTCAAAAATTCCTGCCACCTCTTCCAGATATTTTTCAGTTTTATTTTTAAATATGGATTCAGCCAGATCTTTATTCCCCATGTTCAGGGCATCATTGATGAGCACAGCACTTTCATGGAGGGCATCATGGGGCTCTTTTACTGCTGTCAGGGCTTTGTTCAGAGCTGGGTCTTGATTCATTAGTCCCTTTATTTTTTCCGATTCAAGCCAGATTCCGAACTCGCATTTTTTCGGGTCTGTCTCCACCTTGACCAGGGTTCCTTCAATGAGGGACTGGGCTATTTTAGCGGCCCATTGCCTGTGGTCATCCAGTCTTGCCCGGAGAACATTTAAAAGATTGGGATGGATCTGCCTGTAAACGGTGATGATTTCCTTTGCAGATTCATGGAGTTTTTTATGGGGTTCCTTAATCTCCTCCAGAAGTCTGGCCAGAACTGGATCAGACTGGGCTGTTTTTGCGGCTGCCTCCCCATAAAGCCATTTGCCAAAATTGCATAGGGTATGATCGGTCTGGATTTCTATCTTTTCTGAATTCATCAGCAATTTTTCCTGTATGGCTTCCGCCCATGCAAGATGCTCAATTTCTTTCCGGGCCAGAAAAGTAGGCAGGGTTCTATCTGCTGCCCGGTATGCTTTTTTAATGGCGATTGCAGATTCGTGGAGGAGCCTGTGGGGTTCTTCAATGTCTTTTAATATGGAAGCAATGCTGGGAACAAAGGTTTCTGCTTCTTTTCTTGCCTCTCCAAACAGCCATTTGCCGAAACCGCACTGGGTATGGTCTGTTTCCACATGGAGTTCATTCACTTCAGGGTCCGTAAGAAGCTTGTTCACATCCATGATCCAGTTTAGGTGGTCCACTTCCTTCTGGGCAAGTTCGCCATCCAGGGAAGTGCCGTCAATGACTTCCGATGCATTGTTTACGATTCCGCCCACCCCGGTGAAACTGATTGCCCCCAGCACGATCAGCAGAATAATGATCACACCAAATCCCGTTGCAATTTTTTTACCAATTGTCATATTTTTCCAACTCATCTTTCCCCCTTAAAAATTATTTTGTTGTCTGTTCGAGAATAGTTATTTCTTTGCTGCTCAATACTTTGTCAATATTGAGTAAAATTTTCACCCCACCGTCTTTTTTCGCCATCCCAAGGATATAATCAATGTCCAGCCGGGTGCCGAAGGTAGGTGTTTCTTCAATTTCATTTTCCTGGATATTCAATACCTCGGAAACTGAATCCACAACAATACCGATCAAAACAGTTTCTGAGTCAGAATCAATTTCCACAACAATGATGCAGGTTCTTTCTGTATAGGGGATTTCTCCCATGCCGAATTTCAAACGGAGATCCATGACCGGGATCACCTTTCCCCGGAGATTGATGACCCCTTTTACAAAGTCCGGGGTTCTGGGAACAGATGTAATGGACATCATTCCGATAATTTCCTTTACCTTGAGAATACCAATGCCGTATTCTTCTTTTTCCAGGGAAAAGGTTAAATACTTCCCGATTTTCATGGTCGTGGCCTTAATTGCCTGATCCATGGTTTCTTGAATTTCTGCCATGTCTCTCTCCCTTTATTTTGTTTGAAGTTTGTTTATCATTTTTCCCAGTACATTTTTCACATCCTTAAACTCTTTCTGGATATGGCTGATATATCTGGGATAAAGTTTATATGCCTGACTCATTGTCTCTTCAGTTGTATCGGGCAGTATCATTATAAGATGCTGGTCATTTAATAATTCTTTTAAAAGAAGAATATTGGAAAGATCTTTTTGGGTTTTGCTGATAATCAGAATAATCCTCTGGCTGTCATCCGGCTTTCGAAGATCTGACAAAAGGCTTTCCAGATTTGTGTGAATGTTTATGAGATCTTCAGGGATTAATTTTTTGATAATATGTAAAATCTTTTTCCGGGATTCTTGATCTTTTCCAGGAAAAAAAATCAGTCTTATTTTATTGTTTTCTGGGCTCATGGGACCTCAATAATAATTTGGGATTTATAAATCGAATCTGAATAGGATTATTACAAGTTACATGCCAGCTGGAATAATAAAAATAATTCTTTTGTTTTTATCATAATATCAGATAGTTGGACAAAAGATGGGGAAATAATAAAAACCAGATCTCGGAAAAAAGAGTCAGGCATTGTCTCAATTTTGAGATTTGTCTCCTTTTGGAGACAGAAAGGAAAATAAAAAAAGATTTTTCAGTGAATGCGATATTTTTTTAATTTTCTGTACAGCACAGCCCGGGATATGCCTGAAATCCGGGTCAATTGTTTGATATCTCCGGAAGTATGGGAATACAGGGATACAAGATATTCTTTTTCTGTTTTTTCCAGGACTTCCTTGTAGGGGAGTAAAAAACTGGATTTTTCAGTGAATTTTTCTTTATCCTCCGGAGGGATAAAGGGTTTTGCCACGGAAGCCCTGGCAATCTTGACCCGTATTTTCTGGGGCAGATGATAGGAGAATAAAATTTTTTCATATCTTGCAGATAAAATGCAGGATTCCATTGTATTGACGATTTCTCTTACATTACCCGGCCAGTCATATTCACCAAGGACTTCAAGGAAATCCGAAGACAATTCTTTGGATTCCATCTCATATTGTTTGCACAGCCTGTCTTTATGGAAAATCGCAATATCTTTGATATCTTCTTTTCGATCCCGTATGGCAGGCAATTCAATACTTAAGGTCTTTATCCTGTATAAGAGATCGCTTCTGAAACTATTTTCATTGGCCATGAGATCAAGATCTTTGTTTGTGGCTGCGATTACTCTGAAATTACTGAAAATCTCCTGTTCCCCCCCCACAGCCCTGAATTTTTTTTCCTGGAGAACCCGCAAAAATGAGGATTGAATGGATTCGGGCAGTTCTCCGATTTCGTCAAGAAACAGGGTTCCTTTATTCGCCAGTGCAATCAACCCAGTCCTTTTTCGATCCGCTCCTGTAAAAGACCCTTTTTCATGACCGAAAAGCACACTTTCAATAAAATTTTCAGTTAAAATACTGCAATCCACAACAATGAAGTTATTGTTTTGTCTTGTGCTGTTTTCATGGATCATCTTTGCAAATAATTCTTTGCCGGTTCCCGTTTCCCCTGTTATTAATACATTGGCCTCACTGGGGGCAATGTGGGCTGCCTGTTCAAAGCAGAAATTCATTGCCTTGCTGGTGCCAATGATATCGGGTGATTGCAATGAATTCTTAGTCCTGGATAGTTTTTTTTGTTTTTGAAACTGCAATGCCCTGGAAATCTGCAGCCTTACCCTTTTGGGTGAGGCTGGCTTTTCAATATAATCCCATGCCCCTCTTTCAATGGCAAGTTCTGCTCCATCCGGGTCTGAGAATGCAGTCATGATAATTATCTGGGGAGGATCAGGAGTTTTTATGATGTCATCTATGATATCAAGGCCGTTTCCATCGGGCAGATTTACATCCAGTAAAATTATATCAAAGCCTGTGGAAGATATTTTGTCCAGCCCATCCTTCAGGTTGAATGCATGATCCACATCATGTTCCATGATATCCACAAGCCGGGTGAGGGTTGCAACAACGCCTTCATCATCGTCAATGATCAGAATATTCGCTTTTTTAATGGTTTTCAATTTAAAAATTTGTATAGGGTTATTAATAATTTTTTCTTTAATACCGGTTTTGTTAACACGTTGTCAATTCCAAATTTTAATTTTTCTTCTAAAACAATATTCTCGTCAAACCCCGTAAGCAGCATTATGGTTATGGGAAAGTATTTTAACTTTTATTGCTTATTCCAGGAATTTATGGTTTATTATTGCCCATGAGAAAACGATTCTATCGGTCCCAGACCCCTAAAAAAACATCCAAAAAACTTTCCCGCATGGTGCCTGAAGCTGACAAGGGTTTACGTCGGATCTTTGAACAGATCGGTGTGCCCGAGCAAAGACCTTTTATACCAGATCCCTTTCAGGTTGAAGCCCTGGATGCCATTAAAACTGCTGACTGCCTGGTCACAGCACCCACGGGTGCAGGCAAGACCTGGATTGCGGAAAATGCCGCCAGGGGGATAATGGAGGCAAAGGGAAAAACCTGGTATGCCACCCCTTTAAAGGCCTTGACCAATTCCATCCATGCCCAGTTCTCAAAACTCTTTGGTAAGGAAAATGTGGGTATTTTAACTGGGGATATCAAGGAAAATGCCGATGCCTCAATCATAATCGGCACCACTGAAATTTTAAGAAATCAGCTTTATGATTCCATGCATACAGGGGAAAATTTAAGCTGTGACCTGATTATCCTGGATGAAGCCCATTTTCTTGGTGATGAGGAACGTGGGGTTGTCTGGGAAGAGATCATGATATACCTGCCTGTTCGAATTCCTTTGCTGCTATTGTCTGCTACCATTGGCAATCCTGAACAGATTGCCGGATGGCTCAGCTCCATACGGGGTAAAACCTGCCAGGTTGTGGAAAATCACAGGCGGCCCGTTCCTTTGCACCCGGTTTTCTTTCATCCTTCCGGCACATTGTTTCCCTTACTGAAAAAGGAAGACAATCCCGGGGGAATACCGAAACTTCATACCAAGGTCTTTAAATTTGTAAATGCAAAACATAGACCTGTGATGGCACTGCCTGGAAAACTGCCTCAGTTTGGTGAAATTTTAAAAGTTATGGATCGCTTTGATCTGCTGCCCGCCATTTTTTTCCTCAAATCCAGGGCTGAATGTGACCAGGCTGTTAAACTCTGCAATGGATCTCTCCTTAACAACAACCCGGAAAAGAAGAAGGCGCTTATTGAAAAACTGGATGAGCTTACCAGGGGAAATCCCCATCTACAGAATCATCCCCAGCGAAAATTCCTTGAGCAGACAGGCACAGCCGGTCATCACAGTGGTCATCTTCCGGCCTGGAAGGTGGTGGTGGAGACCCTTATGGCCAACGGGCTTTTAAATGCCATGTTTGCCACTTCCACGGTGGCTGCAGGGGTCAATTTTCCAGCCCGGTCTGTGGTTATTTTAAATTCAGACAGGTTTAATGGAACTGATTTTATGTCATTAACCCCCAGTGAATTCCAGCAGATGGCAGGAAGGGCAGGCAGAAGGGGCATGGACAATGTTGGATTCGGGCTTGTGCTGCCAGGCAAATTCATGAATTTAAAATATATTGCCAAGCTTATAAATGCCCCGGCCCTGGATGTTGACAGCCAGATCAAAATTGAATTTTCCATGGTCCTGAACCTGTTGCTCTCCCATACCCCTGGGCAGATTCACATCCTTTTGGACAAATCCTTTGCCTCTTTTCTTCTTGCATCAAGTCAAAAAAGTGGAAAACTTGCCCGAAAACGATTTGGTAATGATCTGGAATACCTCTGGCTTGATTTCCAGGCCCACATGGAATTTTTAACCCAGGAAAATTTTGTCACCAAACAAGGGAAACTCACGGTTGATGGATTATGGGCCTCAAAATTAAGAATTGATTCTCCTCTGCTCGTGGCCCAGAGCATCCGCCAGGGTCTGCTGCCAGATAAGGACCCTGCCCTTCTGGCAGCTATCATGGGGGCCTTTGTAAATGAAAAAGAATTCAAGGATGATCCCCTGTACCAGACAGCTCTACCACAACTACTCAAAAGGATTTTTCTGGATCTGCGTCAGGGCCTTAAACCCTTTGCCATAAAATTACTCAAAAAGGGATTTCCAGCCCCCAACCTTTATATTCAACCTGCCATGCTTTTGTATTCCTGGGCCCATGATGAGGCCTGGGAAGATTTAATGAATGGTTCTGCTTATGCGGAAGGTGATTTTGCCCGGTTAATTCTGAGAACAGCGGAAAATCTGAGACAGATCTCAAAACTTGATGACACTTTTCCAGATGTTGCAAAGACTGCAAAACAGGCCATTGGCCTGATATTAAAGGAACCTGTCGTATCCTTATATAATTAAAAACAAGCTATAATTAAAACAAACAATTTAAAGACCATCAAAATTAAAGAAGAATTAAAAGTTAAGGAGATTATCATGGAAATTATCACAGCTACCAATGCACCGGCCGCCATAGGCCCCTACAGCCACGCTATCACCCATAACGGAACTATTTTCTGTTCAGGCCAGCTTCCCTTTGACCCAGCCACCATGGAAATTAAGGGTGATACCATTGAAGCCCAGACAGAACAGGCAATGAAAAATGTGAAAATAGTTCTGGAAGCTGCTGGTTCAAGCATTGACAGGATCATAAAAGCATCTATTTTTCTTGACAACATAGGAGATTTTGCCAACATGAACAAAGCCTATGAGGCTGCCCTTGGAGGACATAAACCCGCCCGGTCCGCCTATCAAGTTGGACACCTTCCCAAGGATGCCCTTGTGGAAATCGAAGTTATTGCAGCCCTGGGCTAAGGAGTCTGGCCATGACCGAAGATACAAAAAAAATAATCTACAGTATGATGAATGTGGGCAAATTCCATGGCAAACGCCAGGTATTAAAGGATATTTCACTTTCCTATTTTTACGGGGCAAAAATAGGGGTGCTGGGCCTTAACGGGTCTGGAAAAAGTTCACTTTTAAAGATCATGGCAGGTATTGATTCTGAGTTTATCGGGGAAACCATTTTATCAAAAGGGTTTACCGTGGGATATCTGGAACAGGAACCCCTTGTGGACAATACCAAGACTGTCCGGGAAGTTGTGGAAGAAGGTGTCCAGGAAGTCGTTGATCTTTTAAAAGAATATGAAACAATTTCTGAAAGTTTTGCCAACCCCATGTCCGATGACGAGATGGATGAACTCATTGAAAAACAGGGGAAGATCCAGGAAAAGCTTGACCTCATGGATGCCTGGGACCTGGATTCCCGCCTTAAGATGGCCATGGATGCCCTGCGTTGTCCTCCCGGGGACACTCGGGTTGATCTCATATCAGGGGGGGAAAAAAGACGGGTTGCCCTTTGTCGGCTGCTGTTGAAAAAACCAGATATCCTGCTTCTGGATGAGCCCACCAACCATCTGGATGCGGAGTCTGTTGGCTGGCTGGAAGAACATTTAAGTCGGTTTGAAGGTACCATTATTGCTGTTACCCATGACAGGTATTTTCTGGATAATGTGGCTGGATGGATACTGGAGCTGGACCGGGGTGAAGGCATTCCCTATAAGGGCAATTATTCTTCCTGGCTTGAACAGAAACAGAGGCGCCTGGCCACTGAACAAAAGTCTGAAAGCAAAAGACAACAGACCCTTCAGCGTGAACTGGACTGGATTCACATGTCTCCCAAGGGTAGGCGGTCCAAATCAAAGGCCAGAATACGTTCCTATGATGAACTGCTGAAAAAAGATGTTAAAGAGCAGGAACAAATCATGGAGATCTTTATTCCGCCTGGGCCCAGGCTTGGGACCAAGGTCATTGTGGCTGATCATATTTCAAAGGCCTTTGATGACAAACTCTTGGTGGATGATATGAATTTTGTCATCCCTCCGGGTGCCATTGTCGGTGTTGTCGGTCCCAATGGAGCGGGAAAAACAACTTTGTTCAATATGATTACAGGCAGGGAAACACCGGATAAGGGCAAAATTGAACTTGGGCAAAGTGTTAAGCTTGCCTATGTGGATCAGGAAAGGGATACCCTGGACCCGGAAAAAACCATTTATGAGTTGATTTCCAAAGGCAATGACAAAATGCTCATTGGAGGCAGAGAACTTAATGCCAGGGCCTATGTGGGAAAATTTAATTTTTCCGGATCAGACCAGCAGAAAAAAGTTAATGCTATTTCCGGGGGAGAAAGGAATCGGGTTCATCTGGCAACCATGCTACAGGAGGAAGCCAATCTTCTTCTCCTGGATGAACCAACCAATGATCTTGATGTTAATACCATGCGAGCTTTGGAAGAGGCCCTGGACAACTTTGCAGGATGTGCTGTAATTATAAGCCATGACCGCTGGTTTTTAGACAGGATTGCCACACATATTCTGGCCTTTGAAGGCGATAGCCACACACTGTTTTTTGAAGGCTCCTATTCTGATTATGAAAAGGACAGGAAAAAAAGGATGGGAATAAAAGCAGGCCAGCCCACCCGCATAAAATACAGGCAGTTGACACGCTGAACAGGGGCTTGCAATCTTTTGCCTTCATATTAAAAAGCAATATCGTCAAAATACATTTGGCAGTGTTTTTGTTCGGGTTTGCAGGACTCTTTGGGAAATTTTTGTCCTGCAGCCCGCTTTTTATTGTTCTGGGCAGAACCGGTTTTGCAGCAGGAGCCTTATTTGTATATGCAAGGGTCATCTCAAGCACAAGACTGACAGGCTTTGACAATAGATCTTACCTTTTTTTTATCCTCCAGGGAGTTTTGCTGGCCTTCCACTGGTATACTTTTTTTTATTCCATCCAGATATCCTCGGTGGCAGTGGGACTTGTTACCTTTTCCAGTTTCCCTTTGTTTGTTACCTTTATGGAACCTTTTTTCTTCAAGGAAACCCTTAAAGCAAGGGATATTGCCACTGCCCTGACTGTATTTGCAGGTATCCTGCTGGTAATTCCAAATATGGATCTGTCAGACAATGTTACCCTTGGAGGGTTTTACGGTGTTTTGTCCGGCCTGACCTTTGCGATTCTTGCCCTGGTCAACAGGAGAAATGCCAGGATTTCAGATCCAGTTGCAGTGGCATTTTACCAGAATTTAGTTGCCGCTGTTTCCCTGATTCTGCCAACCCTTTTTTTAAAGATTATGGGCCAGGAATCCATGGCTCCAGGCCTGGCTGATCTTCCAAACCTCATTTTACTGGGGGTGGTGTTCACTGCCCTTGCCCATACACTTTTTATCCAGTCTCTGGCAAAGATACGGGCCCAGACTGCCAGTGTTATTGCCGGCCTTGAACCGGTCTATGGAATTATACTGGCCTTTTTTATTTTAAATGAAATCCCCAAGGCCCGAACCCTTGCCGGAGGATTTATCATTATCGGAGCAACCATTGCAGCCGGGCGTTTCAGTAAAAAAGGTTGAATAGTACCTGTTACCGGCATATTATACCTGCCGGTAACAGGTCAAGTGTTTATTTTATCGGGATTAATACCTCCCAAGGATTCTTAAGATTTCTGATTTTTTCTTGAGTTCCTCCACCATGGGCGACAGGGCCTCACTGAGAATATCTGCTTCAAGGTCTGCATAGAACATATATTCCCAGGGTTTTCCAAGCATGGGCCGGGACTCCAGTTTTACCAGATTAATACTGTACTGGGAAAATATTTTCATGGCTTCATACAGGGCACCGGGTTTGTTTTCCGTTGAAAAAATAATGGTGGTCTTTTGGATCTTTCTATTTCCCTTGTGTTCTCTGGCAATGACAGCAAACCTGGTATAATTCCTGGGATTATCTTCAATGGATTCTTCAATCACCTCCATGTCAAAAATTTCCCCAGCCATTGATGATCCAATTGCTGCGGAAGATTTATCCATTCCTTCCTTGACATGCCTTACAGCACTTGAATTTGCCTTTACCGGCACCAGCTCAATCTCTGGATACTGATCCAGAAAATTCTTGCAAAGGGAAAATGCAGGCGGGGCTGCAAAAATTTTTTTAATGGCCTTTTTATCCATTTTGTCCAGGGTAATGAGACCATGTTTTATCCTGATAGTAATTTCGCCTACTATTTTCAGATCAAATTCCTGAAGAAGGTCAAAAATTTCATGTATGGAACCTGAAAGGGAATTTTCAATTGGCACGACACCGTATTCTACACTACCGTTTTCGCATGCATTAAAAATATCCCGAAAACTTTTCATGGGAACTGAGGTGATTGCATCACCAAAGTAGGAGCTGCTGGCCCTGTGGCTGTAGGAGCCTTTTTCACCAATAAATGCAGCTGTCTTTGCAGCCCCTTTTTTTAGGTTGTTCCGGTTGTTTATCACCCTGGATTTTTCCAGGTAATCAAAATCCAGCTGCTTTCCAACAACCGGAGCGATCACATACAGATCCCTGGTCAGTTGACCGAACTGCTGGGGATACAGACTCTGGGGACCATCTGACAATGCATTGTCCGGGTCATTATGAACCTCGATCATCAGGGCATCAGCCCCGGCAGCAATTGCAGCTCTTGCCATGGGACTGACCTTTTCCCGGATACCGGTTGCATGGCTGGGGTCAATCACAATGGGAAGATGGGTAAGTTTTTTCAATATTGGTATGGCGGAAAGATCAAGAGTGTTCCGTGTATAGGGTTCAAAGGTTCTGATACCCCGTTCACATAGAATGACATTGTTGTTTCCCCCGGCCACAATATACTCAGCAGACATTAGCCATTCCTGGATGGTTGAAGCCAACCCCCTTTTCAGGATAACTGGTTTACTCATTTTGCCAACGCATTTGAGCAACTCAAAGTTCTGCATGTTTCTGGCACCAATCTGGACCACATCCACATATTGTTCCATTAGTTCGGCCTGAACCGGCGAGGTCATTTCCGTTACCACACCAAGACCGGTTTCCTCCCTGACCCGGGAAAGGATCTTCAGTCCTTCCTCTTCAAGACCCTGGAAGGAATAGGGGGAGGACCTGGGTTTATAGGCCCCTCCCCGGAATAAAACCGCACCGTATTTTTTGACTTCTTTTGCTATTGTCATTGCCTGGCTATGACTTTCAACGGCACATGGACCGGCAATAACAACAATTCTATCACCCCCCACCACCACATGGCCAATTTTTACCATGGAGTCCTCAGATTTGAACTCCCGGCTAACAAGTTTGTGGGAGGTTTTTATGGCAAGGGCATCTACTACGCCTTTGATCTGTTTATATTCTTCAATGTTTTTTTTGCCGTTGGCAATAATACCGATTAAATTTCTTCCGGCATCTGTAATTTCCCTGGTAATGCAACCGTCATTGGCCAGCACGGAATGAATATAGTCTTTCTGGTTCTGTGTAATCTTGTTATCAAGAACAAGTATCATTTTAATTCTCCTTTTGATTAAATCTGATTTATTGTTGTCTTAATTCAGTAAAAATAAAAAGGCCCGGGGAGTATTCCCAGGGCCTTAAAATAAGAAAGCCCCGGGTGGATAAAATGTCCACCCGGGGCCTTATATAAATTTGTATTATATAAAACTATACCGGATGAACGCTCCTAAAAAAGAAGAAGCGTCCAAAGTTAAATATAAAATTTTCTATACTTGTGTAAAATTCCATTTGTTGGTGCAGCCTTTGCATTTTAATTGGGTGTAAATTCCAATTCGTTCTTAATTTAATAGTATAGGAATTTGCATTTAGCCATTAGCTAACAAACTAATGGCTAAAAACTCGCGCGATAGCGCGCTAAGTTCATGTCCGGTTAAAATAGAAGGCATTTTAACCCTTGTCAAGCAAAAATTATTTTATCCCTTTTTTTGGCCTTAGTCTTTGAAATTCTTTTATTCAATTCGTCGTACTGCG
>JAOZST010000031.1:0-27847 GCA_029939535.1 Desulfobacteraceae bacterium | reverse complement strand
CCTTTATTGCCAGGATCTCCATTGGCAAACTCTTCTTTGGCGGTATTGTTCCCGGATTCATCCTGGCGACGCTGTATGTATTCTATATCATATTTACGGGTATTATCAGACCAGAGGAACTACCTAAACCTGAAATATCAGTCTCCTGGGCCATGCGATGGAAAGCACTGGGTGAAATTTTTCTGCCCGGTATGCTTGTCTTCCTGGTATTGGGGTCCATCTTCATTGGTGCTGCCACTCCCACTGAAGCTGCAGGCATTGGAGCATTGGGATCAATGCTCATCTGCGGAATCCATCGCAAACTGACCTGGAAGATGATTCAGGATTCATGCAGGCAGACATTAAAAATTACGGGAATGGCTCTCTGGATACTGATCCCGGCAACCTTGTTCGGAGTTTTTTATACCACCGCCGGTGCCCAGGACATGCTTATAGAATTTATTGAATCTCTTGAGGTGAGCCGCTACCTTGTTTTGATCTGCATGCAGCTGGTATTGCTTATATTCGGGATGTTCATGGATGATTATGCTGTTGTCACCATCTGTGCCCCCATCATGCTTCCCATTGCACGAATGCTTGGATTTGATCCGATATGGTTCTCAATTCTGTTTATCCTGAACATGCAGGTGGCATATCTGACTCCGCCTTTTGGATGGGCATTGATCATGATGAAAGGGGTTGTGCCTGCAGGGGTGTCGACCCGGGATATCTGGCGGTCTGTGCCACCATTTGTTCTCATCCAGTTATTTGTATTGATACTTGTGATGGTATTTCCAAAAATCGCTACCTGGCTTCCAAATACTGCATTTTAATGTAATCGAGGCAATTTATGGATGTTATTAAATAAAGGAACCCCGGATGAACTCAGCAGACATTATTAGAAATAAAACGATTCTCATCGTTGATGATGAGCCTGATGTGCTCGAATCCCTGGTTGAAATTTTACAAACCTGCCGCATCGATACAGCAACAAGCTTTTCTGATGGGTATGAACTGCTGGTTTCTGTAAATTACGACATGGTGATTCTGGATATCATGGGGGTAGATGGATTTGACCTGCTGGAAGCCGCCAATAAAAAAGGGATACCAGCCCTGATGCTGACTGCGAATGCCCTGGATGAAAAAAATCTTAAAGAAGCAGCCAGGAAAGGAGCTGCCTACTTTGTACCCAAGGAAAAGATGAGTGATATTGATCTTTTTGTCGCAGATGTACTGACAGCTGTTGAAACCCGGAAAAATCCATGGATACAACTGTTTGATCGTTTAGGCGGATTTTTTGATAAGAAATTCCACGGCACGGACTGGAGAGAAAAGGAAAAAAGCTTCTGGGAAAAGAAACTAAGAAACAAGTTTTAAAGGATTTGCCAAAGGGACTAATTATGTCAGGGATATATTGCCCTGTCAGCCTTCGCGCAAAGCTTTGGAATGGATTATTCTCCACTATGTGCACAGCTTTAATACGATATTATCATTGAAAAATTAAATTAAATAATATGGAGGATCTGTTATGAACGATGTTAATAATGGGTGGATAGAAAAAGACAAGCGCCACATGCTTCATGGTGGTGTCATCCTGAATGATTTTAATGAAAACGGGACACCAATGATAGTGGACTCAGCTTCCGGGATCAGAATAAAAGATATTCATGGAAAAGAATATATCGATGCCCTGGGGGGTGCGGTGTGCACAAATATTGGCTATAGCCGCGTTGAACTGGCTGAAGCGGCAAAAGAGCAGATGACAAAGCTCAGCTATACAGGATCATGGTCCGGTGTCACCAGTACTGCAGCAATTGATTATGCCCATGCGCTGGCCCAGTTTACACCAGAGGGATTAGGACGATTTTTTTTCGCCAACAGCGGGGCTGAAGCAAATGAAACAGCCTATAAAATGGCCCGATTCTACTGGGCGACAAAAGGGTACGCGAATAAAAACAAGATTATCAGCAGGAAGCTGTCTTATCACGGACTTAACATGGTGACCATGTGGGCCACCGGGATTGACAGGTTCCATAATAAAATCGGTTCCCCCAATTCGGATATTATCAGTACTGCTGAATGTTATTGTTATCGTTGCCCCTTTGGCAAGGATTATCCCGGTTGTGATATGGAGTGTGCACAGGCGCTGGCAGATACCATTGAAAAAGAGGGGAAGGATAAAATCGCCGCATTTGTTGCCGAACCTATTTACGGTGTTACAGGCTCCATTTGTCCACCGCCGGAATATTTTCCTAAAATAAGAGAAATTTGTGATGAATATGAAGTGTTGTTTATCATGGATGAAGTGATGACCGGATTTGGGAGAACCGGAAAAAATTTTGGTTGTCAGAACTGGGATGCACCGCCGGATATGCTGTGTATGTCAAAAGGCATGATCAGTTCGGCCCTGCCTTTTTCCGGGGTGGCATTCACAGAAAAAATATTCCAGGGAATGCTCGGTTCAGATTATTTTCCACATTTGCATACATGTGGCGCCCATCCAGTATCCTGTGCAGTTGCACAGAAGAATCTAGACATACTTGTTGAAGAAAAATTGGTGGAAAATTCCGCTAAAATAGGCAAATACATGCTTGATGAACTCCTAAAATTCCAGGAAGAATTTCCGTTTGTCGGGCAGGTTCAGGGAATGGGTCTGATGCTGGGATTTGAGATCGTGCAGGACAAAAAAACAAGAGAACCCTTTAAAAACAAGGCAGAAAAGAAACTGGCAAAAGCCATAAAGGATAAGGGTGTCATTGTACGTCCCGGTGGCAGCCGTATACAGGTTGCGCCTCCGCTTATCACAACTAAAGAGGATGCAGATGAAATATTATTGGCGATTAAAAATGCCATGATAGAGTTCAAACCTTAGGGTAGGCTCAAAAATAACTCTACATAATTGTTTTCAAAACCCTTGAAACCGTTGGGTATTTTGAAAACAAAATGTAAGCAAAGGCAATGCGCAGCTTTGCCCTTAACTAATTTATAACGATTCCTAAGGAGAGAGTAAGCTTGTGAGATACAGAATAACTATTGACATGGAACAGCAGAAAATTGAACAGCAAAGCCTTCCAAAAGAAGCCGCCTGGCTTGGGGGACGTGCATTGGTTGATGCTGTTTTATCTGAAGAAGTACTGCCGGCCTGTCATCCGCTTGGCCCCCATAACCGGCTCGTTATCGCACCTGGCCTTTTTGCAGGTTCCACCCTTCCCTCGGCCGGGCGTCTGTCAATTGGTGCTAAAAGTCCATTGACAGGCGGTATTAAAGAATCCAATGTGGGCGGTATGGCCGGCACTATGTTAGGCCGATTATCCATCGGAGCCATTGTCATCAAGGGGGAATCCCTCACAGATGTGCCCAAAGTTATCGTCATTAAAGGGGATTCAGTAAAACTTGTCGATTTTGCTGAACTAAAAGGGCTGGGCAATTATGAAACCGCTATGCACTTAAGAGACCGGTTCGGTCAAGATGTCTGTACCATGTCCATTGGTCCCTGCGGTGAAATGAAAATGGCAGCATCCACCGTTGCAGTAACGGATGTCGAGGGGCGACCATGCCGCCACGCTGCCCGGGGCGGTATAGGCGCAGTCATGGGGGCAAAAGGGCTTAAGGCCATCGTTATTGATCCCCAGGGAGCCAAGCCACTGAAAGGCGTGGATACCCCGGCGTTTTCAAAGGCGGTTAAGGAGTATACCAAATTGTTACAATCCAGTAAGAAGACTGTATTCTGGCGGGAATCCGGTACAGCCGGTATGGTGGATATGAGTAACGCCATGGGCAGCATGCCGACACGTAATTTCACAGCCGGCTCCTATGAAAAAAAAGACGCCATCAACTCAGAACGGCTCCAGGAACTGATCCGGCAGCGTGGGGGACAAATGGGACACCCCTGCATGAAGGGATGTGTGATCCGTTGCTCTAATATATTTAATGATGAACAGGGCAATTACCTCACGTCGAGTTTAGAGTATGAAACAATTGCTCTAATGGGATCCAATCTGGATATTGACGATCTGGATACCATAGCAAAATTAGATTTTCAGTGTGATGATTACGGGTTGGACACCATTGAAACAGGGGCGACGCTTGGCATACTGACACAGGCCGATTTATTTGATTTTGGCAATGACAGGCGGGCGGTTGAACTCGTTGATGAGATAGGGCGTGGCTCAGTATTAGGTAGAGTTTTAGGCCAGGGGGCCTCCGTTACAGGAAAAGTATTTGGTATCCCACGGGTACCGGCTGTTAAAGGTCAGTCTCTCCCTGGATGGTGTGCACGCGCTGTTAAGGGACTTGGTGTGACATTTGCTACAAGCCCTCAGGGAGCTGATCATACTGCAGGATTTGTTAAAGAAAATCCATTGTCAAAAGATGGACATATTGAGTCCTCCCGTGAAAACCAGATTAATAATCTTATTGCCGACAGCCTGGGATTATGCCAGTTCACGGGACTTCGAGCCGAATACGGGCTTTTTGCCAGACTGGCTGGGCCATATACAGGTTGTTCCCCCACAAAGAAAGACATCCGCTGCATTGGTCAGGATGCCCTCTGGACAGAGAACATGTTTAACCGAAAGGCCGGTATCGGTCCGGGTCATGACCGCTTGCCCGAATTTATGGCAACTGAACCATTGCCACCCAACGATACCAGGTTCGATGTTGAGGATGAAAAATTGGACCGCGTATTTGGTGAATATCCGAAACAGTGATGAATCTTATGTAAACTCGAACAGTTCAGGCGGTCACTATCTCATCAATACATATTGCTGGATTGAAACGTATTGCTGGATTGAAAAGAAGAAAAAATAAAATATGGAGCCGTACGATGAGCTATGATAAAAATATTCTGATTATCGGTACCTATGATACGAAGTCTGATGAATTAAACTATCTTGCTGAACGCATCCTCAGTCAAGGAGCAAATGTCCTGACAATGGATATTAGTGTTCTTGGGGATCCGGAAAATGATGTTGATTTCAGCAAACACGATGTCGCCTCTGCTGCCGGTATCACTATTGAAAAGGTCATCGAAAGCGGTGATGAAAACAGTGCCATGCAGCTGATGGCAAAGGGTGCGGTTTCCTTAACCAAAAAACTTTTTGCAAAGAATGCTTTCGATGGTATGATTTCAATGGGTGGCACTATGGGAACCGATTTAGCGCTGGATGTTGCACGCGCACTGCCATTGGGTGTTCCGAAATATATCATTTCAACCATCGCGTTTTCATCCCTGATCCCTCCAGAAAGACTGGCGGCAGATATTCAAATGATTCTCTGGGCCGGTGGTTTGTATGGTCTGAATTCAATTTGCAAATCATCATTGAGCCAGGCAGCAGGTGCCGTTACCGGAGCCGTAAGAGCAGTTGATCCACCCAAAAAGGAACGACCTCTCATTGGCATGACATCATTTGGCAAGTCATGTCTTAAATATATGATAACTTTAAAACCGGCTTTAGAGGATCGTGGGTATGAAGTTGCTGTTTTCCATGCCACCGGTATGGGGGGGCGGGCCTTTGAGAGCATGGCAGCTGAAAGGCAGTTCGCCGTTGTCATGGATTTTGCTCCTCAAGAGCTGGGAAACTGGGTTCATGGTTCACAAGTCAATGCTGGGAACGACCGTATGCTCAATGCCGGCTTAAACAGGATTCCCCAGATCTGGGCTCCAGGTTGCTTGGATCTGGTGGATCTGCCCAGTTGGCTTCCGTTGCCTGATCAGTTCGACCCGGATTGTTATCACGCACACAATCGCCTGCTGGGTTCCGCTGTTTTGAATAAGAAGCAGCGATGTCAGTCAGCTAAAGTAGCGGCTGAGAGGCTTTCACAGGCCAAAGCCCCTGTACATGTTATATTACCATTATTGGGGATAGAGGAGTGGGACCGCAAAGGAGGTGATCTTCATTATCCTGAAGATCTTAACGCCTTTATGGAAGCGCTGGACAAAAATATTCAAAAGCCAATTGAGGTCACAAAGCTTAACGCACATATAAATGACGCAATTTTTTGTGAGACAGCGTTAAGCATATTTGATAGATGGACACAAAAAGGGATCATTGCCCCTGGAAAACAATAGATACCCCTAAGAGGTGTAAATGAAAGCTCAAATGATTATATCAGATATTGATGGCACTTTGCTGGATGACAACAACCAATTGTCAGCGAATACTATAGAAGTGATTACAAAATTTTCAGATACTAAGAGATTTTTTGCAACTGCATCTGCTAGAACAAAAGTATCGACTTTTGCTGCTATAGGTGATCTTGCCTCAATCAGTAGTGCTTATGCGTATGCAAACGGGGCCTATGTAGAAACCAATGATGGGCGGTGTTTGGTTGACAACCCTATCAAATCCTCTACACTGAAATCTATTTTGGAAATTGAAGGTATTGATGAAGCTTCTGTCTGTTGCGTGGGCATCAATCGGGCACAGGCATTTCTTAGAGAACCAGTTTGTGATAAAGCGTTTTCTATATTCGACCCGGAGTATAAAGAAGTATGTGATGCTAACGATTTGACGGTTAAAACATATCTTATCGCTATTTATAATAAAAATATTAATAAAATCTATAATACGATAAAAACAGAATTCAAACAGCTTCAATCGAGTCCAATAGCAAAATCTCCTAGTATAGGTCTCGATTTTATATTCATTCAAGACAAGGGATCAGACAAAGGGAATGCTCTGAAAGCCGTCTCAAAGCATTTACAAATTCCTGTGGAAGAAACAGTGGCCATAGGAGATGGGATTTCGAATGACGGTCCAATGATTAAGGCTGCCGGGCTTGGGGTTGCAATGAAAAATGCCGGCAAAAGATTAAAGGATATGGCCGATATGGTAACCCGTTATGATAATGATAACGATGGTTTGGCTTCGTTCATAAATGAGCATTTTCGTCTAAGAAACTAACCGGTTCGCTCCGTAATAAAAGAGTAAAAATAGTTGAAGGTGATATCCTATCCTGTTACAACCGTTGTTCTGTCCTGCTTCCTCTTGATCATGGTTTTGGTTTATCCCTGAGTATGTTTTCGTTTATCCCTTAGTATATTATTGGAAATCACAATTCGCTGGATCTCGCTTGTGCCCTCATAGATGGTAAAAACCCTGGCATCCCTGTAAAACCGTTCCACATCATAATCCTTGGTAAATCCGTATCCACCATGCATTTGAATTGCCCTTGCAGTGACCTGGTTTACCATTTCAGAAGCAAATAATTTGGCAATGGAAGCCTCTTTTGTATAGATTTCTCCCCTGTCCTTCATGGAGGCAGCAGAGAAAATTAATTGCCTGGCCGCCTCAATCTGAGTAGCCATGTCTGCTATCTGGAACCGGATACCCTGGTGCTTTGATATGGGCCCGCCAAACTGTTTTCTTTTTTTTGCATATTTTACTGCCGCATCAAAGGCGGCCTGGGCCACTCCCATGGACTGGGCTGCAATACCTATCCTTCCGCTATCAAGGCCGGACATGGCAATCTTGAATCCATCCCCGAGCTTGCCAAGGATGTTGGCAGCAGGCACCCTGCAATTTTCAAATATCAAATCAGTGGTATCTGAAGCCCGAAGGCCCATCTTATCTTCCAGATGGCCCACCACTAGACCCGGGGTTCCCTTAGGAACAATAAAACAGGAAATCCCTTTATGACCAATTGTTTCATCTGTCTTAGCCGTTACAAGAACCAGCTTGGAATTTTTACCCGAAGTAATAAACCGCTTGGTGCCATTTATGATAAATTCATCTCCGTCCCTGACTGCTGTTGCTGTCTGGCTGACAGGATCAGAGCCGGCATCGGGCTCTGTCAGGCCGAATGCACCAATGATATCCCCGGAAGCCAGGGGAACCAGAAATTCCTGCTTCTGTTCTTCCGTACCGAATTTATATAAACTTTCGCAGACAATGGAGTTTTGAACCGACATGACAACAGAGGTAGAAGCGCAGGAATAAGCAATTTCAGACAAAGCCAGGACATAGGAGATGGCATCGGCCTCTTCTCCGCCGTAGTTTTCAGGGATCATCATCCCCATTAAACCCAGTTCTCCCATCTGCCTGAAATTCTCTGCCGGGAACTCCTTTGTTTTATCCCGCTCAGCAGCCGTGGATGCAATGACTTTTCTGGAAAACTCCCTGACCATATTCTGAATCATTAATTGTTCATCAGTAAGCTTGAATAACATGAGGACTCCTTTAATCCTTAGGGTGCATATACGACCACAATAAGTTCTGCATCAATATCACTTATATTGCGCAGGTCATGTTTGATCCCTGAATTAAAATGGAGAGATTCTCCTGATCCCAAGACATTGACATGATCCCCCACCTGAACTTCCACCTGGCCCTCAAGCACATAAACAAACTCCTCCCCATCATGCTGAAAGCCTACGCCATCGTGACTGGCCCCAGCCTCCACCACAATGCGGAATGCTTTCAAATGTTTGTTTTCAGCCCCGGGTGTCAGGGGGGTATAGGCATAATTGTCCGTTCTTTTGGTGTAGGCATTGGACCGCTCTTCCAGGGTGTCGTCCTGTTCCTTGAGCAGAAAACCGGAATCAAGGTGCAGGGTTCGAGAAATCTGAAGCAGGGTACCCACAGAAGGTCTTTGCTGACCCCCCTCAATTTTTTTAATAAACTCCTTTGACAATCCTGTTTCATTTGCCATGGTATCCAGAGTCATTTTTTTATCCAGCCTGGCCCTTTTGATTCTTTTTCCTATGGGGGTAATTTCTTTCTTTTTAGCCATTCTATCTCCAATAGTTTGATGGTTTTCAAACTTCATTGTGTTTGTACTGAGCACGATTTCAAGGATGATTATTTAAAAACAGATCAATCTAAAATTTCAATCCAGTTTTCAGTGTCCTGCTCTTTTCCGTACTGGATCCCGGTTAAGGCATCATAAAATTTCATTGCTGTTTTCCCAGGAGTACCGTCCCCGATATTAATGGTTTTTTCACCATACCGGATCTCTCCCACAGGAGCAATAACAGCTGCAGTGCCAGATCCGAAGACTTCTGTAAGGCCTCCATCTTCACTGGCTTTAAAGATTTCATCAATACTGATTTTCCTTTCCTCCACCTTCATTCCCCATTTTTGTGCCAGGGTAATGACTGAGTAGCGGGTGATGCCTGGCAGGATACTGCCTGTAAGGTTGGGCGTGACCAATTCGCCATTGATGACAAAAAAGATGTTCATGGCACCGACTTCTTCAATATATTTCATTTCAAGGGCATCCAGCCACATGACCTGGGCATAGCCTTCTTCTTTTGCCTTTTCCCCTGCATTAAGGCTGGCCGCATAGTTGCCGGCAGTTTTAAATTCCCCCACTCCTCCGCGAACCGCCCGGACATGATCCTTGGAAACCCAGATTTTTACGGGGTTTAATCCTTCAGCATAATAGGCACCCACAGAAGATAAAATAATAAAAAATTTAAATGTAAAGGAGGACCTAACTCCGAGAAAAGGATCAGTGGCAATAATGGTGGGACGGATATACAAGGACGTGCCAAGGGTTTCTGGAATCCATTTTTCTTCCAGGCGTATCAATTGTTTTAGGGCATCCATGACAAAATCAATATCAAGTTCAGGGATGCAGAGCCCTCTGGCAGACCGGTTCATCCTTTTAAAATTATCCCGGGCCCTGAACAATTGAATTTTATTGTCTGAAGTCTTATAGGCTTTCAAACCTTCAAAAATCGCCTGGCCGTAGTGAAAAACCATGGCAGCCGGTGACATGGAAAAATCAGCATAGGGTTCAATGCTGGGATTATGCCATCCTTTTTCAATTGAATAATCCATTACAAACATATGATCCGTAAATACCGTACCAAATCCCAGATCAGCATCCTCTGGCCGGGTGCCTGTTTTCTCTGCCCGGGTCACTTTAATTTCCATCATTACCTCCGTCAAATTTATATATAATTAATTTTCTTTATTTTCACCCTATTGGTTTACACTATACTATATTGGTTTACACCATAAATGAGCAATTACAGATTGCTTTGTCAAGAAAATTTAACCTTGAATAATAAAGCAAAACAACTCTAAACTTTTTATGTTATGATATTCATTGCCGGAAAGCAAAGGATTTTTACAGAACCATAAAACCATAAAGATTTATTGATTTTTGCTTCTATAACATTTAAAAAATGATAAAAGACATGAAAAAGAAATAAACAATGAATTGCCCTGAACAGGACAATTACGCATAAAAAAGACAATAAGAAATTCACCCATGGAAAAAAAACAGCAGACACAATCCTCACAACAACCAGTTTTTTGGAAGGTCTTGAAAAAAACCAGCCTCTCTTTCTGGGGTATGGCCCCCATGCTTTTGGGTGTAATCGGCCTGGTTGGTTTCTTACAGGCCCTTGTGACTCCGGACATGTTGGCTTCCCTTTTTCAAGGCCACCTCCTGGCAGATACCATGATCGGTACTTTGGCCGGTTCACTGGCAGTTGGAAACCCGGTAGTAAGCTACCTGATAGGTGGGGAGCTTGTGGAAAAGGGAACCTCACTATATGCAGTCAGCGCCTTTCTCCTGTCCTGGGTTACCCTGGGCTTTATCCAGCTGCCGGCAGAAGTGGAAGTGTTTGGGGGACGTTTTACTCTGTATCGCAATATTCTGGCCTTTATCTTTACCCTGGTGATTGCAGCAATAACGACCCTCAGCCTGGGGATGTTATCATGAAAAAACAGAACAAGCCCTTTCAATTTAGAGGCAATTACTTCTTTTTATTTGTTCTCGTCTCCTATGGACTTCTTTTTTTCATCAACTATCATATAGCGCTGCTGGCCCTGGAAAAAGCTTTCAAGGCCCTGATAAAAATTTTGCCAATTTTGATTGTTGTCATCCTTTTTACTGCTTTGCTCAACTATGTTTTACAGCCTGCAAAGGTCATAAATCATCTGGGCAAAAAAAGCGGAATCAAGGGCTGGTTGTGGGTTCTGGCAGCAGGGATGCTCAGTCATGGGCCAATGTATGCCTGGTATCCTCTCCTTGAAAGCCTGCGCTCCCATGGCATGCGGGACAGCCTGATAGTGGTCTTTTTTGCTTCCAGGGTCATTAAAATCCCACTTCTGCCAATGATGATAGATTACTTTGGCTGGGCCTTCACCCTGATATTATCCTTTTATATTCTGGTTGGCGCTCTGGTACAGGGCTGGATAATAGAACTTATAGGGACTCAAGCTCCTTCTTCTCAAAAAAATACGAATAAATAGAGCAGTTCATTATTCAAACAATTGTCCAACTGCCTTTTCCACTGCTGTATTATCAGCAAGGTGCGGCACAGTGACCTGATCTCCGTTGTTATTTAGCCTGTTATACTCCATGGCTACTTCCATGGCATTTTCATTACACGCCCAATTTCTCCTGGCAACCCCGCCCATGACATCCCAGAGCATGGCGGATTTAATAATTTGATCCACCCTGTCGCTGCCGTCCAGCACAAGACCAAACCCTCCGTTGATGGCCTTGCCTATTCCTGTGCCGCCCCCGTTGTGCAGGGCCACCATTGTCATACCCCGGGCTGCATTGCCGGCAAAGCAATGGGTTGCCATGTCAGCACACACATTGCTGCCGTCATGGATATTTGCGGTTTCCCTGAACGGGGAATCCGTCCCCCCTGGATCATGGTGGTCACGACCCAGCATGATGGGAGCTGAGATCTCTTTGTTTCTAACCATTTCATTGAACTTCAGGGCGATGGTCACCCTGCCAATTGCATCCTGGTAAAGAATCCTGGCCTGGGTGCCCACCACCATTTTATTTTTCTTTGCATCCCTTATCCAGACATAGTTGTCCCGGTCTTCAGGACGTCTGCCAGGATCAATGCAGTCCATGGCAGCCTGGTCTGTTTTATCAAGGTCATCGGGATTTCCACTCAAACAGACCCAGCGAAAAGGACCATAACCATAATCAAAAATCGGACCCATGATATCCTCAAAATAAGAAGGATAAACAAACCCGTCCTTGGCATCCACACCGTTTTTGACTACTTCAATAACCCCTGCATCAAAAACAGCTTTTAAAAAGGCATTTCCATAGTCAAAGAAATAGGTACCCCTGGCTGCTATCTTCTTTATCAGGTCATAGTGTTTTTTAAGACTTTCATCCACAAGTTCTTTGAATTTTTTCCTGTCACTGGCCAGGAGCCTGGTTCTTTCCTCAAAACTTATGCCGGCAGGACAATACCCGCCATCATAAACCACATGGCAGGATGTCTGGTCGGACAACAGCTCCACTTTCATATCTTTCCCATTGAGGAATTCAATAAGGTCCACAACATTGCCGTGATAGGCAATGGAGGTGTTTTCCTTTGACTCCTTTGCTGATTTTGCCCTGACATAGATAGTTTCCAGATCATCAGAGACCACATCAACCCAGCCCTGGTTGTGACGGGTCTCTATGCGTGAATAATCTACTTCTGCTGTGATTGAAACAGCCCCGGCTATTTTTGCTGCCTTGGGCTGGGCCCCGCTCATGCCGCCAAGGCCGGAGGAAACGAACAAGAGCCCTGAAAGATCTCCGTCAGCAGCAACTCCGCACATCTTGCGGCCTGCATTTAAAAGGGTATTATAGGTTCCATGGACAATGCCCTGGGGACCTATGTACATCCACCCTCCGGCGGTCATCTGACCATAGGAGGAGACCCCCATCTGAGCGGCTATTTCCCAGTCATCCGGGTTATCGTAGAGGCCAACCATAAGCCCGTTGGTAATGATCACCCTTGGATTGTCAGGAGAGGATTTAAAAAGCCCCAGGGGATGGCCGGACTGCATGACCAGGGTCTGATCACTTGTCATGATTTCCAGATATTTTTTAATGAGATGATATTGCATCCAGTTCTGGCAGACACTGCCGGTTTCTCCGTAGGTTACCAGTTCATAGGGATATAATGCCACATCAAAATCAAGATTGTTGTCGATCATCACCTGGATGGCTTTGGCTTCTTCACAATTACCCTTATACTCATGTATGGGTCTGGCCTTGATCTCTCCTTTTGGGCGGAACCTGTAGCCATAAATCCGGCCCCGGGTTTTAAGTTCTTCTAAGAATTCAGGAATTAATGTTTCATGGAGTACCTGGGGAACATACCGCAATGCATTTTTCAAGGCAGTGGCTGTCTGGTTTCTGCTCAAACGAAACCCCCTGTCCGAAGCCCTTCTAATACCATCTTTAAATTTTTTAGGGGATGGAAGTTCATCTGTGAGACAAACCTTCATGGACCTTTCTATTTTGTTTGATATCGGCATTTTTATTCTCCTTATATTTAATTTTCATATTATTAAATGGTCAAACACTGAATCCCGGGGCAGAATATGGCCCAAAACCAACTTGTATATACAAGCTTATACCAATATCATTAATCAAGTGTCAAGCTTTTTACGTCCCCTCTTTGGAGGGATGCAAAATATCAGACAATCAGTACATGCTTTTTGGCCATGGCAAGGGATTACTGGAAAATGAATTTCCATATGATAAAAAAATTCTTGACTAATATTGTGTTAAGGCATTGAATTGTAATGGCGGATATAATTTTTTATAAAAATATATTTTTACTCTGAGGCATAAAATGACAAAACGTATCATCGTCGTCGGAGCGGTTGCTTTGGGACCCAAAGTAGCATGCAGACTTAGAAGACTGGACCCTGAGGCCCAGATTACCTTGATAGACAGGGATAATCTGATCTCTTACGGTGGGTGTGGCATACCTTATTATGTTGGAGGTGATATTGCCGACATAGAAGGTCTTTATTCGACATCGTCCCATGTTGTAAGGGATTCAGATTTTTTTAGAAACTATAAAGGTGTTGAAATCATACCAATGGTTGAAGCCATTGGCATTAACAGAAAAGAAAAAAAACTGAATATCCAGCACCTGGAAAATGGGAAAAAAGAAAGCCTGGAATATGACAAGCTGGTGATTGCCACAGGAGCAACACCCTTCAGACCAGCAATACCAGGGGCAAATCTTCCCATGGTATTCACAGTGTCAAACCTTCATAATGCAGAGGACATCAAAGACAAAATTTCCAGGGGCCAGGTGGAAAAAGCTGTGGTGATAGGTGCCGGTGCCATTGGCATTGAAATGGCTGAAGCTCTTACCGAGTTATGGGAAGTCGAAACCACTATCATAGAAATGGCAGACCAGGTTCTGCCAACAGCCCTGGGCAAAAACTTTTCAAAGATTGTGGAAAAACAGCTGGAAAAAAATGATGTAAAGCTCATATTATCTGAAAAAGTCAAAAGGATTAACAGCGATTCAGATTCAAGGGTTATTTCTGTTGAAACCAGCAATGGCATCATAGACTGTGACATGGTTGTGATGTCCGCAGGTGTCCGGCCCAATACAAAATTTGCCGCAGATTCAGGCCTGGCAATAGGCCATTCCGGTGCTCTGCTTGTGGACAGATGCATGAAAACAACCGATCCCCATATTTATGCAGGAGGTGACTGTGTGGAGCTCAGAAACCTTGTCAGCGGTGAAAACATGACAATGCCCCTGGGATCACTTGCCAACAGACAGGGCAGGATAATTGCCAACAATATCCATGGCAGGGCAAGCAAATTCAAAGGAACTGTTGGAACCTTCTGCATCAAAATATTTGACATGGGTGTTGCCACAGCAGGGTTGACCTCTGCCCAGGCAAAAGCCAATGGATTTGAACCGGTTCACTCCATTGTGTCACAGCCTGATCATGCCCATTTTTATCCTTCAGCTGAACTCATGTTTATCAAGTTGATTGCAGACCGTAAAACCAGAAAAATTTTGGGGATCGAGTCCGTGGGTGAGCATTGTGATGCCATCAAAGCCAGAGTTGATGCGGTTGCACCCCTGCTTCAGACCGGCCTGAATGTGGATGATGTGTGCGTTCTTGAAACAGGGTATGCACCGCCATTTGCATCTGCCATGGACATTATCAACAATGCCGGCAATACATTGGATAATATATTTGAAAACCTGAACAAACCCATAGACGTCATTGATTTCCTTGAAAAATTTAAAAATAATGAAATCCAGGTTTTAGATGTCAGGATAGCCAAAGAAGCGGAGCCTTTTGTTGAAAAATACAAGGATCGCTGGCTGAACATTCCCCAGCCGGAACTGAGGGAAAGGTTGAATGAAGTACCCAGGGAAGAGACCTTGTGCCTGATTTGCGGTACGGGTGCCCGATCCTATGAATGCCAGATTATTCTCGATCATAATGGAATTAAAAATACAATAAATGTTCAAGGCGGCCATGCAATGATTCTGGTCATTGATCCGGAATTCATATAGTCTCTTTTAGTAAGGTATCCAATGATATTATTTTATAATTTATAGTATTTGAGATTTAATGACATTTTTTTTATCCTTATTTTTTTTATCCTCGTTTAAATCAAACGGAGTCATATAAGATGAAAACAATGAAAGCATTGGTAAAAGCAAAGCGAGAACCAGGACTCTGGCTGGAAGAGGTGCCGGTTCCTGAAATCAAACACAATGAGGTTTTGATCAAAATTATCAAAACCGCAATTTGTGGTACTGATGTCCATATATACAACTGGGACAAATGGTCCCAGGAGACAATTCCAGTGCCCATGCATGTGGGTCACGAATTTGTCGGCAGAATTGAGGAAACCGGCTCCCATGTGTTTGACTTTAAAAAAGGGGACCTGGTCTCCGGCGAAGGCCACCTGGTCTGCGGCCATTGCAGGAACTGCCTTGCAGGCCGCAGACACCTTTGCAATGATACCAGAGGGGTTGGTGTAAACCGCGCCGGAGCCTATGCCGAATACCTGGCCATTCCAGTGACCAATGTCTGGTATTGCAATAAAAATATCCCTCTGGATGTCCTGGCATGTTTTGACCCCCTGGGAAATGCCACCCACACGGCCCTGTCCTTTGATGTCCTGGGAGAGGATGTCCTGATAACAGGTGCCGGTCCCATTGGCTGCATGGCAGCAGCCATTGCCAGACACGCAGGAGCCAGGTATGTAGTGGTCACCGATGTCAACCCCTACCGCCTGGACCTGGCCAGAAAGGCCGGGGCAACCCTTAGTGTTGATGTGACAAAGCAGAACATTGAAGATGCACAAAAAAAACTTGGGATGAAAGAGGGTTTTGATGTGGCCATGGAAATGTCCGGCAATCCTTCTGCCCTGAAATCCATTCTTGATAACATGTGCCATGGCGGGAAAATAGCCATGCTGGGAATCATGCCCGGCAACACGGAAATAGACTGGAATAAAGTGGTTTTTAACATGCTGACCATTAAGGGCATCTATGGCAGGGAAATGTTTGAAACCTGGTATAAAATGAGCTCCATGATCCAGAGCGGCCTGGACATATCCCCTTTGATCACCCATAAATTCCATTATACGGATTTCCAGAAAGGATTTGATGCCATGCGGTCCGGCAACTCTGGAAAAGTGATTTTGGATTGGGAATAAGCCAAATATTTTAAGGACTACAAAAAAAATGACAATAAACAAACTAGACCAAAGCTTAAAAAACGAACTGGCCGTCCTGAAAGAAGAAGGAAGGGCCAAATCTGAAGAGCGGGTTATACAAGGCTATATCCCGCCCAAAGGAGAGCGGGGTCCCAGGTATAAGCTGCTTGGTAATGACAATGAATTTTTGCGGATGAACTCAAATTCCTATTTGTCCCTTTCAAATCACCAGGAGTTGATCAAGGCAGCTGATAAGGCCACCCATGAATTTGGGGTGGGACCTGGAGCAGTGAGATTTATTGACGGGACCTTTACCGTTCATACTCAGCTGGAACAGAGAATTGCAAAATTTACTGGCAAACCTGCAGCTAAAATTTTTAATTCCGCCTATACCTCCAATTGCGGTCTGGCCCTGTCTATTTCCAATAAAAACACCCATTGGATCGGGGACCAGCTCAACCATAACAGCATTATCAGGGCCATGCGCATCAGCAATATCCCCAGTGGAAATAAAGGGATTTTCAAACACAATGACATGGCAGATCTCAAGCGCTGCCTGGAAGAGGTGGGGCCGGATATCGAACGGGTAATGGTTATCTTTGACGGAATATTCAGCATGCGGGGGGATAATGCGCCCATTGATGAAATTATGGATATCTGCAGGGCCTATGATGGCAGGTTCAAAGACGGGGTGATCACTGCGGTGGATGATTCCCATGGCATTGGTGCCTATGGAAATTCGGGACGGGGGACACCGGATTATTGCAAGTCTGTACCTGATATTATTGTTGGAACTTTTGGTAAGGCCTTTGGGGTCAATGGCGGTTTTGTTGCGGCAAGCCAGACCCTCATCGAATCCATAAGACAAAAAGCAGATACCTATATTTACACCAATCCTTTAAGCGTGGCAGATTGTGCTGCTGCCATAAAAGCATTGGACATCTGTGACTCTGATGAAGGTCTGGCATTACTGAATCACCTCAAGGAAAGAACCATCCAGTTCAGGCAGGGGCTTGACAACCTGGGTAGAGAAACTATTCCCGGACCCCATCCAGTGGTTCCCCTGATGGTACGGGATACAGAAAAAACCCATGAACTTGTAAAATATTTATATGATCATGGGGTTCTGGTGGTGGGATTAACCTTTCCCGTGGTACCCAGGGGGGATGAAACCATAAGATTCCAGATCAATGCAGCCCACACCAGGGCAGATATTGATTATGTAATTGAATTATTGAAAAAATTTAACTAGATTAATGCGCTATCGCGCGGGCATTTAGCCATTAGCTAACTGCTAACTGCCAAATGCAAATTCCTATACTATTAAATTATAAAAATACCTGTTTATAAATAAGGAGGGAAAATGGATCATCAAGGCATCCTTGAAAACAAAAGGATACTTCTGGTGGATGATGAACCAGATATTCTTGAAACCCTTGAAGAACTGTTGTATCTCTGCAAAACAGATTCAGCCTCCAGCTTTGAATCGGCAATTCTCTTACTTAAAAAAAACACCTATGATGCTGCCATCCTGGACATCATGGGTGTTAAGGGATATTCTATCCTTGAGGCTACCCATAAACTTGAGATCCCCTCCATTATGCTCACTGCCCATGCACTCACCCCGGATAATCTTAAAAAGTCAATGGAACTGGGGGCAGATGCCTATGTACCTAAGGACAAACTTGTGGATATTTCTCTTTTTGTGGCAGATGTAGTCATGGCAAGGGAAAAGGGCAAAAAGAATCATGTCACCTGGTTTTCCCTGGCAAAACCAATCTTTGATAAACTTTTTGGAGAAGGATGGCGAAAAAGCGATCAGGATTTCTGGGATAAATTTGATAAAAAACACCTGGCCGGACAAAAGGATACTAAAGGTTCAGAACACTAAAAACTAGGTGCTCTCAGTGTGTACAATATCGGGGAGGATCACCACCGTGATCGCCGTTGGCCTGTTCAATCAAAATAGTAAGAACGTCTTCAATTTTCATTCTATATAATCTCACCTATTTTATTAAAAACATAATTTATGATGATCGCTATTTAGTATTTTCTGGTCAACTGTGAGCAGTTTTAAATCATAAACTAAGGCCGTTGCCACTATAAAACGGTCCGCTGGATCTTGGTGTGGTAAACCTATTTCTCTACTTCTGATCGCCACTTCGTGATTTAAAGGGGCTTCTTTGAAGGGTAATGTTTTCAATGTTTTTTTAATCCATTTTATAGGGTCTTTATGATTAACCCGGATTCTACCCTTTTCGCACAACATTAACATTTCCCAGGTGGTAATGGGTGACAACCAAAGATCATTAGAATTCTTTTCCAAAGCTTTTTTCATCCTGGTGGGTAATTTCTCAGACCCAGAAAGACTCCATAATAAAATATGAGTATCGAGCAACAGTTTCATTTTAGAATTTCCCAATCACTTTCATCCACAGCAGGTTTTATAATATCTCCGGTGATCTCTATTTCCCTCTTGTATTTCCCTATCCACGATTCAGTTTTTTTCGGTACAGGTGGTTTTGTAACAAGGGCATATGGTTCCCCTCTTTTGGTTACAATGATTGATATGCCGGTGGTTTTCACCTGGTCAATGACTTTTAGGCAGGTTGCCTTGAATTCTGATATTGAAATTGTCTCTGTCATAGTAAAATCCTTTCATATTTTTATTAAATTTTACTATGGTCATTTACTATGGTCAAGTTTTTTTAAAGCATTGTATAAAATTTACCTGCTGATTTCGAAATAGTTTATACCCTCAACGTAAAACCCTTTTTAAAATATAAGCCCCATTAAACATTTGATATGGCAAGACCGCTAACCTGATCAGCGACTGATATAAATGCGCAAGACCAAAATTTTTGGAGCGGGATGACAAAAAAGTGACCAGGATTTCTGGGATGAATTTGAAAAAAAGCGCCTGATCGGACAAAAGGATACTAAAAATTTATAACACAGAAAAGTTATAACCCCAACACCGGGAAAATCCTAAAGAGGTATGGTCACTTTAAACTCAGCCCCTTTGCCATGGTCTGAGTTAAGGATAAGTTCCCCTCCCATGTCCTTGAGAAGGACCATGACACCGGCAAGGCCCAGCCCATGACTTCTGATGGCGCTCTCAATGGACCCGCCTGTGGTGAAATAAGTTTTAAAAATCCGCTGGTGATCAATGGTCGGGATACCCCTGCCATCATCCCTGACCTTCAGGATCATCTGATTTTTTTCAATAGTGCCAAGAATCTCAACAATGGATGCACGGTATTTAAAAGCGTTGGTTACAAGGTTTCTCAATACCTGTTTCACCTTGGCAGCATCCAGATGGACAATTGTTTTCCAGGTTTCCAGGTCAAAGCCAAGCCTGACCCCATTTGATTCCAGGGTCTTTTCAAGTCGTTCATAGGAATCAACCTTTCGGATGATATCGGCTGTATTGGGATCGGACAGATCAAAAATTTCAACCAGTACAGAGATAACAAGGGAAGATATACTGAAATCACTAAGATTCATCACCCCTTCCCTGGACCTGCCAAGCTCAAGCACATCATTGACAAGTCGCTGGGTTGCCAGGGTATTCCGGATAATACGCTTTAGTACCTTAATCTGTTTTTCCGTAAGCGGACCATAGGACTCCTGACGGTTTAAAAGAGATTTTGCACCGGCATCAATAACAGAAATAGGCACTTTCAAGTCATGGATCAGAATCTCGGTTTTAATGGTGGTATCAGGCATATTTTTTTTTCACCCTTTAAAGTACTTGCAATTTGGATCAATGATTTTATATATTGATGGCAATAATTATAAACGGCTCCTTGGTTGCAGCGACACCTTTGGCATCGCTAAAATCACTCATTGTTATACGGGTATCATTTAATCTTGTAAAGTCTTTTGGAGTTTTTATGGATCACGATACAGATGAAACTTATGCGCTGAAAAAAAAAATCCAGGAGCTGGAAGCAGAAAACCAGGCATTGAACCAGATTATTTTCAAGGCACCCATTCCCATTTTTGTCGTGGGCAAAGACCATAAAATTACCCATTTTAATCAGGCCCTTGAAGAGCTGACTGGATTCCGATCAGAAAATATGGTGGGCACAGATCTCCAATGGAAGTCCTTTTACTCAAACAAGAGGCCGGTCATGGCCGATCTTATCATTGACAAATTGTCAGACTGGGATGCCCTGGAGCACTATGATTCCAGATTTGATCTGGATACTTCAAGGGAGGAGTTGTTTGCAGCCACTGATTTTTTCCCGGATCTTCCGCCGGAAGGGAAATGGCTGTTTTTCACGGCTGCCCCCTTTACAGACAAAAAGGGCCAGATTGCTGGGGCTGTTGAGACCCTCCAGGATGTCACTGAAGAAAAGATTCAGACCCAGAAGCTCAATGACCTCTACAGAATCTATAGAAAAATACTGGAATTTGTTCCCTACCCCATTATTGTATACAATGAGAATGGGCAGGTTTCCTATGTAAACCCCGCATTTACAGACACCTTTGGCTGGACCCTGAAAGAGCTTTCCGGCAGACCTGTTCCCTTTGTTCCTGAATCACTTGAGGCTGAAACCCAGGCCATCCTGAGCAAATTTACTGAAACTAAAAATCTTACAAGGTACGAAACCCAGCGTTTGACAAAAGAGGGCAGAATTCTGGATGTGGTGATAAGGGCAGCTTCCTATACAAGGTTTAAGGAAAATAATTCAGAAAACTTTGTTATCCTTCGGGATATTACCGAACAAAAACGACTGGCAGCAAACAACAAAAGCATAATGCGGATCTCTGCCGCCCTGCCCGCATATCCTGAACTTGAAGATTTGATGAATTATATTTCCATAGAGGTAAAAGAGCTTTTAAACACCGAAGGTTCTGTTATCCTTCTCCATGATGAAATAAAGGAAAACCTTTTCTTTTTAGGGGCATCCTATGATGACTCAGGCACAGAAAAACGGGCAAAAAAAATCCGGTTTGCTCTGGACGAGGTCCTTGCCGGCAAAGTACTGAAAACAGGTAAACCGGAAGTCATTAATGACGCTGAAATTTCATTAAAAAAATATCCTGTAAGGGACAGAAAACTGGGGTATAAAACCCGGAATATCCTTGCCGTTCCAATTAAAAGTGAAGGCCGCATCATTGGTGTTCTCTGCGCCATGAACAAAAAGCAAAACCTTTTTGATGACAATAATATTGAGCTTATGACCATGATTGCCGGAACCATAGCCATATCCATTGAAAATGCCAGGTTTTCCCAAGCACTTAAGGATGCCTACCGGGATGTGGCATCCATGAACCGGGCCAAGGGCAAAGCCATCAACCATTTATCCCACGAACTTAAAACCCCGGTGGCCATACTCACAGGTTCCTTGCAGATCATGAGAAAAAAAATCGCATCCATTCCCAATGCCAGAATGGATGCCACCCTGAACCGCATAGAACGAAACCTGGCCCGTATTGTGGATATCCAGGATGAAGTGGCAGATATCATGGGGAACAAAACCTATGATGCAAGACTAATGCTGCTGAAAATGCTGGAGACCTGCCAGGATGAACTGGAAATCCTTATTGAACAAAGTCTTATTGAACAGAGTCTTGATAAAAATTCACCTGGTCCTGAACATATTATAAAATCCATTCAGAACCTCATTGACAAAAAATTCGGACCCAGGTCCCTGCACCATAAAACCATAAATTTTTCAAAGGCCTTCCATGATCTTTACAAAACCATGACTCCCCTTTTTCATTTCAGGAGAATTGAAATAAATATCATTATCCAGGAAAAACTTGCTCCCCTTCTGATGCCACCTGAGGTGCTAAACAAAGTAATGGGAGGACTTATCAAAAATGCCATTGAAAACACCCCTGACCAGGGCCGCATAGACATTAAAGCCAGTTCCAGGGATAATGGCCTGCTCTTTGAGGTCCATGATTTCGGAGTAGGCATTAAAATCGATGACCAGAAACGTATTTTTGAAGGTTTTTTCACCACCCAGGAGACCCTGCTATACTCCACTAAAACCCCTTTTGCTTTTAATGCCGGAGGAAAAGGGGCTGACCTTTTGAGAATGAAACTCTTTTCAGAACGTCTGGGATTTACCATTAAAACAGAATCCAGCCGCTGCTGTTTTCTGGCTATGAACGAAGAGGCAACCTGCCCTGGAGACATACTTAAATGCGAATTCTGCACAAGCCAGGCAGATTGTATAAATTCAGGGCATTCAATTTTTTCTGTGTTTTTCCCGGATAAAAATTAGTTGGAGACTCGAATGGAAAAAATAAAAAAAGTCTTTGACAAACCAGAAGCATTTGAATTATGACTGAAGAGGTATTAAGACTGAGCGCTCGTTCTGATTTTGTAAACACAAAAAATGAAGAGCAACCTGAACATGATTTTAATTTTATCCTTTGTCAGGGGAGTAATGGTTCATGAAAAGTATGTATAATTTAACCTTTTTTGACATTTATGAAAAAAATGCCTCATTAAACAAAGATCATACTGCCATGCACTGGAACAAAGAAGATATTTCCTATTCAGATCTGTTCCTTGAAACCTCCAGACTTGCTAAAGGGATTTCAGACCTCAAGCTTGAACCCGGCGCAAGGGTTGCCGTCCTCTGCAAAAACCACCCGATCTTTTTCCATCTCTATGGAGCTGCAGCAGCCCTTAACCTGTGCCTGGTACTTATCAACAGGCGCCTAAGCCCTGAGGAAGTCTCATATATCATTGAAGACACCACTCCTGCTTTAATTTTTGCTGACCAGGAGATGGCTGACCAGGCCGAAAAGTTAACGTCAACCCATTCCTGTCTGAATCATTGTTTTATCGTTGATGGAAATATTGCCAGCCTGTACCAGCCCCAGCCCCTTACCAAGCCAGTTAAAGGCAGGCCAAATGATCCATTTGTCATCATCCATACGGCAGCGGTCATGGGCAAACCAAGGGGTGCGGTTCTGAGCCAGGAAAATATAATTTTGTCCAATCTGCAGATTATCAATAAATATGGCCTGGATAAAACCAAAGCCTATTTAAACATTCTCCCCCTCTTTCATATAATGGGGGTGAATTTAGGCCTGGGAATACTCATGGCCGGCGGTAAAAATGTCATACTTGAAAAGTTTAATCCCCAGCAAACCATTGACCTTATCCAGGAACAAAAAGTTAACCTTTTGGGTTCCTTCCCTCCCATATTATCAAACCTTTTAGATGTCATTGAAAAAGGAAATTTTGATCTGTCCAGCCTTGAGGTTGCAGCAGGGCTTGAAATGCCTGATACCGTAGAAAGATGGGAAGCCGCAACTTCTTCCACCTTCTGGACCATGTACGGACAAACCGAGACATCAGGACTGATCACTTTTTCAGAATACTTTACAAGACCGGGGTCAGCAGGTGAAATTTCACCCCTTGCCCATATTAAAATTGCTGATGACTTTGATAATTTTTTGCCTGCCAATGGAATTGGTGAAATTCTTGTCAAAGGCCCCCTTGTTTTTCAAGGGTATTGGAATGCACCTGATCTGAACGAGCATACCTTCAGGCAGGGCTGGCACCATACCGGAGATCTAGGGATGATTGATTCTGACGGTTTTCTATTCTTTAAAGGTAGAAAAGCGGAAAAAGAACTCATCAAACCAGGGGGAGAGAATGTCTTTCCCGCAGAAGTGGAAAAGGCCATTCTCCAGCATGAAGCAGTTAAAAACGTATGTGTATTTGGTGTACCTGATCCAAAATTTGGAGAAGGAATCAAAGCGGTCTGCACCCTATACCCCGGAATGGAGTTGACAAAAGAGGATCTGATAGCATTTACCGGATCATTGATTGCCGGCTACAAAAAACCAAGATATATTGAATTTACAGAGCAATTGCCCACGGCTGATGACGGTTCCATCGACCGGCAAAAGGTAAAAGACAATTTTTCATAAGAGTCTTCTTTTATGTGAAACACGGTTTTTGTCTTGACAGCTGAAATGCTTTTTATTACTGGTATTTCTTATAAGCGGGCAAATTGTTCGTGGCCATGGCCTTTACCTGCCAGTAATATTCAACCAATATCAATACTTTATACAATAGGAGGTAAAAACCTGGTTTGTTCTTTTTTAATAATTTTTGTACAAAATTTTCATGGAATAGTTAGGATAGAATATTTTTGTTAATCTGAAGTAAAGAATTTGGATTCCATATGGCACATTTAAACATTTCAAATGTAACACTCTCTTTTGGAGGACTCAAGGCATTGTCCAATGTGGACATGAAAATTGAGCCGGGTCTGATCACTTCAATCATCGGTCCCAACGGGGCAGGGAAAACAAGCATGCTCAATTGCATCTCCGGCTTTTATCACCCCACAAAGGGAGAGATTTCCTACAAGGAAAAAAAGCTGACCCATGCTTCTCCCCACCAGGTGTCCAACATGGGGATTTCCAGGGCATTTCAAAATCTTGAACTTTTTTCAGGTCTTTCGGTTCTGGACAATCTTCTCCTGGCAAGACACCAGAACTTGAAATACAGTTTTCTCCATGCTGTATTCTTTTATGGAAAAGCCTCCCGCATAGAAGCTGAAAACAGAGGTTTTGTGGAAGGCATCATCGATTTTATGGAGCTGGAACCCTATCGAAAAAGCCTTGTGGGCAACTTAAGCTATGGGGTCCAGAAAAAAGTCGAGGTTGCCCGGGCAATGACCCTGGCACCTGATATTCTTCTCCTGGATGAGCCCATGGCAGGAATGAACCAGGAGGAAAAAGAGGATATTGTCCGTTTTGTAATGGATATCCAGAAAGAAAGAGGGATTACCGTGGTACTGGTGGAACATGATCTCGGGGTTGTCATGGACATTTCAGACAAAATTTATGTTCTTGATTTTGGTGAGGTAATTGGCTCAGGAACCCCTGAAGAAGTTGCCCAGAATCCTAAAGTTATTGAAGCCTATATTGGAGAGGACTAAATCTATGAGCAAGAATGATCACTTACTTGAATATTCCATCCCCCAATTGCTTCGGTGGCGAGTTAAAGAGACGCCAAAACGCCCGGCCCTGAGGGAAAAAGATTTTGGAATCTGGAATACATATACCTGGGAAGATTATTATAATCATGTCAGGAAGACAGCTCTCGGGCTTAAGGCAGTTGGCCTTAAAAAAGATGACACCATTGCCATTATCTCTGATAATATTCCGGAACTGTTGTTTACAGCCATTGGAGCCCACTCCATTGGTGCCATTTCAGCCGGAATATACCAGACCAGCATGCCCGCTGAAATTGCCCAGATCCTTCAATACCTGAAAGTCTCTGCCGTCTTTTGTGACAACCAGGAACAGGTGGACAAGGTTCTTGATGTCAGAGACCAGATCCCCAATGTTAAAAAAGTTATTTTTGAAGATCCCAGGGGCATGAGAGAGTATATGTCCGATGACTGGTTCATTGATATCCAGGATCTGTATAAGCTGGGAGAAAAAGAGCATGCAAAGGATCCTGATGTTTTTGAATCCCTTGTGGATCAGGGCAAACCAGATGATCCATGTCATCTGTGCCTGACATCGGGTACCACCGGACTTCCCAAGGGCACCATAATGACCCATAAAAACTATATCAACATGGGTGTTCAAATAACTGAAGTAGATCCCCTGGAACCCACGGATGAATATGTCTCCTTTCTGCCCTTTGCCTGGATTGGTGAGCAGATGAACTCCTTTGGTGTTGCCATGGCAACGGGAATTACCATCAACTTTCCTGAATCCGTTGAAACAGCCATGTCTGATCTTAAGGAAATAGGACCCCACTTCATGTTTGGCGCGCCAAGAATTTATGAAACCATCCGGTCGGAAATCTGGCTTAAGATAGATCAATCCTATTGGTTGAACAAACTTTTTTATAATTATTTTATCCAGGTGGGTCTGGAAGCGGCAAGTTATAGGATGACAGGCAAACCCATGCCATTGGGATTAAAAATAAAATCCTGGTTTGGGACCCAGATGATCATCCGGCCCCTCATAAACCAGATCGGACTCATGCGCCTGAGAAGAGCATATACTGGTGGTGCTGCCCTTGGGCCTGAACTCTTTACCTTTTACCAGGCCATTGGAGTAAACCTGAAACAGATCTACGGCCAGACGGAAATCACAGGGATCGCATACATGCACAGAGATGGGGATGTCCGGCCGGAAACCGTTGGAAAACCCCTGCCCGGGACTGAATGCAAAATAGCCGATGACGGGGAAATACTGTCAAAATCCGCCTCTGTTTCCCCAGGATATTATGATCTGCCTGAAAAGAGCGCTGAGGCTCTTGAAGGCGGGTGGCTGCATTCCGGAGATGCAGGATTTATTGATGATAACGGACATCTGGTGGTCATCGACCGTCTGTCCGATGTTATGCACAATAACAGGAAAGAGATGTTCTCTCCCATGTTCCTGGAAAATGCCCTTAAGTTCAGTCCCTATATAAAGGAGGCAGTGATCTATGGAGACAAGGAAGACTTTGTGGCCTGTCTCATCAATATTGATCCCATTGTTGTGGGAAAATGGGCCGAAGACAGGGGTATTTCCTTTACAACCTATATGGACCTGTCCAGCAAAGCCGAAGTGGCAGATCTAATGATGGAGCAGGTGCTGGATGTGAACTCCCGTGCGGAAAAAGAACATTTTAAAATCAAAAGATTTGCCCTGCTCTATAAATTATTGGATGTGGATGACGGGGAATTGACCAAAACCGGTAAAATCCGCCGTAAATTTGTACAGGAAAGATACCAGAACCTGTATGATGCACTCTACGATGAAACAATTGACACAAAAGAGGTTGAAGCCTCCTTCCAGTATCAGGATGGGCAGTCGAATATTGTCAAAACAAACATTGCTTTTTACACCGTGAAAGGAGTCTAAAGAAATCTGATGAGTTATTTTTTTCAAATTGTAGTCAGCGGTATTGTGGTGGGCTCCATTTATGCTCTGGCCGCATTGGGGCTGGTACTGGTTTATAAATCCAGCCGGGTTGCCAATTTTGCCCATGGGCAGATTATCGCTGCCGGTGCGTTTATCACCTATTATCTTACTGTTTCACTGGGAGTACCGATTTTCTTTTCTTTTTTAGCCAGTATGATCATAACTTTTTTTCTGGCCATGAGTGTGGAAAAAATCTTTTTGCGGCGTCTCATAGGCGAGCCCATAATATCAGTCATCATGGTAACAATTGGATTGGGATCAATTCTTGACGGCCTGATCTATCTTACTCCCTTTGGAAGTGAAAATTTTTCCTTTCCTGCTTTTCTACCCCAGCAGCCCCTGTCCCTTGGCGGTGTTTCCATCTCCTGGACCCAGCTTGTGGGGGTTATCATCACCTTTATCCTCATTGGCGGACTTTCCTGGTTTTTTAAAAAATCAACCATTGGAATATCAATGAGAGCAGTGTCGGATGATCAGTTCGGTTCCATGTCCGTGGGTATTTCAGTACCAAAAGTTTTTGGTC
>JAOZST010000156.1:0-9037 GCA_029939535.1 Desulfobacteraceae bacterium | reverse complement strand
TATTTTGTGTGCCAGGGAAAATATGAGAAAAATGATGAAAAATCCCTACGAACAATTATATATCTATAATTTTGATGGTATTTTATCACTTGATACGCTGGTGAAAAGCGACACAAGATTTTTAGGAAACTGGCAGGAAGAAGGGACATCATTTCTTTTTTTTTCCAGTCCAGCCGATTTGTTGATTGAACAGATAAAGGAACAGAATCCACGGGTACCCCTTGTTGAAACCTATGATATGACCTGTGAGCAATGGCACGGAGACAAAATTGAACCCTATTTTGTAGAGGATATATGCATTGCCCCTCCCTGGGACCAGCCGAAAAATAACAATAAGCCTGATAATTGGGGCCTGTCTGAAAAAAAACTGTCAGCTAAAGACTTAAAATCAAGGGTGATTATTCTGGATCCGGGGGTGGTGTTTGGCACGGGCCGGCACCAGACCACGGAAGACTGCCTGGCCCTGATCCAGAGGTTGTGTGGCAATGAAAAAATCCAAACTGTCCTGGATATCGGGACAGGCACAGGGCTTTTATCCCTTGGTGCTGCTTCCCTTGGATGTGATCAGATCCTGGCCTGTGATTTTAACCGCCTTGCCGTTGAAACTACCCTGAAAAATATCAGACTTAATGGGTTTGAAAACAAGATACTTGCCTTCCAGGCAAAAGGAGAGGAGATGGTCTCAATTCCCTGTGATCTTCTTGTGGCCAATATTCACTATGATGTCATGCAGCACATAATTTCCCATCCGTCTTTTTGTCAGAAAAAATATTTTATCCTGTCAGGTCTTTTGAATTCCGAAACCACCAGGGTAATGGCATCCCTGGATAAACAGCCGGTCCATGTCATTGAAAGGCGCTGCCCCGACGGTATCTGGAATACCATCCTGGGCAGACGAAAATAAATCAGGCCTCTTCCCGTTCCTCCAGAACATCTTTCAGTGCGCTTAAAGCTGTATTGGCAGCTGGCACCCCACCATAAATACTGGTCTGGAAGATCACTTCTGCAATTTCTTCACTGGTGCATCCCACATTCAGTGCTGCGTGAATGTGGAGTTTCAGCTCTTCAGGCTTTGCCAGGACAGTCAGGGCTGCCACTGTGATCAACTGGCGGGTGGCATGGGGTATTTTTTCCCTGGCATACATCTGGCCCGTGATATAAAGGGACATGTCCCTGGCAAGGTCTTTGTCAAAATGCCGCCATAAATTATAGGGCTTGTCCTCATCTTTGACCGTGGAAAAATAGAGTTTGGCTGTATCACCTGTTTTTTTGGCAATGTCTTTGGGGTCCTCTTTGGGATCCATTATTGAGCCCTCCTTTAAAAAAAAGGGCGGACCGGCCAGGCCAGGATGCCCGGGATTGGTCTGCCCATGGTAATTGGTTAGCGGTTGGCTTTTCTTATACCCAGCTGATCCAGGGCAATGATCCATTTGCAGATATTGGCAGAGCCTTCCACCATGGAATAGGTGGGGGCATCCCTGTAAAATCTGGCCACAGGATATTCTGTTGAATATCCGTAGGCACCAAGAATTCTCATGGCATAATTGGAACATTTTGTGGCCAGCTCGCCCACAAAGTATTTGGCCATGGCTACATCAAGGCCGTTGTTAACGTTGCCCTGGTCTTTTTCCCAGGCTGCTTTGTAGACCAGGAGTCTGGCAGCTTCTATTTCAGTGGCCATCTGGGCAATCATGTCCTGGTTCATTTGAAAGGAACCGATTGTTTTCCCAAATTGTTTTCTTTCATTGCAGTATTTAATGGATGCATCCAGGCAGGCCTGGGCAAGACCAACACCGCCGGCGGCTGCGGAAAGCCTTGTATTGTTCAGGGATGAGAAAACAATTTTTGTTCCATCCCCTGGTTTGCCCAGAATATTTTCCTTGGGGATTTTTACATTGTCCAGAAAGAGTTCACCTGTGGGGGAGGAATGTGAACCCAGTTTGTCCAGAGCAGAGGTCTTGATGCCCTCAAAGTTTTTGGGTTCAATGACAAAGGCTGACAGACCTTTGGATCCGGCGTCCTTGTCCGTGTAAGCATAGTAAAGGAGGCAGTCGGCAAAGCTGGCATTGGAAATCCAGGTTTTAGACCCATTTAAAAGCCAGTGATCACCCTTGTCTTCAGCAGTGGAGGCTATGGCCATTACATCTGACCCGGCATCGGACTCTGTTATGCCGAAACCACCTATGTATTCAGCTGTACAGAGTTTTTCCACATACTTTTTTCTTACTTCTTCATTGCCATATTTATAAATGGTGTAGGCACAGCCCAGCACCTGCATATTGACCTGGACCCGTAAAGAAGAGGAAACCCTTGCCAGTTCTTCGGTGACAATCATGGAAGCCATGAATCCCATGTCTTCTCCCCCGTATTCTTCCGGGATCACAGTGCCGAAATATCCAAGTTCTCCCAAAGGGCGCATGACTTCTTTAATGGGAAAGTGATGGTTCTCATCCCATTCGTCTGCATAGGGCTCTATCTGTTTTTTTGCAAATTTTCTGATTTCTTTCTGGAGCATCTTCAGCTCGGTTGATAATTTAAAATCCATTTTTCCTCCTAATTAAATTAGTTTGTAGTGTATTAAAAGCAGGGATGCTGAATCCCATGTTTTGTGAAAAAGAGCGGGCAGCACCCGTTAATATGCGTTTACAATAGGCAAGGTGATGATCCTGCTGGGCAATCATATTATGGAGTAAGGTAAACTAAAAATTTAATTCAATGTCAAGAAAAATATGATTAAAAATCTGATCAAAAAATTTCTTGACAAAGGGTTTTGTTTCTTTCTATCTTACACAAATAGAAGGTTATTTTACAATATGGAACAGGGATTTTGATAAAAAAATCAGGATAAAAAATTTACATAAACATAAAATTTGTATAAAGTGAATTTGATTTCAGATAGATTAAATCAATAAAAATTCAGGGAAGATGTAAATATTGATAGGAGTATCATACAAAGAGCCTGGAAAAATCCCAGGGCTCTTTGCAGATAAAAATGTCATGGTAAAGACATTGGATGGTTATTCAATGACAAGCATCACTTGTTTGGTGGCAACCTTGTCGTCTACGCTTACATTAATTTCTTTGATTTTTCCGTCAGCAGTGGCAACAATGGGGTTTTCCATTTTCATGGCTTCAAGAACTAAAAGTTCCTGGCCCTCAACCACGTCATCTCCCTGGTTGATCTGGATTTCAATAATGGTTCCGGGCATGGGGGCTAAAATTTCTGTGCTCATTGAACTCTCCTTTATTCAAAATATAATTCAAAATATAATTGATGCTTTGTCTTTTAAAAAAAAACAAGGCTTTTTAAAACAAGATAGTTTAGGTCTATACTTAAAGAAAAATTTAAAGTCAAGTCAGTATGAAAACTCAGTTTTACGTCAGTTTATGGACCGGCATGATCTTCAGGAGGTTGATGATGTGGAAAAAAACGGCTTTTGTCAGGCCTGTGCCGGTAAACCCAATAATTTTTATTACCAGGAGTAGAGAATGCGACAATACTTTGAGAAGATGACAGAATTTGGAAAAGAACTGAACAAGGGCAAAAGGCTCAGTTCCCAGGGAAACCTTGAACAAGTCCGGGAAGTGGAAGATGGCATTGATGTTGAGGTGGAAAAGGTAAAGAATGCTGGAATGCCCACGGAAAAAATTAATGCCAGGGGTGTTATGACAGTATGGCAGAGGCTGGAATACCTTATTGATCCAGGGACCTGGCATCCTCTGCATACTCTGTTCAATCCCGAGGACAATGAGGAAGGCACCACAAACGTCATTGACGGTCTGGGCAAGATATCCGGCAAATGGGCAGTGATCATCGGGTTTGACAACAAGGTCATGGCTGGAGCCTGGCTGCCGGGTCAACCGGAAAATATTTTCAGGGCCACAGATCTTTCCAAACGTCTGAATATTCCCCTGGTCTGGCTGGTCAATTGTTCAGGGGTTAAATTGACTGAGCAGGAGAAGTTTTATGCAAATAGGAGGGGTTCCGGCACCACCTTTTACCGTCATGCAGAACTGGAACAGATGGGGATTCCCATCCTGGCAGGTATTTACGGCACCAATCCTGCCGGCGGCGGTTACCAGGGCATAAGTCCCACCATCCTCTTTGCCCATAAGAACTGCAATATAGCAGTGGGCGGCGGTGGAATCCTGAGCGGCATGTCCCCCAAGGGGCATTTTGATGTGGACGGGGCGGAACAATTGATTGAGGCTGCCAAGCAGTACAAGGCAAAACCCCCGGGATCAGTGGAAGTACACCATGATTCAACTGGGTTTTTCCGCTATGTTTATGAAGAGGAAAAAGGGGTGTTGGACGGGCTTAAGGATTATATGAAAGATATGCCTTCCTATAACCCGAAATTTTTCAGGGTGGCCGAGCCCAAAGAACCCCGTTTCCCGGCAGAGGATATCTCCCGTTTGATTCCCATTAACCAGAAACAGATTTATGATTTCAAGGAAGTTCTGGCACGACTGGTGGATGGCAGCGAGCACATGGAATTCAGGCCGGATTACGGACCTGAAGTCTATACAGGTCTATGTAAAATGGACGGATACCTGGTGGGCTGTATCGGCAACAACCAGGGATGGCTGGGGGAAGATTACCCTGAATATGCTGATTATGGAGGTATTGGAGGTAAACTCTACCGCCAGGGCCTGATCAAGATGAATGAATTTGTAACCCTGTGCGGCAGGGATAGGATTCCGGTAATCTGGTTCCAGGATACCTCGGGTATTGATGTGGGGGATATTGCGGAAAAGGCTGAACTTCTTGGCCTTGGACAATCTTTGATCTATTCCATCCAGCAGACCGATGTTCCCATGACCCTGGTGACCCTGAGAAAAGGTACAGCAGCAGCCCATTATGTCATGGGCGGCCCAACTGCCAACCGCCATAATGCCTTTACCCTGGGGATTGCCACCACGGAAATCTATGTGATGCACGGTGAAACAGCTGCTGCGGCAAGCTTTTCCCGACGTCTGGTCAAGGAAAAAGATGCCGGACGACCCCTGGAGCCTATTATTGAAAAAATGAATACCCTGGCCCAGGAATACCATGATAACTCAAGGCCGGCATTTTGTGCAAAACAGGGGTTTGTGGATGAAGTGGTCAAGATGGATAATTTAAGGGATTATCTTAAAGCTTTTGCAGGGTCTGCCTACCAGAACCCTAAATCCATCTGTCCCCAGCACCATATGATTACTCCCAGAATTATAAAAGGTTAGGATAAAAATTATTAAATACAGGAGGCAACATGGCAGGACCTGAATTTTTAAATATAGAAAAAGATGACCAGGTGGCAAGAATCACCTTAAACCGCCCCAAGCACAATGTGCTGAACATTCCCATGATGAACGAATTAAACACGGAACTGGCAGCCATTGCAGCGGATGAGTCTTTAAAATGTGTGGTAATCACAGGGGAGGGTAGAAGTTTCTGTGCAGGGGTTGAGGTGGCAGACCATGCCCCTGATAATGTGGATGAAATGGTTGCTGTCTTTAACCGGATATTTGAATTGATCAATATGATCGACATCCCGGTGATTGCTGCTGTTAACGGGGCCTGTTTAGGGGGAGGCATGGAAGTCGCCATTGCCTGCGATATTGTTATTGCCTCTGAAAAAGCCATTTTTGGCCAGCCTGAAATCAAGCTTGGCTTTTTCCCTCCCTATGCTGCCATTCGACTGCCTGAACTTGTGGGACCTGCAAAAGCCATTGAAATTGTGACCACGGGTAAAAATTATACAGCCGAAGAAGCCGGAAAACTTGGGTTTGTCAGCCAAGTGCCCTCGGAGGAGGATTTCAAGGACGTGGTGGAAAAAAATATCAAGGAAATATGCATGTCAAGTCCTTTGATTCTCCGTCTCAACAAGAGGGCTGTAAAACGCCATATTGGTACCAGTTTTTTCCAGGGAGTTGATTTGGTCTCCAATTATTTTCTTAAAACCCTTATGAAAACAGAAGATACCCTTGAGGGTATTGCCAGTTTTGAGGAAAAAAGAAGACCGGTCTGGAAAAATAAATAGTGCCTTGATACCCTCAGAAAGGGGATGGCACTGATCATGATCACTCCAGATCACTATAGGAAACTGCCATGGCAAGGTTAATTCAGCTCCTTGCCATGGCGTTTTTTCCCCATGGCCGCCTATAGCCAAAGCAGGGGCCAAAGTGATATATAAAGGAGCTAAATTATGGATAAATAACGAGATGGGAAAAACTGAAACAATCTATCCTGAATTTTAGAGAAAATAAAAAGACCATTGTGAAAAAACCGGAGTAAAAAGATGTGGATATTGATGAAGGTTATCCCTTCACCAATCAAGGAATATCCATGACAAGTTTCATGCCTTTATAAACCTGGGAAAGTCTTTCTTTCGTGAGACTGCCCATATTTTCCTTAAGGCTGGCTTTATCCACAGTTTTTATCTGCGTCATATTAATTACAGATTTTTTGGGAAGATTTGCTTCACCTTTTCGCAAAGTTACATTTCCTGGCAGTTCACCAAATTTCAAAGTTGAGGTAATGGCCACCACAATAACTGTGTTTAATTTGCTGTCATTTAACAAGTCATTTTGAACCACAAGGCCTGGTCTTCTTCCCATTGGTTCAGAGCCTTTTCCAGGCGAAAAATCCACCCAATAAACAGAACCTTTTCGAATTACCATTCTTGTCCCTTTTCAGTTCCTAACCCTTCAAACCACCTGGCGCAATTGCATTGTTCTTTTCTCAAGGATTCATCTGCAAAAATCCGATCGTAAACATCCTTGATATGATTGTTTCTTTCCAATATAAGTTTTTCTCTGAGTATCATGGAAATATATTTGCTTCTAGATAATCCTTTTTTCTTGCTGCTGTCATCAATCATGGTTAATAGTTCTTTTGGAATCGTAATGGCAACTTTTTTGGTATGCATTTTTTATATACCTCCTTGGTATGATACTATATAAATACCATTGGTTAGGACACCTGTCAATCAATGGATTTTCCTATCAAGAATTGTTGAAAATTTGGGGAGTGATGAATGCGTAAAACCAGATCATGGCTGTTTTTTAAGGAAAACCAGATACACAAGGCAAAGGAAAATAAAACCCAGCAAAAAGGCCACTGGAAACCATATAAAACTTTTTGTAAAGACCAGATTTTCAATCATGGCTGGTCCTGGATCTGGATTCTGCAATGAGAAATCTGCTTCCAGGGCCTGTTTCCGGGCCTTCAGCAAAAGGGCATACCCAATGCCCAGGATTCCATAGGACAGATTATAGGACAGTCCTTTAAAACTCAACACAGTGGCCCTCTGTTCCGAGGCGGCTTCCCTGTTCACGTAAAAGCTTACAAAAAACCCATTAAAATACATGGCAGAGAAAGTGACAAGGGCTGGCACCAGACCAGCCCATGGCCAGAAAAAGTTCATTGCTGTCAGGCCTGAAAGGGTCAGGACTGCCGTGATCCAAAGCCCCTGGGAAGGATTCTGGTTTTCTGCAATTTTTCTGGCAATTCTTGGAATCACAAGACCCAGCATGGCCACAAGGGAACCCACTATACCGAAAACAGATTCAGGCAGATGGATCATTCTGTAATACTGGCTGGACAGGGTAATGACCATGCGGATGATTCCGTCAAAGAGCATTCCAAAGAGAATCACCCCCAGGACAAAAGGGGTCTTTAGAATCCAGGCCCCGGCCTGGAAGGTCAGGCCAAAAGCCTGTGTAAGCCTTGCAACCTGGCCCGGAGATTGCCGGCTTTGGGAAGAGGCAGGCGTTTTTTCGTGGTGTATCTCTTTCATTCCCAGGGTGGCTGCACAGGCAAAAAGGGCCAGGATAAAAGTTGCATATAAAGGAAACCTCATGGTGGTCTCCTGGGTCAGGGAAATGGAAAATCCCAGGAATCGGCAGAATCCTTCCATTAGATGGGGATCGTATATGGCAGCTCCTGTGGTCATGGCAATGATAAATCCAATGGACTGGAACCGGGCCAGGATTTCCAGTACCCGTCCCCAGTCATCCGGGTTGCCCCGGGCCTTCAGGGCATCGTAGGCCAGGGCCTCGTCAGCACCGCTGGCAGCAGCTTCAGCCAGGCCGCTTAAAATCCGGTTGATCAAAAATACGGAAAAAATTACAGACACATCCAATCCAGGCATAAAACTGATAATTCCCACTTCCACCACCATGGTCATGGTGGCAAAAACAAGGAGACGTTTGCGCCCGATAATATCTGCCAGAGCTCCTGAAGGGACTTCTGCCGCAACAATGGTGGCGGCCCAGACTGCATTGAGAATTGAAAACTGGGCCACGGTCAAGCCGAAATCAAGGAATAATATGGTAAAGACCGGGTAGTAAAATCTTGAGTTGAACAAAACCTTAAAGGCAATATACCTTCGGATATTTGGAATGGAAAATGGTGAGACCTGGCTGGTCTTTTCAGGAATCAGTCTTTTCCCCTCCAACAACCAGGATTTTCAAAATATCTTCCTTACCAATTATACCCACAAGTTTTTTGCCTTCAACCACCGGGATGGTGTGGAAATGTTTTTCAACCATGAGGCCTGCGATTTTTGATACCAGGGTGTCGGGAGTAACAGAAGTTACCTTTTTCACCATGGCCTGTTCCACCTTTGTTGCAGCCATTTTCTGGAACTGGTCATCCAGTTTTTTTGAAGAGGACAAAGGAAAAAGGCCGTCAAGAATGGTAAAAATGGGAGGTATGGGTATGTCTTTCTGCTGGAATATCAGGTCGCTCTGGCACAGGATACCCATGAGTTCCCCATTGGTATCCACCACTGGTGCTCCATTGATATGATTATTGAGCAGTATCTCCACTGCCCTGGTAATTTCCGTATCCGGGGTGATGGAGATAATATTGGTTTCCATGATATCTCTGGCATTGATCATGATCTCCTCCTTATGCTTCTGGTCACAGACAGTTTTAGCCTGACTTCTTTTAATGTACACGAATTCAAGGGCCAGGTAAAGGCATTGGATTTTGTATTCGGGTAAAAATGGGAACCGGATGTCACATGAAATTATCTTTTTTGTGCAGCTT
>JAOZST010000030.1:0-27993 GCA_029939535.1 Desulfobacteraceae bacterium | reverse complement strand
CAAGATTTTTAAAACCAAGTTGTTTTAAAATATTCTTAAGAATACGGCGCATGGTTGCAAAATCGTCAACAATCAGAATCTTGATGGATGTGTCCATTGCCACATTTCCCTCCTTCTATGGATTAAAAATCCTTTTTTATCTTTCAAAACATACTTCAATTGTAAAATTTCCACCATCAGTATTAAAGGGAATTGCTATTTTAGGTCCGTCTGAATAATGCCTGATACTATGATTCTTTCCGGTCACAACAGAAGGAATGGCAGCCTTAAATACCTTTCCTAACCCTCCAAGTTCCCGTCTTGCCTGCCCGGAAATCATATTGGTCAATTCTCCCACTGCATCGGCAATCTCTTCGTTCAGGGACTCCATGGTTTCACCAAACATATTGGACACAACGGTCAAGATACATTTTTCCTCAAAGGTTACTGCAATGGTACCATTGGCAACACCTGTCAGTCCAAGAATTCCTGTTACATCTCCAACAGCTGTATTGTCTTTTTTTAAATATGGTTTACCTGCATTTACCGTAACAAAAGCCATGGTTTCCAGCACGTTTATGGTTGCATTGATAAATGGATTGACTAAACTTACATCCATTACTTTTACCCTTTGGCTCTGCTGTTCTTAAACAGAATCATCCTTACTATTGTAACGTACAATATTTTTAAGGTGGGAATAGGTCTCCACATCCATGGAATTAAAAATAATACCTATTCCCGCTTCCGTTTCCCTGATAATTGTTCCCTGTATCATCAATTCTATTTTTTCTATTCCACCGGTAAGATATATTTTTACAGAGCAGGTTGTTCCCCTGGGAAATAGCTTATCCGTTCTAACAAAAATTCCTTTTAAGCTCAGATCCCTTGAATTGCCCTCTAATTTTACCTGTTTCTCCTGAATTTGAAGTACAATGTGAATCTCGGTAGTAAATCCCACTCTAGTATGTTTGCGTCTATCATCATTTAAAACAGCCATTGCAGACTTACTCCGTAATTTAACCTTGTCATGTGATTACCATAAAATCAAAGTAGCACATTTTAAATTCTTGCTCAAGCCATTAAAAGTCATAGGGAAGCTCCTGATCCGCTATTCTTAAAAACGCTTCAACCGCCTCGGGATCAAACTGGGTACCGGAATTTTCCTTTAAAATATCCAGCACAATCTCTTTCTCCATTTTTTTCCTGTAAGACCTGTCGGAAGCCATGGCATCATAGCAGTCAGCCACAGATAAAATTCTGGCTAATTTAGGAACCGCCTTTCCTTTTAACCCATCTGGATATCCTTTTCCATCATAGCGTTCATGATGGTGTCGAATGATTTCCATCTCCCGGTCCCACAATCCCAATTTGCTGATGATATCGGCTCCAATAACCGGATGTTCCTTTATTTTCTCGTACTCTTCATCGGTAAGTTTGCCCGGTTTCAAAAGGATGTCATCCCGGATACCTATTTTCCCTATATCATGGAGACTTCCGGCAAAATTAATCACATCCAGCTCTTCTTCAGTACAGCCCATTTCTTCTGCAATCATATGGGCATATTTGGCTACCCTTGTAGAATGTTTACGGGTGTAGAGGTCCCTGACTTCCAAGGCCGTAACAAAGGCGAATAGTGTAGCAAAAAGATTTTCATATATATTCTCATACAATGCAATATTTTCAATGGCAGAAGCAGCCTTCTGGGTAATAAAATTCATGTAATAGATATCTTTTTCAGTAAAAAATCTATCCTCCTGAAAAACAAATGCACTGGCCACGCCAAATATTTTTTCACGTATTTTAAGGGGAGCCACCATAAAAGAATTAATTGATTCATCAAATTGATTATTTTTTCTGGTGTTTGAAACCAGACAGGGATTTTGATCCAATTTAATGGAATCAACAATATAGTTTTTGGTCTTGTCTGTAATATCTTCCCCAAACTTCTTTAAAACATCTTCATTTTGAAATGTTGCGCTGGATTTTGCAACCAGAACCAGGGATGCATCCTCTTCAGAATAAACATGGAAAAAAACCTTGTCAGCCTTGAGCTCATCCACTCCGAGATCTACTACCTTATTAAAAATTCCATGGCTTGAATCCGTGGCGGCGAAATCCTCCATGACCCTGTTCAGGGTATTGACCTCTTCAACCCGTTCAAGCAATTCATTGTTTATTTCCCGGAGCCTTTCCTGCCGTTCAACTTCTTCCTTTAAAATCACATTTTCAACAAACAGCTCACGTTCCCTTAGAATACGCGTAAGGGTCAGTTCCATCTGCTCCAGGTTGACAGGCTTAATAAGGTAATCCACCACCCCGTTTTTCAGAGTCTGAATAGAATTTTCCAGGGAAGGGTATCCCGTCATCACAACAACAGGAAGGGTATTATCTATATGCCTGACCTTTTCAGCCAGTTCAAGTCCATCCATTATCGGCATGTTAATATCGGTAAAAATACACCCGATTTTTACCCGCATAATTATCTCAAGCGCTTCCTGCCCATTGCCTGCTGTGTATACTTCATACCCTTTTCTCTGGAAATATCCTTCAGTTACATCCAGAATTCCCTCTTCGTCATCCACCACCAGAATATTGATCGTATCATTTTCCATTTTACCAATACCAACCTGTTTAAGCTTTGATTGTAACAAGTTTTATCCAATAAATGTATATGAAACCTTATCTTTTATCAACATAAATCAAAGATAGATCTTCACCAGAATTTTAAAGACAATTAAATTTTTTATCCACAAAAGCCCTGACCTTTTCCTTACTTTCATCCCTGCACCCTGCCTTTGCCAGGGCATATTCAAACGCCATTTCCCTGTTTTCAGCATAAACAGCACACCACATCATTCCCGAAAGAGCTATATTTTTTTCAAATCTCTTAAATGCCAAGGGGTTTTCCCTGTACTTTGGAGAAAATATATTTAATAATTAGATCATTTGCAGAATTAATTTTGCCACATTGGGAGAAATATTCATGGATCTAAGGCAGATATGCCCGGAAAAACTTCTCACTCCTGAAAAGAGTATCAAAAAAATACGTAACGGCAGCAGGGTATTTATCGGAACAGGATGCGGAGAACCCCAGCGTCTGATCAAAGCCATGGCTGAAGATATGTCTATCCAGGACATTATTATTTATCAGATGCTTTCCTCTACATTGTCAAAGTATGTTAATGACGAAAATTTTCTTTCCAGGTTCTCGATTAAACTCTTTTTTATCTCTCTTCTCATGAGACAGTCAGCCTTTGAAGGAAAAATTGATTATATCCCAGTCTATTTATCCCAGATCCCGGAAATTTTTGAAAACCATGAAATAGGCCTTGATGTTGCACTGATACAGGTTTGCCCTCCGGATGAACATGGATATTGTTCTTTGGGCATTTCCGTGGACATAACCCTTTCCGGGGTGAAAAATGCAGATATTGTCATTGCCCAGGTCAATCCCCAAATGCCCAGAACCTGGGGTGATTCTTTTGTGCATATTGACGAAATAAACTTTCTGGTTGAATATGAAGAATCCATTGTAGAATCCCTTCCTGAGACAAAAAATCAGGAGGTGGTAAAACGGATCGGCCACTATGTAAATATGCTGGTGGATGACGGTTCAACCCTTCAGATCGGTTTTGGGCATCTGCCCGATGCAGTCATGCCCTGCCTTGCAGATAAAAAAGACCTGGGCATCCACACCCAGGTCATTACCGACGGGTTGCTGCCCCTGTTTAAAAAAAAAGTCATTACCAACCGAAAAAAAAACTACCTTCCTGACCGGGTGGTTGCCTCTCTTTGCATGGGTTCCAAAGAGCTTTACGAATTTGTGAATAACAATCCAATGTTCTATTTTAAATCCTCGGAATTTGTCAATGATCCCAATGTGATTGCCAAAAATGATAATTTTATCTCCATCAGCTCTGCCCTGGAAGTGGATCTCACCGGCCAGGTCTGCACAGATTCCAAAGGATATCTTTTTTACAGCGGCATTGGAGACCAGGTGGATTTCATTCGAGGATCTGCCATGTCAAATGGTGGATTCTCAATTATCATCATCCCCTCCACAGCCCAGAACGGAGAAATATCACGCATTGTTCCCCATTTAAGTGAAGGAGCAGGCGTGGCCACAACAAGGGGGGATATAGACATCATTGTCACTGAATACGGGATTGCTGAAATGCGAAGGAAAAGTATTTCCCAACGAGTCATGGAACTTGCCCAGATTGCCCATCCCAAATTTCGCAATGAATTGATCAGCCAGGCAAAAAAACGTCATTATATCTTTTCAGATCAACTTCCCCCAACCAGCAAGGACCTGTTATTTCTGGATTCCTATCATTATTCCATGAAGCTGACCAACGGCAGAAATATTGAATTCAGACCCCTTTTACCCTCGGATGAATTTGAATCCCGGCATTTTTACTATTCCCTTCAGGAAGATTCCATTTATTATCGTTTCTTTAACAGACGAAAAGTATTTTCCAGAAAAATGCTCCAGCAGCAATGGGCAGATGTGGACTATAGTAGAAACATGACCCTTATCGGCCTGATGCAGCTTGGAAAACGAAAACAGATAGTTGCCATTGGTTCCTACGCAGAGGTAGGCAAAGATTCTGCTGAAGTGGCTTTTCTGGTCAAAGAACATCTCCATGGGTTAGGCATTGGAAGTTTTCTCCTGAAAGCATTGGAAACCATTGCAAAGGAAAATAATTACAAAAAATTTCTTGCAACGGTACTTGCGGAAAACCGTAAAATGCTCAAGGTATTCCAAAAAAAATATAAAAATGCAAAATTTATCAGAACCGGTAGTGGCGAGGTGGAAGTAGAGATGCCCTTTTCCTGATATACTTACTTGACCTGCGGTCCTTATTTTCTATTTTTGGAACTCAACTCAGGAAAATCCCAGTAAAAATATTCTTTAGAATTATGATCCGAATTTTTGAAATTCTGGTTTCTGGAAGCCGGTTCTTTTTTCTCTGCTTCAAGCTCACGAAGTTCTATCCTCCGAATTTTTCCACTGATGGTCTTGGGAACTTCACTAACAAACTCAATAATTCTGGGAATCTTAAACTTGGCCAGAATATTCATGGTATGTTTAAAAAGATCCAATGCAAGCTCTTGGTTCCCTTCATAGCTGGGGTTTAAAATCACATAGGCCTTTACCAGCTGGTGCCGATTGGGGTCAGGCGCACCCACAACAGCTGTCTCTGCAACAGACGGGTGCTCCACAAGGGCACTCTCTACTTCAAATGGTCCTATGCGATAATCCGATGATTTGATTACATCATCGGCCCGGCCCACAAACCACCAATAGCCCTCAGAATCAAAGTAAGCCCGGTCTCCTGTATAATAATAATTATCCACAAACACGGAACTCATTTTCTCCGGGTTACCTATATATTTGGAAAACAGGCCCAGGCCACGCCAATTATCCAGCTTCACAACTATATGTCCCACCTGATCCGGTTCTGCAATCTCATTTCCTTCATTATCAGCCAGGGCAACATCATACATGGGGGATGGCATTCCAAATGATCCGGCCCGCATTTTACCAGTCATCCAGGGAGAATTTCCAATCATGGCCGTGGATTCTGTCTGGCCATAAAAATCCCGGATTTCCGTACCTGTATATTTTTCCCATTGGGAAATAACCTCAGGATTCAAAGGTTCTCCCGCACTTATGGATATTCGTAAATTTGACAGGTCAAAGGAATCCAGATTCATGTTCACAAACATACGCCATGCAGTAGGCGGACCACAAAATGTGGTAACCCTGTTCCTGGAAAGGGCATCCAGATACTGTTCACCGTCCAGTTCTGAAAACTGAAACCCTGTGACCGTGGCCCCCACGTTAAAAGGTGCAAAAAAACTGGACCATGACCATTTTGACCATCCCGGCGCACTCAGGTTATTATGGATATCATCGGGTCTGATCCCCATCATCACAGTGGTGGACAGATGGCCCATTGGATAGGAAACAGCTGTATGGCCCACTCTTTTTGGGAGACCCGTGGTGCCGGACGTAAAAAAGCAGAAAAGAATTTCATCGGCTAAAGTATCTGCTGCCCCAGCCTCCATTGATTCCTCTTCAATTCTCTCAAAGGAAGTCCAACCCTCTTTTTTACCCAATACCAGTTTAACACTGGGATAAACACCGGTTTCCAGGGAAGCCCTGTCCACAAGATCGGCTGAATCTTCATCAGCCATAACCACATCTGGATGGTATGTTTCAAACCGGTATTCAAGCTCCCTGCTTGTCAGGGTTGTTGCTGTGGGCACGGCAGTAATGCCTGCCTTGATGCAGGCAAGACTGGCAAACCATGTTTCCGGAAGAATCGGATTCATCATATAAAAATTATTTTTAGAGCCAGCCCCTTTTTTTTCCAAAAGATTAATCAATTGATTGGCTTTTTGAAGAAGTTCAAGATAGGAATAGGATCTATGGTCCTGGGTGTCAATATCATTCCAGACCAGGGCTGTTTTTTCCGGTGTTTTCTTTACATGGAGATCCTCAAAAATTTCTTTGGCCCAATTAAAATTTGATGGACGTTCCATGATATTCAATTTTTCAAAAAATAACCCTGCCTTGTTTTCCTTTGCTGAATTGCCATCCTTGTCTAAATTGTCCGGCATCAGGTTAATCTCAATAACTTCTTTGTAAAGCTCTTGCATACCTGCAAACACTCCTTGCAATCCGTATTAATGTTCTGTATAGCTGGGACCAAAAAATATTGACTCTATAATTTATCCCAATTGTATTTGTCAAAGCCTTTTTAAACTTTTAAGAATCCGCAATAGCAAAAAGGACCTGCAATAGCTAATTCAAAAGAACAGAGCAGATAAAACAACCTCAATGGAAAATTCAGATATAATAATACTGGCTCCGCTCCAGGGGTTTACCGATGTTACCTATAGAAATGTATGGGCCGGACATTTTTCAGGCATTGATGAGGCAATAGCTCCCTTTATTTCAACCATGGGCCAGCAGCGACTGAAGCCTTCCCGTATAAAGGATGTGGACCCAAAAAAAAATCAAAACCTCTTTGTGATCCCCCAGATCTTAGGCAATGTGGCAAAGGATTTTATTTTCCTTGCCAACCATTTATATAAAATGGGCCACAAAAGGATAAATTGGAACCTTGGGTGCCCCCATTCCAAAATAGCAAAAAAGAGCCGGGGATCAGGACTTTTGCTCTATCCTGAAAAGATTGATGACCTGCTCACCCAGATCATTCCCAATATATCAGCCTCCCTTTCTGTTAAAATCCGCCTGGGACGGAAGACAAAGGATGAAATTTTTGATTTACTTACCATGTTTGACAGACACCCTTTGGAGGAAATAATCCTCCACCCCAGGACAGGGACTCAGATGTACACAGGCACTGCAGACCACAATGCCTTTGGAAATGCCATTCAAAAAAGCCGGCATACCTTTACCTATAACGGGGATATCACTGATAAATCCTCCTTTGAATTTATCAAAAACCAATTCCCAAACGTCAAAAGATTCATGATCGGCCGGGGAATTCTGGCCAACCCATTTCTTGCCGAAGACATTAAACAAGATATAAAAGGGTTCCAAAAAAATTCCCAGGATCGACTTATCCGATTAAAAGCCTTCCATGATGAGCTTTATTTTGAATACAACAAAATATTTTCCGGCCCCGGGCATTTGACAGGACGAATGAAAGGTTTCTGGAGTTTTTTGGGCCCATCATTTAAGGGCAGCAAAAAGCATTTAAAAAAAATTTTAAAATCAACCTCCATCCAGGGTTATGAAAAGCAGGTTAATTCCTTTTTTGATCAGAATTTTGAATTTTCCCCGGGAGTTAAACCCTCACCCAACGGGACATAAAAGGACCCGGAATGCGATAAAATCGGGCAGGACCCCGACCTGGAAAGTTAAATATCCCTGGCAGCCTCATATCCTCCATGGACCGCTTCAAAGGCTGTTGCCACCTGCCCTGCATCACCAATAACCTGGTATGCCAGTCCCATATCCTTTACTATCCCTTCCAATGGATTATATGATCCAGATCCAGCGGCAACCACCACGGTATCTGCTGCAATTTCCCTGAAAGTTTCTCCCTGAACAATTTCAATTCCAGCCTGGGTAATTTTTGTCACTGTTCCAGATGTTATGGTACTGACCCCGAACCTGCCAAGGTCCTGCATCATTCCCCATTTAGTGGATTTACCGATATCCTTTCCAATCTTGTCCATCATCTCAACCAGGCAGATATCCTTGCTGCCCTTTGTGGCCATATCAAAAAGGGTTTCCAGGGCTTCCGCCTTGTTCACCAAAAGAAATTTAAGGGTTTCTGCCGGCAAAGTCCCTTTTTCTGCCAGAAAAAGTGCAGTTTCAACTCCCACGGCCCCGCCGCCTATGATGACCACTCTAGCACCGGTGGAGACCTTTTCCTCCAAAACATCCCATGCATCTTCCACATGTGGCAGGTCCATGCCCGGAATGGGGGGATTAAGGGGTCTGGCCCCGGTGGCAATGAGGACGACATCTGGTGATTCTGCTTCAATGAGGGCTTTGTCAACAGCCTGATTCAAGACAAAGGGAATTTTAAGGGCTTTCATCTGATTTTCAAGATCCCTGGCAAGTTGAGCAAACTCCTGCCGTCCAGGTGGGGCAGCTGCCAGATGCAGCTGCCCTCCCAATCTTCCTGTGCTTTCAAAAAGGGTGACCAGATGCCCTTTTCCATGGGCAGTCAGGGCTGCGGTCATACCAGCAGGGCCTCCTCCGGCCACAAGAACTTTTTTACCCGATGACTTGGATTTACCTGCATTGAATACTTTTTCTTGATCCGGTTCATACCCGGCCAAGGGATTGCACAGACATTCCACATGCTTGAGCTTGAACAGATTATCAAAACAGCCCTGGGCACAGGCAATGCAATGCATGATCTCTTTTTCCCGGCCCTGGCTTGCCTTTTTCGGCAACATTGGATCAGCTATGAGGCTTCGGCCCATGGCCACCATGTCGCAATAGCCCTGTTTGATCACCTGGCGTGCCATATCAGGATCATTGATCCTATGGCTTGCAATAACAGGAACATCCACTATCTCCTTTATGGCCCGCGCAAGATAGGCAAAAGCACCCCGGGGAACCTGGGTCACAATCTGAGGCACCCTTGCCTCATGCCAACCAACATTTATACACAGGGCGTCCACAGGGCCTGCGGCCAGTTCCCTGGCATAGGCAATGAGTTCCTGCCGGGGATTACCACCGGCCATGAAATCATTGCCGTTCATACGAACAATCAAAGGATAATCCAGTCCCACAGCATTTCGTACGGCCCCTACAACCTCAAGGCCGAATCTCATCCGATTTTCCAGACTGCCGCCGTATTCATCGATTCTATGGTTAGTTAAAGGAGATAGAAATTCACTTATAAGATATCCGGTACCGCTTAACACTTCAACGGCATCAAATCCAGCCCTTTTGACCCGGGCCGCTGCAGCAGCAAAGGAGTTGATGATCTCTTTTATCTCTTCAACGGTCAAGCTTCTGGGTGTTTCTTTTGTCATGCGGGAGGCAATGGCAGAAGGAGCCACAGGTTGTTTTCCATTGAGAAAAAATGAAAAATTGTACCGCCCGGCATGGTTAATCTGAACGGCAGAGAGGGAGCCATTTTCCTTTATGGTGGAGGCCAGCCTGGCCAGTCCCGGAATAAACCTGTCATCATGGGCTCCGATGTTCTGGGTATTGCCCGAGAGTTCATCAATTGTGGCATACCCCACACAGATCATTCCAGGTCCACCTTTTGCACGCTGGGCATAAAAATTGATTATCTGATCTGTTACCTCAAATTCCTGGGCCATGCCAAGGTGCATGGCCGGCATATAGATTCTATTTTCAATTTCCAGATTATTAATGGAAATGGGTGTAAACAGGGGGTCTGTCATTATGCCTCCAAATCAGTAACGCTACCTGTCCCTGTTCATCGGAAAAAATAACGTTACTATAATCCTCAGGTATCTTAATTGTTTCCTTTTATATTCAATCTTTTTTTTCAAAAATTGTGTCTGCTTTTTTCTTCTTGTCTGTCACCTGACAGGCATCACTCATTCAGGTAGACACTCCCATTTTCGGAAACAGATACATCTGCAAAAACAGATAAATCCCCACAAATATTCCCATATACAACATTTCTTTCATAGCTCACCTTTTATTTAAATTTTCATTTTGTGTTTGTAATTGTGTGCTTGTAAAGGATATTAGCATAGCAAACACCATGCCAATGGTCCAGAACAGTACCTATCATACCAAATATCTGCTGTCATATCAAGAAAGACAAAAGTTCATTGGGCTGGCATTATCTTTGCTTTATTATTTGACCATCTTTATCTTGTACCATTTATGAAAAATTGATATAAGAAACAAGTAAAAATAATTAATTTATATAAGGATATGAACATGCCTATTTATGAATACCAGTGTGACCATTGTAAAAAAGAATTTGAGAAACTGGTCTTTGCTGGTGACAAAGGGAAAGTTGAATGCCCTGAATGCAAAAGTCCAGACGTTAGAAAAAAAATGAGCGCGGCAAGCTTCATGGGAAACAGCATTGGCTCCTGTGCCACCAGCAGCGGGTCCGGCCAATTCTCCTGAGCTGGCTAACACAGATACGCCGGTCGGCGTAGAAAATACTGAATAAAAAAATCTGAACACAAATTGCTGTAAAGACCGCAAGTAATTTGCGGTCCTAAGCCTTAAAATAATATTATTCAAAGTCTGTTCAACCATACTATTATGGAGGGAATATAATGATCAAGCCACTTCAAAAAATTCTTTTTGCATCAGACCTGTCCACAGAGATGAAACAGGTATTTGAACATGCTGCCACAACAGCAGCCTATTCAGAGGCTGACATAATCGTTCTCCATGTCATGGAGGAAACCAGCAAACGCTCTGAAAAACTCGTCCAGATGGCCTTTGGAGAAAGACTCTACAAGGATATCAAAAATGAACAGAAAACAGGGGCCAGGAATCTTCTCAGCGGTAAAAATGTGGATGCCTTAAAAATCCGCCATGCCATTGCGGGATTTTTCCAGGATGGGGAAAAAGAGAACAAGCCCTCCGAAGAAATCTCTCCCATAGAAAAAATTCTGGTGACAGACGGCCGGTCCATTGCAGATGAAATCACATCTACTGCTGATGAAGAAGGGTGTAATTTGATTGTTCTGGGCTGCAAACAACAGGGACGTCTGGCTGAAGCCATGGGAGACAATGTCACCCGGAAAGTTTTAAAAAGAACCAGCGTGCCTGTCTATGTTGTCCCTTTACGCCAGAAATAAATATCAGCAGAAATTTTAAAAACATAGATGAAATCACCTTGAACCACCAGGGTTCATGAAACAAAATTTTCCAACCTGTTCAAGATAAGGGATCATTCCACGAAAAAAGATATCATTGTGGTTGGCCCCTTTGATTTCCAGCAGAAACTTTGTACTTGATGGACAGGCATCATAAAGGGCCTGTCCATCGGAAAACGGAATAATATGATCAAACTCTGCATGGATAATCAGGCAGGGGTTTTTCAATCTTTTAATTTTTTCTAAATTTTCAAATCCCTGTTCTTCTCTAAAACCAATGGAAACCGGATCAATTCCCAGGATCCCAAGCAGAGGTGATGCAAAGGCAAAACCACTTTCAATAATCAGGCAATGAATTTCATGGCCTGAATTTACAGCAAGTTCCAAGGCAGGAGCACTGCCAAGGGAACGTCCCATGATACAGACCGGCCCTGTGTAATGATTCTTTTCCTTATAGGATATCAAAAAATCCAGGATGACATGACTATCTGTCATCATGGAGCTGACTTCCGGCAAACCAGAGGACCGGCCATACCCCCTGTAATCCACCACAAAAAAATTAAGCCCGGCCCGGGTAAAATATTGCCCCAGATCATCATAATCTGACACAATCTCGCCATTACCATGGAAGAAGAGAACAATGGGAGCTGAATGGCTATTGAAATAAAAGGAAGCTCCCAGTTCTACTCCCTGGCCCACCGGTATCATTACATCCACCCTATCACTTTGTGGTAGCCGGCCCGGATCTTCCCTTCTGGGATGGAACAAACGCTCCAGGACATAGGCTTGATCCAATGCCCCATAATTTTGAAATTTTTCCACGAACTCCCTCCTTGATTTGATTTTTTAAACTGGATTTTCTTCTTTTCCCCTGGCAAAGGCAACAATAGCACCGACAAAGGCAAGGGCTGCACCCATTGCCATGGCTTGCCTGAAACTTGCCATAAAATAAGGGCCCATGACAGGAGTATAATTATCCAGGCCAGCCCCCTGGGTCAGGCTGGAAAAAGAATGGGTAAATATTGCACCTGCAAGGGCAACACCCGTCACCATGCCAAGATTTCTTACCGTTGCCGTGGCACCAGATGCAATTCCCCGCCTGGCCAAAGGAACCGCACCCATGATGGCGGTGTTATTGGGAGATACAAATAATGCCGTACCAATACCAGCCAAAGCAATCCGCCACAGAATAGCAATGATATCCATTTCAGGAGAAAGAAAAATGAGTGATACCAGGGAAAGGCCCAGAATCAGCATCCCGAAACAACACAATTGCCTGGATCCAAAACGGTCTGACAAGGCACCGGATAAAGGGGAAATAAACAAAAGAAATAAAAACGGCACAATCATTATACCGCCTGTTTTGGCTGCTGAAAAACCACAGGGATAGGTCAGGTAAAAGGGCATCATAAAAACAATAACAAAAAGAGAGGCAAATAAAATCCCTGCTGCAGCAAGGGGCAGAACAAACAACCTGATTTTCAACAAATTAAAATCAAATAAGGGATGGGCAAACCTGTTTGAATTAATTTTAAAACCAATACCTGCAAACCCTCCCACAATCACACAACCCAAAAACCTGAAAGATATTATCCCCCATTCTGAAAACTTGGTCAGGCCCAGGATCAGGCTGCAAATGGAAATCATCATCATAAGACTGCCAACCTTGTCCAGGGGCTCCCTGGTACCATTTCCCTCTGGAATATTTTTAAACACAAAGATACCTGCAACGGAGGCCCCAATCCCTATGGGAATATTGATATAAAAAATACTTTGCCATGAAAAATATTCTAAAATCAATCCCCCTGCCACAGGTCCTGTGGTAAGCCCTGCTGCGACAACAGCGCCGATCATTCCCAGAGCACGGCCTCTTTGCTTTTTTTCAAACACATCCACAATCAAGGCAGGAGAACAGGCCATGAGCATGGAAGCCCCAAGGCCCTGAACAACCCGTGCCATGATAAGAAAAGCAGGGGTTGTTGAAATCCCGCACAAAAGTGATCCCAGGGTAAAGACCATGAAGCCCGTCACATATACCTGCTGCCTGCCCCTGATATCAGATAGCCTGCCAAAGGTCAGCAAAAAAGAGGAAACAGTCAGAAGGTAGATAACCACTACCCATTGAATGGTGGAAATATCCGTGGACATGTCCTGCATTATATATGGCAAAGCAATATTTACGATGCTGGAGTCCAGGGTTGACATGAAAATTGACAATGCCACCAGGAAAAAAATGCTCCATTTTTTATTTAATACCTTTTTATTCAATACCATGTCCCATTCCATTCTTTAGATAATCAAAAGATTATGTTATATTTAACAGGTTGACAAGAAAAATAAATTAGCACGCTATCGCGCGGGCTTTTAGTATTTAGCCATTAGCTGTTAGCTAACTGCTAATGGCTAAATGCTATACTATTAAATGACAGAGGAATCCATGGCCACAATCAATGATGTTGTACTGATCTATCTCGAAGATTCACCGGTTTCATTTGCCAGGGTTGAAAGTATTTTACCTGATCCCAAAAAGGACTGGTACCAGATTAAATTATTAATGCTTCAAATTCCATTGCAGGTGGTGACCTGGATCTTAAAGGATGACTATATCAATGGGGAAGAGTTCCATATGAACGGTAAAAAAATGAAACTTAAAACCGTTGAATGCCCAAGGGAAGAGTTTGTCCTGTCCCATCCCCAAAAGCCTTCCAGGGATTTGGCTGAGAATTTCCTTCAACAGGAAAAACCCGAGGAACCAGATGCCAAAATCATTTCTTTTTCAGACCTGAAAAAAAAAGACCATGGGCCAGACCCAAAATAAAATCATTTCAGCATCAAGGCGGACAGATATTCCAGGATGGTATACACCCTGGTTTCTGGAACAGATCCAGCAAGGATATTTCACCATTAAAAACCCCTATAATAAAAGGGTTAAAAAAGTTAATGCCCTGCCTCGGGAGATCCATTCCATTGTTTTCTGGTCAAAAAACTTTGGTCCATTTCTTGAACTTCAGGCAGACCGGATTCTTGTTAAAAAAGGATATAATTTATATTTTAATTTTACAATAAATTCTACTTCTTCCCTTCTGGAACCGGGCCTGCCAAAACTTGAAACAAGGATTAACCAGGCAAGGCTTTTATGCCGCAGATTGGGGCCGGATAAAATATCATGGCGCTTTGATCCAATCTGTTTTTACAGGCAGAACAACCAGCAAATTGAAAATAATATGAATGATTTTACCATGATTGCCAATGCCATGTCAGAAATGGGAATCTCCAGATGTGTCACCAGTTTCTATGATGACTACAAAAAAATTCAAACCAGACTCAAGCGCCTATCTTTACAGAACAAACCCAATCATTTCTTTGTTGAACCGAAAATAGAAAACAAACAAAAACTGGTCCAGCAAATGGCAGATTATCTTGAAACCAAAAATATACAATTATTTCTATGCTCTGAAGCATCCCTTTTTACAAACCGCGGTCTTTTTTCCAGAATCGAGGAAAACTCCTGCATTGACGGCAGGCTGCTTAAAAAACTCTATGGAGGAAATCCTGAAACCAGGAAAGATTATGGACAACGTTCCAAACAGGGATGCAGATGCACAAAATCAATAGATATCGGCTCCTATGAAGACCATCCCTGTTTTCATAATTGCCTGTTCTGTTATGCAAGGACAGGGGCTGATATCCAAAAACATTAAGCCAGAGCCATTAAGAAAGCTAAAAATGAAAATAAAAGACCTTGAAATAAAAGGGAAAACCTTTCTGGCCCCTTTGGCCGGGATAACCAACCTGCCATTCAGGAGACTTGTAAAAGAGTGCGGGTGTGCTGTGGTGTGCTCGGAAATGGTAAGTGCCAAGGGTATTTTCTACAACTCTGAAAAAACCATCACCCTATTGACATCCAGGGATGATGAAAAACCATTATCCGTCCAGATATTCGGAGCAGATCCTGAATCAATGGCCCAGGCAGCCACTTTCATTGAAAAAGCAGGCAAAGCGGATATCATTGATATAAATTTCGGCTGTAGCGTAAAAAAAGTAATAAAACAGGGGGCAGGGGTTGCCTTGATGAAGGAACCCAAAACCAGTGAAGCCATTTTAAAGGCTGTCCGAAAGGCCACCAGCCTTCCCTTTACCATAAAAATCAGATCTGGATGGGACGGGTCAGGACACCAGGCATTATTGATAGCCAAAATTGCCCAGGATGTGGGCGTTGATGCCATAACCCTTCACCCCAGGACAGCAGGCCAGGCTTTCAAGGGTTTTGCAAACTGGGATCTGATCCAGCAGATCAAGGAAGAACTGGATATCCCGGTAATCGGCAACGGGGATATCAATTCTGTTGAAGATGGAATAAGGATGCTTACACAAACCAGGTGTGATGGAGTAATGGTGGGCCGTGCTGCCATGGCCAATCCATTTATCCTCTCCCAAATTGAAGACTTACTGGTCAAGGGAACTTACAGGCAGCCCAGCCCCAGCGAAATATTCCGGAAAATGGAACGTCTGATAGAGTTGTACATGGCGTATTTTGGTGAAAAACCTGCCTGCAAAATGCTTCGGGGCAGGCTTTCCTGGTTTGTTAAAGGATGGCCGGGATGTTCTGTTTTCAGAAAAGACCTGTCCCAGATAGAAACAGCTGCCCAGGCCATGGCTTTAATCCGGGCATATGAAAACCCTGGTTATAGACCAGATTAAAATCACAGGATCAATTTAATTTTTTACATATTCTGCAGTGGCAAGGGAAGAGATCCCGCCCCTGGGGGTGAATTTCCCAGTGACCTTCATGGTGAGGGGCTGTAAGACTTCAACCAGATCATCAAGAATTTTATTAATAACATGCTCGTAAAACATGCCCACATTTCTATACTGCATCAAATAATATTTCAGGGACTTGAGCTCAACAATAAAATTATCCGGCCTGTAATCAATGATAATACAACCATTGTCCGGCAGACCTGTCATTGGGCATACGGAAGTATATTCAGGATGTTCTATGCGGATATCAATACTTCTTTTTGATCTATAGGCATATTCAATGGGGTCCAGCAGATCTATTTTAATCACATCCGGAGTTTCAACCGTAAACGGTGTCTTGTATTGTTTATTTTCAATCATGTCTGGTCCAATCATGTCTGGTCCTTTGATTTTAATATTTTCAAAAAGGTTATTTACCATAAAATCATGATGGTTTCAATCTAATTTGGCGACGATCTGATGATCCTTCGCCCGATAAAATAAAAATAATAAATTTATCGCCCTTATGGAAATCGTAAAAAAACCTTGACAAAAGTATAAAAAAGAAGCATATTTATATTAATTTTTAATGAAATGCCCTTAGATAAAAATCCCCTCAAATTCATTTTTGATCCACAGGGTTGAAGTCCTAAGCACTAATAATATGTCATGCACAAAAATCCAGCTGACATCGATATACATCCCAAGGAGGATATTATTTACATGAACGACTTTCTACAAAGCCTTCGTAATGGTCAGGCTGAAAAACCGCGCACACCCAAAACCCGGAAAAACTCTGACAATTCATATCATTACACCAGCAGTCCCAGATACCATTCCTATGGCGGGTATCAGAATACCAGAAACCCTCAGATGAAACACCAGCAGCCCCAGTCCATGGCCCACCAGGCCGGCAACCAGGCCGGCAACCAGATACCTGCTGAAGATTCAAACATGAACATGCTTGCCGATGTACTTGATAATTTGACCATCCATATTGAAACAATGGTAAAAAACCAGGAAGACATGGTCAATGCCCAGGAAAGAACAGCAGATATCCTGGAACGTCAGGCCATTGCCATAGAGCGCATTGCAAATCATCTAAGCCTTTCCTCTGAACCCAGCCCCCGGGAGAAAGAGATGAACGTACAGCCTGCATTTGAAAATCATTATGTAACTTCCAGGAAATCGGAAGACACAAAGAAAAAGACAGCGCAAAGTGCATCAGCAAATGCATCGGTTGAGCCCACCACGAATCCTTTAAGGACAGAGAGCCGAAAAACAAAAGAAGTCCGGAGCATTATGGTTAAAACGCCAGTCCAAAAAACCGATTCTGACAGCAAACCCATCCTAAGAAAACGCAGAAAAATAGCTGAGAAAAATGTCGCTGCACCGGCATCCGTCAAGAAAGGACTAATGCCCAGGGATGAAGTAATGGGTATCATCCTAAGCATGCGGGAAGAAGGTGCTACATTTGATCAGGTTGCCCATCGCCTTATTGAACTGGGACAGCCTACATTTTCAGGCCGTGGGGAATGGCATGCCCAGACCATCCACAGGCTTTGCAGTAAAAAATAAATTTTTCACGGACAAATATCTTTTTCAGGCCATATTTTTCACGGGATGATGATAAATAAACAGTGAAAAGACTTTAAAATTTTTTCGCTGTTTATTTTTTTATTGTCTTCATATATTCATCCCATTCAGACGGCAACAGGTTCCTTTTCCGGGTGTTGCATTCTTTGCAGCAGGGGACCAGGTTGAATTTTTCAGATTTCCCTCCCCTGGCAACCGGAATAATATGGTCCATGGTCAGCTGAGCAGGTGAAAACACCTCTTTACAATAATAACAGATACCTGTTGATTTTTTCCTTTTCCACCACTGGCTTGCTCTGATTTTCCTGGCCCTGGCACGTTCCTTTTTTAACACACTCTCATCACCAAAGGTAAAATAAGGATCCATTGGCTCTAATACCCAAACTCGTTCAAGGCCTTTGCATTGCTTATCCAATCCTTTGTCACTTTGACAAATAATTTGAGCAGCACCTTTGACCCTGTCATTTTTTCAATATCCTTCCTGGCCCTGGTGCCGATCTGGGTAAGCATGGAACCTTTTTTTCCAATAATAATGCCTTTTTGTGAATTCCTGACCACATGGATACTGGCATGGATGACAATCAATTTTTTTTCCACATCAAACGCATCCACTGTAACTGCACTTGAATAGGGAATTTCCATACCAGTCAAGCGAAACACCTTTTCTCGTATAATCTCTTTGACCATGAACTTTTCAGAGACATCGGTAAACGTCTCCTCGGGATAAAGCCTGGGGCCTTTTGCCAGGGAAAGCTCTACCTCTTCCAGCAATTTATCCACCTGTATATCTTTTTTAGCTGAGATTGGAATCACGGCCTTACATTCAAGCTCAGCCTGAAACTCTTCAACTAGAGAAAAAACCTGGGATTTTTTGGTCAGGTCAATTTTGTTTAAGGCCAGAATCACAGGCTTGGCTGTTTCATTCAATTGGGAGATAATGAATTTTTCAGCTGAAAAATTTCTAGCGGAAGCATCAACCACGAATAAGATCACATCCACATCTGCCAGGGCCAGTATGGCCTGGTCCACGATCCTCTTGTTTAACAGGGTAGTGCTTTTATGTATACCAGGCGTGTCCACAAAAATAACCTGGGATCTGGGCCTGTTCACAATACCCAGAATCCTATCCCTTGTGGTCTGGGGTTTTTTAGAGGTGATGGAAATCTTTTGACCCAGCACCTGGTTTAGCAGGGTTGACTTTCCTGCATTGGGCGCACCTATAATACCGACAAACCCCGAACGGGTGTCTTCTTCCATAATTCACCTCTGTTAATTATATTGGTCATTCCTGTTCTTCATTATACCATTTGACAAGATTATTGATTTCATCCAGAATCATCTCCCTGCCCTGGCGGGTTTTAGAAGAGAAAAGTATTACTCCCTGTTTTTCCCGATTCAAAAGGGAACAGATTTCAGTTAACCGCTTTACCTGATTTGTTTTGGACAATTTATCTGCCTTGGTCAATACTATCAGATATGGTTTTTCATTGGATTCCAGCCATTTTATCAATTCAAATTCTTCTTTTTTGGGATCCCTCCTGATATCAATGAGCAGGATTAAACCCATAAGACTCTTCCGCTCTGACAGATATCTCTCCACCATGGACTGCCACTGGGATCTGATTTTTTTGGACACCTTTGCATACCCATATCCCGGCAAATCCACAAAGGACAAATCCCCCCCAAAGGACAAGTCCACATTGACCAGGAAAAAATTGATCAGCTGGGTACACCCTGGCTTAGAACTTGTCTTAACCATATTTTTTCTCTGAACCAATGTGTTGATTAGAGAGGATTTTCCCACATTGGACCTGCCTGCAAAGGCAACCTCCGGAAACGCGTATTCCGGATAATGAGAGGAATTCACCGCACTTTTTATAAATTCAACATTATTTATTTTCATAATTACTCTTTACCTGGAGTATTCACCTGGAGTATTCTTTTAAATAATTTTCCATTCTGTCCATACCAATAATGAGATTATCCATGGAATTGGCATAGGAAAACCGCAGATACCCCTCCCCTCCGGCGCCAAAATCAATGCCTGGTGTAACCCCGATATGGGCTTTTTCCAGGATATCAAAGGCAAGGGAATAGGAATCCCTGGAAATATGTTTTGCATTGGCAAAGACATAAAATGCGCCCGTGGGTTCAACGGTTATCCCGAGTCCCATGGCTTTTAACCGTCCAATCACATACTTTCTCCGCTCATTATAAATCTGCCGCATATGCCTGGTTTCCTGTTCAGCTTCTGTCAGGGCAGCAGCGCCTGCCAGTTGAATCACGGAGTTGGCACAGATGAAAAAATTCTGCTGGAGTACCTGCAGGGGTCTTACAAATTCTGGAGGTGCAATTAGATATCCCAGGCGCAGACCGGTCATGGCAAAGAGTTTGGAAAACCCGTTTAGCACAAATGCTTTATCGGTAAATTCAAGGATGGAATGTTCCTGGCCCTCATATACAAGCCCATGGTAAATTTCATCTGAAATAATATACAGGTCATGGGCCCTGGCAAGGGCGACTATTTCCCTCATTCTTTCCTTGGGAATCACATTTCCCGTGGGATTGGAAGGAGAATTTATAAATATAGCCTTGGTCCTTGATGTAATTTTGCTTTTTATGGCCTCGGGGGTATAGACAAAGCCTTCTTCCTCAAGAACCGGCACTGTAACTGGCACGCCCTGGACATAATGAATAAAATTGGCATAACAGGCATAGTGGGGATCAGAAATAATAATCTCATCTCCTGGATCCACCAGTGCCGAAAACAACAAAAGCATGGCAGGAGAAGTGCCTGAAGTCACGAGGATCTGTCCTGGATCCACGATGGTCTTGTAAATACGGTTATGGTAATCACTGATGGCCTCCCTGAGGCGGATATCTCCCAGGCTGTGGGTATAGCAGGTTTCATTCCTGGCAAAAGCCTCACAACTTATCCGGTTGACACACTCGGGCACATTAAAATCAGGTTCCCCTATTTCCATGTGCACCACATCAATGCCTCGGGCCTCCATTTTATGGATCTTTTCCAGAATATCCATCACAATAAAAGGGGTTATTTTTTCACATCTTACAGCTGGTTTCATTTTATATTTCTTTAATCTTATTCCATAAAATTTTGGTTTATAATACTTTATTTAGAGAATATTCAATAATTCCTTCAGCACCTTCCCTGAGCAAGTTGGGAATCAAATCCCTGACAAGGCTGCTATCAATAATGGTTTCCACTGAAAACCAGTCAGACTGATAAAGGGATGCAATGGTAGGCGCATTCAGACTGGGAAGCAGAGATACAATTTTAGCAATTTTATTTTCAGGCACATTCATTTTAATTCCCACAAGCTTATCTGCCACAAGGGCTGCCTGGAGAAGCAGGGCAATCTGCTCGACCTTTTCCCGTTTTTCAGGATTTTCCCAGGCCTTTTTATTTACAATAAGCTGGGTGTTGGTTTCCATGATTTCATGGATCACACGCAGGTTATGGGCCCGTATGGTACTTTCCGTTTCAGTTATTTCAACAATGGCATCGGCAAGTCCTGAAACGATTTTGGCCTCTGTGGCACCCCATGAAAACTTTACATTAACATCAATATTCCGTTCTTTAAAAAATCTTTTGGTAAACTTGACCAATTCTGTGGAAATGGTTTTCCCCTCAAGATCAGCCAGGGTTTCCATGGGGGAATCATTTGCCACGGCAACAACCCACCGGGCCGGACTGGCACTTACCTTTGAATAGATAAGATCAGCAGCCACATAGACGTCGGATTCATGCTCCGCCACCCAGTCAAGACCTGTGAGTCCCACATCTATAATTCCACTCTCAACATTTATGGACATTTCCTGGGCCCGGCAAAGGGCACATTCAATGGATTCATCGTTAATATCAGGAAAATAACTTCTGCCTTCCACATTGATCTTCCATCCCGAGCGCTTAAACAAATTAATCGTTGCATTCTGAAGGCTTCCCTTGGGAATACCCAGTTTCAATCTTTTTTTCATTATTTATATACCTTTTACTGAGTTATATACCTTTTCAGGGTCAAATACCTTTTTATCCGATATTTTGAGTTCATTATTTTCAACTATAGAAAAAAAACAGCTTTTATAACCCTTGTGACAGGCAGCTCCGCCCACCTGGTCCACCTTTAAGAGGATTGTATCCTGGTCACAGTCCACCCGGATTTCCCTGACATGCTGAACATGCCCGGATGTTTCTCCTTTTTTCCACAAGGCCTGCCTGGATCTGCTGTAATATGTTGCTTTGCCTGAAGACAGGGTTTCATTGAATGATGCCTGGTTCATATAGGCAAGCATCAGGACTTCTCCGGTGTTACAATCCTGGGCAATGGCAGGAATCAATCCATTGCCTTTTGTAAAATCAAGTTTAAAATCAAGTTTTGCCATGAAAATATTCCTTTAAAATTCATATCATTAGAACCCATATCAATAGTCCTTTCCATAAAAAAAGTCAATTTATATACAAATTTTAAAAAATATTTTTTATTCTAAACAATAAAAATTAATTGATTTTCAATTTATAGCACCACTGCCAGGCCCTGGCCAGGTATTGCCATATGGAAAGTAATCTGATAATAAGCTATACAAAATAATCAATTCTAACAAAATTTCAGGTTGTTATGCCAAATAAAAAAACCAAGTCCCAAGTCCTGAAAAAAAGAGAAAAGAAAAAGAAAACAAGCCTGATTCTCTCTCTTTTTAAATGGAGTTTTATCCTTTTCCTTATATTAGCTGTTCTCAGTTGTGCCGGGATAGCAGGGCTTTTTGTCTACCTGAGCCAGGACCTGCCCAAAATAAACACTTTACAGGATTACAGACCGGCAACGGTTACCAGTGTCTTTTCAGATGACGAACGTAAAATTGGAGAATTCTACAAGGAAAGGCGGATTGTAATTCCCCTTACTGAAATGCCTGAAAACCTTATCAACGCCTTTGTGGCTGCAGAAGATTCAAGGTTCAGGGAACACCCTGGCATTGATATCCAGTCCATTATCAGGGCATCTATTAAAAACTTCAAGGCCGGCACCATTGTCCAGGGAGGTAGCACAATCACCCAGCAGGTTACCAAATCTTTTTTACTGACCCCTGAACGAACCTATAAAAGAAAACTCAAAGAAGCCATGCTGGCATACCAAATTGAAAAAAAATTCACAAAAGATGAAATACTCTATCTATATTTGAACCAGATCTATCTGGGACATGGCGCCCATGGGGTGGAATCAGCCTCTGAAAATTATTTTGGCAAGCATGCAAAGGACCTCAGCCTTGCGGAATGTGCCATGCTGGCCGGGCTGCCCCAGGCTCCCAGCCGATATTCTCCCTTCAGGTTCCCGGACAGGGCTAAACAACGTCAGATCTACACCCTGAACCGCATGAAAGAAGAAGGCATGATTACCAACCTTGAGGTCACCGAAGCCATTGATACCAAGCTTGATATTAAGCCTCGAAAAAACTGGTTTATAGAACGGGTACCCAGGTACACCGAACATGTCCGAAGATATGTGGAAAAAAAATATGGGAAAGATGCCCTGTACAATCAGGGTCTTAAGATACACACTGCAGTAAATATTGAATTACAGAAAATTGCCCGGAACTCTGTCAGAAAAGGATTAATAGAATATGACAGAAGGAGTGGTTACAGGGGCCCAATCAAAAACATCTCAGCCCTTAAGGTGGAAAATTTTTGCCGGGGTGTTGCAGAAAAAATTGATGGTAATCTCCTTGAAAAAGAGAATATATACCAGGGAGTTGTCCTATCTGTTGACGATGAAAATAAAATCACCCGGGTCAGAGTCGGGGAATTTCACGGCCTCATCCATTTAAAAACCATGCTCTGGGCAAGGACTCCCAACCCCGAAATAGCCTATTATGAAACAAAGGTAAAAAATCCCTCCCAGGTATTTAAAGTGGGTGATGTCATTTTTGTTAAAGTGGTCAATGAGATGACTGAAAACAATGACTATGAATTTGCCCTGTACCAGGAGCCCATTGCCCAGGCAGCCCTTTTAAGCATAGAAGCTGAAACAGGCCATGTTAAAACTATGATTGGCGGACGGGATTATAAGGACAGTCAATTTAACCGAGCATACCAGTCCAGACGTCAGCCAGGATCCGCCTTCAAGCCCATAATCTATGCCGCTGCCCTTGACAAGGGATATACAGCAGCCAGCATTATCATTGACTCCCCATTCGTTTATGAGGACACGGAACGTGATTTTGTATGGAAGCCCCACAACTACAAAGAAAAATTTTATGGTCCAACCACTTTCAGGGAAGCCCTTGTTAAATCCAGGAATGTGGTCACCATTAAAATTCTCCAGGACATCGGCATTGATTATATAATTGATTATTCCCGAAAACTTGGGATTACTTCAGAAATCAGCAAGGATCTTTCCATAGCCCTGGGATCTTCCGGCCTGTCCCTCCTGGAAATCGTCAATGCCTATTCTGTTTTTTCAAACCTGGGATATCTCATAGAACCGGTATTCATCACCAAAATCTATGACAGGGACGGAAACCTTCTGGAGTTTTCCAAACTCATCCGGAAAAAAGTCATTGATATGAGTACAGCATATATCATGACCAATATCCTGGAAAGCGTTGTTAAATCAGGAACAGGATGGCGGGTAAAAGCTTTGAAAAGGCCGGTTGCAGGCAAAACCGGCACCACAAACAATCTGTTTGACGCCTGGTTCCTGGGGTATACTCCAAGATACACCACAGGAGTCTGGGTAGGCCTTGATAAGGAAACCTCCCTTGGCAAAGGGGAAACCGGTTCAAGGACCGCCAGCCCCATTTGGCTGGACTATATGCAGAACATTCTGAAAGGCAAGCCTGCCCGCACATTTAATGTGCCCGAAGGAATAGTGTTTGCCAAAATAGATGCCAAAACCGGGCTTTTGCCCATTGAAGAATCTGAAAAAACGATTTTTGAATGTTTCAAGGAAGGCACCATTCCCACAGAACACACTCCAAAACCAGACACTGCCTCGGAATCCGAAGATCTGTTTAAAGAAGGCATTTAGTAAAGCTCATTGGATATACACCTCCCCGGGAATGATGGCATCATTGGTTTTAATGGAAAATAAAACCCCTGGATATTGCTGGCCAAGCTTTTCCAGATTTTCATTTTTATCTCCCCTGAGACAGGACTCAGACCGTGGATGGACATTGAGAATTATCCTCTCTTTTTTTCCAGCCATGATTAATGTTTCAATCTTTCCACACACCTGGTCATAAAAAAGGGCGGACAATACCAGGTGGCCAAAGGCAGGATGCCAGGGCCCGGCCAATACCATGTTCTGATCCTCCATCATCTCGGATGCCTGGAGTCCCATGCGAATCACAGTCACATTGGCCTGTTCAAATATCTGGTACATCTCTTTTACCATCTGAATACCATTATCCAGTGACAAGGGGATGTATTTACCCTTTTTATACAATCGGGCCAGAAGGCTGCCCTGCAGAACCATCAAGGGATAAATCCTGGCCACATCCGGACCCAGTGCTGCCACCTGCCGGGTGCTCTGGAGTAATTTTGACCTGGTATCCCCTGGAAGCCCTGCCATGACCTGGGCTCCCACCTGAATTCCATGATCCTTCAGCAAAGCTACCGCTTGAACACTGTCCGCACTTGTATGACCCCGATTTGCCTTTTTAAGCACAATATCATCCATGGACTGGATACCCAGTTCAACCAGGGAAACCCCATAGGGCTGGACCAGATCAAGGCGCTGTTCCGTTATGGTATCCGGCCTGGTGGAACAACGGATACCGTGGATGGTTTGATTTTCAATATAAGGACGTACCTGTTCAAGCAGTATGACAATATCCCTGGAAGAAAGGCCCAAAAAATTTCCACCGAAAAAAGCCAGCTCCACCCTGGAACGTTTCCCCTTATAGGCAAGATACTGCTGGATGGTTGTCTCAATATCTTTTGGATCAGGCAGGGGATTCTTCTGACTGGTGATAATGGATTGATTACAAAAAGAACATTGATGGGGGCATCCTGAATGGGGAATAAAAACCGGAATAATCAGGGGATTATTCATACCCCGGCCTGGGCATTCTCTTTATTCAAAATTTTCAGGGCATTTTTAGCAGAATCCTGCTCAGCTGCCTTTTTGGTCTTTCCCTTCCCAATTGTCTTGATATCCACCAGCTCAAGACAGATTTCAAATGTCTTATCATGATCAGGACCGGTTTCCCGGACCACGGCATATTTGGGAGTAGTGGCAAAATTTTCCTGGGCATACTCCTGGAGAGCACTTTTATGATCCAGGGTATTAAAACCATACAAGGCTTTATGAATTGAATCCTTAAAAACTGCCCGTACCAGTTCATGGGTTGTTTCAAACCCTGCATCCAGGTATACAGCTGCAATCAAGGCTTCAAACCCATCGGAAAGAATAGAATTCTTATCCTGGCCACCTGAGATAAACTCTCCCTTACCCAGCCTGATAAACCGTCCCAGATCTATGGTACGCGCAATTTCTGCCAGGGCAGGTTCACTGACAAGATTTGACCTGAGCTTTGACAATTCCCCTTCTTTTTTAGATGGGCTCTGCTCCATCAATATATGGCCGATACACAGCCCCAGCACAGCATCCCCCAGGAATTCAAGCCTTTCATTATCTGAATGGCAGCTGTCCTGATTCTCATTTAAATAAGACCTGTGGCACAGGGCATTGCCCAGAAGAGATTTATCAATAAATTGATATTCAATATTATTTTCAAGAATATCCAGACGGGAGTGGGACCTGTGCGCTGAAATTCTTTCCATAAGATTTTTAAACACGGGATAACCGACCCTGAGATTATCCCTGCCACTGCCCAGCTTCACACCCTTGTTAAATTTACCATGGAAATCAGAACCACCGGTTGTAAGAAGCTTTCTATCATGGGCAAGACCTTTCAGGTATTCTACTTTTTCATCATCATGATCTGTATAAAAAACTTCAATACCCTGGAGGCCAAACCCTTTCAAAACATCAATAAATTTTTCCAATCCCCGGGTTTTGTTAAATTCCAGTAGACCTGGATGGGCCAGAACAGGCAACCCGCCAGCATCAAGAACGATTTTGATGGCATTTTCACAGGAGATTTTAAATTTTTCAACATAGGCTGGCCTGTCCTTGCCAAGGTATTTATCAAAAGCTTCCCTGAAACTATCCACATAGCCCTTTTCCTTCATCAGCTCTGCAATATGGGGCCGCCCGGCCTGGTCAGCACCAAACCGTTCTTCCACTTCTGCCAGACTGATATCAAACCCAAGGCTGTTTAATATTTCAATTATCCTGGGATTTCTTTTTTCCCTTGCTTTGACAGCTTTCTCCAGGACCTGATTCAACTGCCTGTCATAGATGGAAAATCCATAGCCCAGCAAATGGATACTGCCGAGGGATTTAAAATTTTCAGGAGGTTCGCAGGAGATTTCAACCCCGGAAATAAATTCCAGGGGAAAGGAATGAATATTCTTCAGAATTTCTTTGATTCCAGCTATGGAATCATGGTCAGTTAAAGATATGGCCCTGACCCCTGTGTTTTGTGCCAGAGTCAAAATCTCCAGAGGGGAAAAAGAACCATCAGAGGCAGTTGAGTGTATATGAAGATCAATCAAAGGATTCAACAGCACATATTAGATTCCAAGTGCCTTCTCCATATCCTCTTCCCTGGTTTTACAATCAACGCATTGGGTTGTAACCGGCCTTGCCCTGAGTCTTTCAATGGATATTTCTTCCTCACAAATATCACACCGGCCAAAGGTCCCGTTATCAATCCGAACCAGAGTTTTTTTAATTTTTTTTATCAATTTGTGTTCCCTGTCCCGGATGCGAAGCTCAAAACTTCTCTCAGCCTCATGGGAAGCCCGATCAGTGGGATCGGCAAAATTTTCTTTGGGCTTGGTCATACCGCTTACAGTACTGTCAGCATGAGAAACCAATTCATTGAGCCTGTCAGTCAAAAGGTTTTTAAAAAATTCAAGGTCTTCTTTTTTCATTATCTTTGTCCTTCAATTAAATGTTCAGGAACATCCAAAAAAAATAGTATAACAATTCAGTTAAAAATGTAAAGAATTTAATGAAATCCATTAATACTCTCAAAGAGTATTATAAGCTACTTGAGGGCAGTGAAATAATTGACAGTCATGTGTATCCAAATAATATTATTTTTTTTGGCATATTCTTCCTGATTAAATTATATTTCCACCAAAATTAATTTGTTGAAATGCCTATAGAAGACCATCCTTGGGGAGACAGAGGTTTTTCAGTAATCGACCCTATTGGTAATTCCGTTTACATATATTCTGACCGTGAACCATCAGATGAATTTAAG
>JAOZST010000029.1:0-28005 GCA_029939535.1 Desulfobacteraceae bacterium | reverse complement strand
ATTCCATATCAATGAGATCTTTGTGATGAGACGGAACTAACGCTCCTATCCAGTTTATTTTTCCTTTCATGTAAGAAAAATTATCTTTACTATTATTGCCTTTGTCAAGGACAAGAACCAAATCTGTTTCTGCTGTACAAAGTGCTTTGAGTGAGACAATCAGATCTGCAAGAATAGGAGAAAAGGAGGTTTCATTGGCCTGCCACATCAGGATTTGCCCTGATGTGGCAGGGTAATTTTATTTTAACTTGTCAAACAGGGTTGCAGATACCAGGTCAAAATCATCAGGCGTAAAACAATAATGCATCTCCATGAATTTTTCCCTGAACAGGATTACCTCTTCTTTGGGAGCCATGTTTTTAAGGATCAGGTCTGACATGAGGACGGCAAGGGCTTTGAAATCATCTTCTTTCATTCCAAACCTGGTCATTTCAGATACGCCCATGCGAAGGGCACCCGAGGCTGTAAATCCTTCCTCCACAGGTGTGGCCTGATAATTAACAATAATATTGTTATCTTCCAGGTCTTTTGCAATCCTGGCCCCTTTCCCATATCCCACGTTAAGGATGACCTGGTGGGTTTCAGTATAGGAGATATCAGGATCACCAGCCACATCCATTCCATTATCCTTAAGTGCCCTGGCAAATGCCTTGGCATTGAGTATCACCTGTTTCTGGTATTCTTCCTTAAACTGGTTCATTTCATAGGCAGCAAACAAAAGGCCTGTCATGGTACCCAGGTGGTGATTGCTGACACTGCCGGGAAAAGTTCGGCGCTTCACAGCTTCCCAAAGCTCATACCTGGGGTCTTCAGGAATGAAATTTGAGGCAATTACTCCCCTCTGGGTCCCGAAAAAGGTTTTGTGGGTGGAGCCGGTTACGATGTGGGCGCCTTCCGCCAGAGGTTCCTGGAAATAGGGGCCGTAAAGCCCCAGAACATGGGCCATGTCGTACATTACAATACAGGACGGGGCATGGGCATCCACCATACTCCTGATCTGGGCCACAGGCTCTTTGTGGAGAATCATGCTTTTACCCAGGATAATCAGTTCGGGCTGGTGGCCCTTGATTATCTCTTTGCAGGCCTTTATGTCTATTTTATAGGGGTTGTCCTTTAAAACCGGGAAATTAACCACGGCTGGTTTTTCTGTTTTTGGATCCCTGGCCACAAAATCCCGTAAGGCCCCCATGGGCTGGGCACTTAAATGACCGCCCTTGATGATATGGTTGTTCATGATCTTTGAGATCCGGCGCTGTTCACTTTTCCGGTCCATTCGGTTTAAAAAGTCCACCATGGCGCTGAAAAAAGCTGTATTGGCCATCTGGCCAGAAATAACCCTGGATTCAATTGCGTTACACCCCAGAAATTTTTGAAATTCCTGGTTAAGGAGAGATTCAATGTTTTCAATAAAAGAGGTTCCCTGGTAATAAAATACATCTTCCCCTGAAAATGCTTTAATTTCCTTGTGCTCTGCATATCTGTTTACCGGGTCACTGATGGACAAAACCCGGGACATCAGGGACTGGCTCATTTCAGAGGGAATCAGGTTTATGCATTGGCGCTGTCTCCATCCATGGTTAAAAAGAGCTTTGGTCACCAGGGCTTTTGCCTGGTCCATGTTGGCTCCTTTTGCTGGGTTGTCACTCCTTGATCCCAGCTGATCATGAGGAATGGCCCTGACAAAGGGAGGGGCATCCGAACTCATGTGGTAGGGAACCACCACGGCAGAACAGCGTTTTTTCCGGATTTCTATTTCAAGGGTCTGGCCCTCGGGTATATCACTGTCAATCAGGGCAAGGGCCACGGCCCGGCGCCTGGGATCCTCCAGGAACCTGCCCTCAAGTCCGCTGCCGTCAGCCGCCTGGAAAGGTACCATGGTGCCCGAGGTTACATACCCCACATGAATATCATTGGAAAATACTTTATAGCCTTCCCTTGCTATGCCCTTGCCGGTAACAGCGACAGCAGTGACCATCCTGGGAAGGGCTGTGATCTCTTCAAATTTATTATCTGCAATGGATTTTAATGCCTGGTACTGTGCCTCAAGGGCCTGTTTCCCGATAAAATCGCCTTTAAGGGGGGAAAAGGACACGGCAAATTTTGAAAGTTTAGAAGCAAATACTGGGATTTCATTTTTATCATGGTCAATGCCTAATTCATGGCCGTACAAAGGCAGGCAGGCTTCCAGGCGCAATGTGTCCCTTGCACCCAGGCCAATTGGTTCCGCACCTTTTTCCAGGAGCAGATCCCATATTTCCAGGGCATTTTCATTCTTAACAAAGAGTTCAAATCCCAGGGGTTCTCCTGTATAACCGGTACGGGCCAGGTCCACCTGGGCCTCTCCAATATCCACTGTGCTCAGGTTGTTTCGGGCTGGTTCCGGCAGGGTTCCCCGGGTGATTATTCCTTCAATAATGGCTTTTGAGCCAGGTCCCTGAAGGGAGATCATGGCTGTTTCAAAGGTTTTATCATCCATTTCAACATCTGAATAATTTTTCAGATATTGCTGGAAATGGGCTATATCCTTTTCTCTATTGGATGCATTAACCACCAGAAGGTATTCATCTTTTTTAAACCTGTATAAATAGGCATCATCAATGGCGCCTCCAGTCCGGTTCTGTATCAGGGTGTACTGGCTTTCTCCGGTTTCCAGGGCTTCTGCATTATTGGTGAGCACCTGCTGCAAAAAAGCCAGGCAGTCCCGGCCTTTAAAGTAGAGCCTTCCCATGTGGGATACATCGAAAATTCCAGCCTTCTGCCGGCAGGCCATATGTTCTTTGATAATCCCGGCGGGATATTGAATGGGCATTTCCCATCCTCCGAATTCAACCAGACTGGCAGAAAGATCCTGGTGCTTTTTGAAAAATATAGTTTTCAGCAGTTCGTTCATAAGCCCCCACAAATATATTGTATTATTGATTCATTCCCTTTTAAAAAAGAAAATCGTAATCCAAACCCGGGGATCTGTCAATAACCAACTAAATTTACAGGTTCTAAATTTCCCTATTTTGCAGCAACCACGGGGCAGTGTGCTTTCAGAATGACATATTGGGCAGTGGAACCGAACATTAGTTTTCCAACTTTGGATTTTTTCTTTACTCCAATAATGATTTCATCAATATCGTTGTTTTTTGCATAGTTGACCAGATCTTCTCCAGCAGACTGGTAACTCACAGATGTGCGGGTTTCACAGGTTATATTATTTACCTTAAAGGGTTTCTTAAGATTTTCCAGCCTGTTATCCGCTTTATCAATAGTTTCTTTTTTTAATGTAGGACTTTGTTCCAATGAGGTAATAATATGAATTTCGGCATTAAACGCCAGCCCATGTTTTTGGGCCAATTTTAAAACATCGTCTGCTACCTTTGAGCCATCATAACCCACAAGTATTTTCATTTTATTCTCCTCGTAGTTGGTAAATTCTGTAAATGACAGGAATTTTTTATAGTTGAAAGCCAATGTATTAAACTAAAACATGGCTGTCAAGATACCCTTGGCTATGAATTCAATCAGCTATGAATTTTATATAAAAAAAATCTCACCACAGAGTTCACAGAGGACACCGAGAATAGCTCTTTGTGCTCTTTGTGGTTAAAATATTTTTCATGGTTTTTTGTGCCCGGCAGGGCATGGGGGTTATTGGGGTTTATTTTTTTTCAGAGGGAAAACCCGAGAGAATACAAAAAAAGGCTGTTAAGGTGCATATTCCAGATACTAGGCTGATGCCGGTAAGCCCGAAAGATGACCAGATCATGCCCCCGGCAAAGGCTCCAGCCACCCTGCCCAGGCCGCCAATGGCATAAAATGCAGACATTGTGGAGGCCCGCAGATCAGGGATTAGTTCCGTGGTCAGGCTCATGGCTGTGACAATTGTGAATTCAAAAAAGAAAAAGACCAGAAAGAGCCCGGTCAGGACAAAGGGAAGACCAATGTCAAAGACCGGCAGGAGAAAATATGCCCCGCTGGAAAGGCAGATGCCGGTCAGGATGGTTCGTTTCAGGCCGATCCTGTCGGAAAAAAAGACGGTAAAACCTTCTCCCAGAAGTTCAGAAAGACCGATGAGAATAGTGCCAAATCCCAGGGCAGCAAGGGATAGATGATAGGACTGCTCAAGCCATGCTCCATAGATGACAAATAAATTGTCATTTGCCAGGGACATGAAAAAGGAAAAGGATAGAATTCCCAATACCTGGGGGTTTTTGACTATGGTTTTCCAATTGGACAGGAAAGGGGATGAGGGTTCCGGCTTTTTCTTTGCTGCCTGGTCTTTGGGCATGAATTTCAGGATCAGACCAAAGCAGACAAGGGAGAGCAGTCCAATTATCCAGAAAGGAGTCTGCCAGGAAAATCGTTGTATTATAAGCCCGGCCAGGGGGATTCCCAGAAGGGTGGAACCTGCCCAGGCAAGTTCTGTGATGCCTATGATTTTACCCCTATGTTCAAAGGGTACAAAATTGCCTATAAATGCCTGGAGGCTGGGGTCAAAAATATTTTTAGCAAGACCAGCCAGAAACAGGCTGGCCATCAGGGCAGAATACATGGGTATGAATCCGGCGGCAAAGGTTCCAATGGTCAAAAGGCCCAGGGAAAACAGCATTAGCAGTTTGTACCCGTATTTATCGGCAAAGGAGGCGCCCACAGGCCCTAGAAGGCCTGTGGCCTGGTTCATGGCAATGACAGAGGTTATGGATGATAATTCAACCCCAAGTCCCCGGGCAAATTCAGGGGCAAAGGGATAAATCATTCTTCTGGCAATATTCATCAAAAGTTTGGTGAATGTGGTAATCCCGATAAAACCAAAAAAATGTCTAGGGTTTTGGGTCATGGCCAGGCTCTGTTTTTTCAGGCCAGGGCCAAAAGCTTGAATTTATCAAATATCAGTAATAGCCCAATAAGGATAAGCAGAATTCCCGAGACTTTGTTGAGAATTCCAATTAGTTTGGTGGCCCGTTTCATGAATGCAAGCATGTAATTGATAAAAATTGAGATCAGGATAAAGGGAAGGGCAAGTCCTGCAGAATAAACTGCCAGAAGCCATACTCCTTTGAGAATGGTTTCCTGGTTGCTGGCCACAATGAGGATGCTTCCGAGCATGGGGCCGATACAGGGTGTCCATCCAGCTCCAAAAGCCATACCAATGACAAAGGTACCAAAAAGGTGCAAGGGTTTTTTCTTGACATGGAAGCGTTTTTCAAACTGGAATCCCATGATATTTATGATGCCTAGAAGATGAAGTCCGAAAATCAGAACAATGCCGCCCCCAAGGTAACGGATTACCCAGGAATACTGGGAGGCAAGTCCACCAAGGAATGAAGCGGATGCCCCGAACAGGATGAAAACAAATGAAAATCCTGCCACATAGGCAAGGGTGGACATGATCACTTTCTGCCGGATTTTTTTGTTGTCAGCGGTGAGCTCATCCACGGACAGGCCGGTGATAAAGGAAAAATAGGCTGGAATCAGGGGCAGCACACAGGGGGAAAGAAACGAGAGCAGTCCGGCAATAAAGGCTGCTGGAAATGTAATGGTTTCAGTAAACAAGATTATATCCTTACTTTTAAATCGATTTTAATAAATAATTGCTTCTAACTTTAATCATCCTGATACTAGTTTCAAGGGGAAGAAAAATTGAAAATAAAAGGAAAATCTGCTACACTCTATCTTGGTTAAAAGTTCTGGATAAAAAAACCTACTCCTTTGGCAGGGTATAAATATGATTATCACAACCAGCAGAAACCAGATCATCAATACGGCGACCCTCTCCCCGGAAGAGAGGCATATCATTCAGAAATTGTTTGCCTGGGAGTCCCTTGTGGATTCTGTGGCTGGATTTCGGAAAAAACAACAGGAAGCTCTGAAAACAGGGTGGAACAATTCAGGGCCTGTTACAGAAACCCGGGCTCTTTCCCTTGTGAGTCAACATCTGGAAGCAAAAATTCGTTTGCGCTTGAAGAAATAATAATCATATCATGGTTGAAATTTTGATCAATTCTTTATCCAGTTTTTTTGCAGATATTTTTACCCTTGTTTTTAATTCCTGGGCAAAAATAGAAATTTTATACTCTTCCAAAAGCCAGTAAAAAGATTCCACTGCTTTTGCTTTTTCAAGGGAAGATTTCTCAGACAAAGATGCCAGAAGCGTCTCAAGTTTGTGTTGAAAAGGCTTTATAAGAAGGGCTTTCTTTTCTTCTTTGCCGGGGTTGTCCACGGATCGTTGGGCCCGGATTCGAATGCATGCAAGGTAACGGTCAAGGCACTGGATTCTTTCCAGGGTATATATATCTAGAAAATTCGGGGGAACCAGGTTCTTAAGGTCATTGAAAAGCATGGTGAGCACTCCAAAGGCAGCTGGTTTTTTCTGGTATTCCATGGACAATTTCTGGATCAAAAGAAAGCAGGACTCATATTCAATGCCCAGGGCCAGAATGGTTTTAATGAGTTCCCGTGTTTTGGTATAAAGTATGGGACGGATCATTGCGGCATGGGCTTTAAATTCAGCCTGGCTGCGCAGGTCTTTCTCAAAATACTCCCGGGTAATGGCCTTGAAGATTGCCTGATTAAAAAGCAGGTTGCCATTAAAATAGGGTGCAATCCTTTTAAGGCCGACCGCCGACCGGATGTCTTTTTTTAATGACTTGAAATCATCGGGAAATTGGAGCTCAAATAATTTTCTGACTCCCTGCACATGGGATTCCAAAGCCGTCTTTCTTGATTTGAAAAGTCGGAGAGATAGGCTGTCATCACTGGTTTGGATTTTAAGACCCGGATAAATTTTCTGCTCAAATCCGTCTTCTTTGGTAAGGGTGATGTAAGGCACAAGTTCGGGAAAGGACCAGTCCGTGATTTTGGTTTTCTCATATTTTTTACATGCCTGTTCAAAAGCATAGTCTTTTTGAGCTGTGCCCTGGGATGCAAACTTGCCCAGAATGGAGAGATCTCGTAAGGATTTTATTTCCCTGTCTTTTCCATCCCGGATGGAAATTCTCATTTTCAAATGGTCGGCAAGGTTTTCATCGGACCATTCATTTGCAGGTATGGTGATATTAAATTTTTTTTGGATAAACGAGGAAAGCAGGCTGAACAAGGGTTTGTCTTTCCTGGGCATCTGCCTGGCAATGAGGGCTGCAGTCTCCTGGACCGGTACCAGCCTGACCCGGTATTTTTTGGGTAAATTTTTGATCAGGGCTGCGATTTTTTCCTCAAACAGACCGGGCACTAATTTATCCACATGGTGTTTTGATACCAGGGCTGCTGAATCAGCCGGGACCTTAAGGGTTACTCCATCGGTTGCCGATCCCGGGTTAAATTCATAGTCCAGGGCGAAATTGCCCTGTTCCATGGCAAGGCTGTCCGGAAAAAGGGCCAGTTCCTGGTCATCCACAGGTGATTTCTGGAGATCAGAAAGAGTCATCCGTAAAAAAGAGTCATCCTTTTGATCCTTGAGAAATCTGGCAAAGGTTGAAACATTGAAAAATGGTTTTCCAAGCCTTGAATGGTAAAACATGAAAATATCCTCTTCCGAGGCCAGGATATCTTTTTTCCGGGTTTTGTTTTCCAGGTCTTCCAGGCTTTCAATTAATCGTTGATTGTGATCCATGAATTTAAAGGTTTGATGGATTTCTCCCTGGATCAGGGCATGGCGGATAAATATTTCATTGGCTTCCTGGGGATTGATCCTGCCATAGGCAACTTTTCGTTCATTGACAATGATAAGACCGAACAGGGATATCTGCTGTTTTGCCACTACCTCTCCCCGTTTTTTTTCCCAATGGGGATCAGAATAGGTATGGGTGCAAAGGTTTTTACCTATTTCTTCCAGCCAGGCCGGGTCAATATTGGCAACACCCCGGGCAAAGAGCTGGCTGGTCTTTACATATTCAGCAGCCACAATCCAGGGGCCGGCTTTGCCAAAAAGTCCTGATCCAGGAAAAATCATTGCCTGCTGCCCTTTTGCTGCCATGAAAATATTTTTTTCTTTTTTATGGGCAATACCGGCAAGGTAGCCGGAAAGAAGAGATTTATGGATAGCAATGTACAAGGGGCCGCCCAGGGTAAACTCCTTTGATTTAAGGTTTTTGGTCTCAATTGACATTGCAGGGGGAGTCTTTTCTTTGATTCCATGTTCCAAAAGCATTCGGCTGATCTGATGGTGGATATCCTGCCATTCCCTCAAACGCTTAAAGGAAAGAAAATGATCCATACAGAATTTTTTCATCCTGGACCGGGATTTTAATTTTTTTTCAGCGGCCTTATAAGCATTCCAGATGTTGAGGATTGTGATAAAATCAGAACTGGGATCCTTGAACAGGGCATGCTTCTGGTCTGCTGCCTGGGCTTTGTCTGCCGGTCTCTGGCGGACATCGGCAATGGCAAGGGCTGTAACAATTACAACAGCCTCTTTAAGGCAATAATTCTTCCGGGCTCCAATTAATATCCGGGAGAGCTTGGGGTCCACGGGAATTTTTGCCATTATCCGGCCGGTCCTGGTAAGTTTGTATTGTCTTTTATCAGATTTTTTGACTGAATTTTTACCATTGTTTGAATTTTTATCGGGGCTTGAATTTTTTTCTATTTTTTTCTGGATAGCACCCAGTTCCTTCAGGGTATCAAACCCGTCCTTAATGCTTTTTGGGGCCGGGGGATCTATAAAGGGAAAGGTTGCAACATCCCCCAGGCCAAGGAATATCATCCGCAGGATGACTTCTGCCAGGTTGCTTCTCAGGATTTCAGGGGAGGTGAAAAAAGGGCGGGCATTAAAATCATCTTCATCATAGAGCCGGATACATACCCCGTTTTCAACCCTGCCGCATCTGCCCAGGCGCTGGTTGGCAGAACTCTGGGAAATTGGGCTGACCGGCAGGGCCGTGGTCCTGGTCCTGGGGGAATAACTGGGGATCCGGGCAAGCCCTGTATCCACAACATATTTGATGCCTGGAATTGTCAACGAGGTCTCTGCCACATTGGTTGCAACAATAATTTTACGGCTTACTTCAGTTGAAAACACCTTTGTCTGTTCCTTTGCAGACAGTCTTGCAAACAGGGGCAGCACCGAGACATATCCGGGGATTTTGCCCCGGATCAATTCCATGGTTTCTCCAATATCCTGTTCAGTCGGCATGAAAATAAGGATATCCCCTGTTTTTGACCGGGAAATCAGTTTGCTTGCAGCTTGGGCAGCAGCCTCCACATAGCTCTGGTCTTCACTGCTGGTTTTGTCCGGATCATTCCGATCGCCCGGATCATTCTGATCCTCTGGGGAAATAATTGGCTGATAAATGGTTTCAACAGGGTACATCCGGCCTGAAACCTCGATAACAGGAGCATTGTTAAAGGCCTTAGAGAATTTTTCCGTATCAATGGTGGCAGAAGTTATGATGAGTTTTAAGTCTTTACGCTGTTTGAGAAGATTACGCAGGATACCCAGGGTAAAATCGATGTTCAGGCTTCTTTCATGGGCCTCATCTACTATCAGGGTGTCATACTGATTTAAAAAACGATCCTGCTGGGTTTCAGCCAGAAGGATGCCATCGGTCATGAGTTTGATATTGGCATTGGCTGGTGTTTTGTCATTAAACCGGATTTTATATCCAACGGACTGCCCCAGTTCCTGGTTGAGCTCAAAGGCAATGCGCCTGGCCACGGTAATGGCTGCAATCCGCCTGGGCTGGGTGCAGCCGATCATGCCCCTGATTCCCCTGCCGGCCTCAAGACAGAACTTGGGGATCTGGGTTGTTTTTCCGGAACCGGTTTCTCCTGAAATGATCACTACATTGTTTTTTTTTATGGCATCAATGATTTCATTTTTTTTTTCGTTAATGGGCAGGTTCAGGTCAAAGTGGATTGAAGTGGGTCTGTTCTGATACCGCTTTTTTCTCAGAGTTTTTGAGATCTGTTTAGAGGCTGAGTGTTTTCTTAAGATATTCATAACAGGATAGATAGTAGTTCAAAGAGAAAAAATGTCAAATCTCTGATGTATAAATAATAGATGTTCAAATTATGGAATCATAATTCAGGTTCTGTGATATAATATAGTAATTTGCATATAGCTGTTACCCTTCGGCATTAGCTGACAGCCAATGGCTATAGGCTCGCGCAATAGCGCGCTAATTTATCAGATATTAGAAGTCCTGAATTCGGGTCGGTTTGGAAACTTTTTATTGACAGGTGTTGAAGAATAAGGGACAAAATAATTTGTTTCAGAGTTAGGGCGGAGTAAATAAGGGGAAAACATTTATATACAAAGACGGGGGGACAATAGCATGGGAGAGGCAGCTATTAAAATTGGCGGTGTTAGAAAAAGCCTTTTTAAAGATAAGGTAATGAATCTTTTGCCCGAGGGCGGAAATCTCAACGCATGTTTAACCTGCGGTGCATGCGCATCTGGTTGCCCGGCAACCGGTTTGGAAGGGATGGATCCAAGGAAATTTCTTCGCATGGCAGCCCTTGGAATGGATGAAGAAATTTTAAGTTCAAACTGGGTATGGATGTGCTCCATGTGTACCAGGTGCATGTATGTATGTCCAATGCAGATTAATATACCCCAGCTTATTTTCAATGCCAGGGCAACCTGGAAAAAAGAAGATAAACCCAAGGGTATTATTGGTTCCTGTGACATGGCCCTGAAACATGATACCTGTTCTGCCATGGGTGCCAATGAAGAAGATTTTGAATTTGTTATTGAAGATGTCCTTGAAGAATACCAGGAATCCCAGCCTGAATTTGCTGACATGAGGGCAGATATCAACAAAGAGGGTGCTTATTATTTTTTGAATCAGAACTCCAGAGAACCGGTAACAGAACCCGATGAAATGGTTCCCCTCTGGAAAATCATGCATTTGGCCGGTGCGGACTGGACCTATGGTACCAAGGGCTGGGCAGCGGAAAATTATTGCATGTTTGCAGCTGACGACGAAAGCTGGGAAAAAATTATTCGAACCAAAGCAAAGGCTGTGGAGGACCTGGGCTGCAAAGTCTGGCTCAACACAGAGTGAGGGCACGAACTCTTTGCAGTCCTGGCAGGACTGAAAAAATTTAACATTCCTTACAATTTTGAGATCAAAAGTATTATTCAATTATACGCCCAATGGATCAGGGAGGGCAAGCTCAAGCCCTCTTCAGAGTGGAACAGGGAACTTCAGGTCAAGTTTACTGTTCAGGATCCATGTCAATTGGTCAGAAAAAGCTTTGGTGACCCGGTGGCAGAGGAACTGCGGTATGTCGTGCGTGCAGTGGTGGGTGAAGAAAATTTTGTTGATATGACTCCCAACCGGTCCAACAATTTCTGCTGCGGCGGAGGCGGGGGATTTCTCCAGTCCGGGTTCCAGGAGCAGAGAAGGGCCTATGGCCAGACAAAGGCCAACCAGATTCTTTCCACTAAGGCAGCCTATTGCATTACACCCTGTCACAACTGCCATGCCCAGGTCCATGATATGTCGGATGTTAATGACCATGCCTGGGAAACAGTTCATCTCTGGACACTGCTGAATCTCTCCCTTGGCATCCTTGGCCCCAATGAAAGGGAATATCTTGGGGACGACTTAAAGGAAGTGGATGTGTTTCATCCTGAATCTGAGATGTGATTTACAGATCAGGTGTAATTGTGGTAAGAATATTAAAATTATGACTCAAATTATCAGTATAGCAAATCAAAAAGGGGGCGTTGGCAAGACTACCACATCTGTTAATCTGTCGGCAGCCCTTGCAAAACTGGGGAAAAAAGTATTGCTTGTTGATTGTGATTCCCAGGCAAATGCAACCACGGGAATGGGTGTTGACAAACCCTCCCTTAAATCTTCTCTGTACCACGGAATGATCGGAGAAGCTGAAATAGACGAGATTATACTGCCCACAATGCTGCCTAAACTTTTTCTTATTCCAGCCAATGTGGATCTAATTGGTTTTGAAATAGAGATGGTAAGTGCCGACCAGAGGGAGGCCAAACTTAAACAGCTCCTGGACAGGGTAACCAGCAGGTTTGATTTTATCATTATTGACTGTCCCCCGGCATTGAGTCTTTTGACTCTTAATGCTTTTACAGCATCCCATTCGGTTGTAATTCCTCTGCAAAGTGAATTTTTTGCCCTGGAAGGTCTGGGACAGTTGCTGGATACCATTAAGCGTGTAAAGTCTTCCTTTAATCCAGGACTGAAAATAAAGGGGATCCTTTTGACCATGTTTGATAAACGGACCAACCTGGCCCAGAATGTGGTGGAGGATGCCAGAAAATATTTTAAAGAACTGGTGTTTAAAACAAAGATACCGCGGAATGTAAAGCTGGGGGAGGCCCCTAGCTATGGTTTGCCCGTTATTTTGTATGACAAACTATCCCAGGGATCAAAAAGCTATGTGGCCTTTGCCAGGGAGTTTCTAAGACGATGATGAAAAAGAAAAAGAAAAATACCGGCCTGGGTCGGGGGATATCCGCCTTGATTCCGGATTTTTCAACCTCGGAAAAAAGTTCTGATTTTTTTTATTGTCCAATTGATGATATCAGGCCCAACAGATATCAACCAAGGACAATGTTCAGCCAGGAAGAATTGGATCGTCTCACGGATTCAATTACCCAGCAGGGAGTGCTCCAGCCGCTCTTGGTACGTCATATTGATGGAGTATATGAACTGATTGCAGGGGAACGGCGCCTGCGGGCAGCTGAGGCAGCCGGGCTTTTTGATGTGCCTGTGGTTGTAAAGGATTTGACCGATGAGAAGGTTCTGGAAGTATCCATAATTGAGAACATCCAGCGGGCAAATCTCAACGTACTGGAAGAGGCTGATGCATATTTCAGACTCATTGACGAGTTTGGCCATACCCAGGAAAAAGTTGCCGAAAAAATAGGTAAAAATCGTTCTACCATTGCAAACCTTCTTCGTTTGCGGAGTCTTCCCAATAAAATAAAAGAGAGCCTTCTCTCTGAAAAAATTACCATGGGACATGCCAGGGCCCTTTTGGGCGGAGGGTCCGAGGAAAATCAACTCTATCTTTTTAAACAGGTTCGGGATAGAGGGCTTTCTGTAAGGGAAACTGAACGACTGGTTAACCAGGCCAAAAAGGAACCCAGAAAACTGGCTAAGAAAATTTCAGCAACTGAAAAAATTCTTTTGGACAAGGTCTCCACCAGGATTTCAACCCAGATTAAAAGCCAGGTTAAAATCAAGAAAGAGGGTGAAAAGGGCAGGATTGAAATCAAGTTTACATCCAAATTGGAATTTGATCGCCTTGTGGACCTTTTGAGCAGTATTACATGAAAATAACCGTTGCAAAGACGGCTGGATTCTGTATGGGGGTCAGAAGGGCAGTTGAGATGGTTCTGGACGCTTCCAACCTTTCCCATGAACCCATATTCACCTATGGGCCGCTCATCCACAATCCCCAGGTCCTTGAAATGCTGGAAGCTAAAAAGATTTTTCGCCTGGACACCATTCCTGAAAAAGGAAATGGCATCGTTCTGATCCGGGCCCACGGGGTACCACTGGAAGATGAAAAGGCTCTGGAAAAAGCCGGATTCGCGGTTATGAACGCCACCTGTCCCCGGGTGATCCGTGTTCAGGGGATCATTAATAAATATGCCCGGAGAAATTATGATACTATTATTATCGGGGATAAAAGACATCCCGAAGTTGTGGGCCTTCTGGGGTATGCCCAGGGAAAAGGACATACAATTACCAGTATGGAGCAGCTCAAGGCCCTGCCTGCATTTGAAAATGCAGTAGTGGTTGCCCAGACCACCCAGAACACTGAATTTTATGAAGAGATTAAAACCTGGTGTGCCCAGAATGCTCCCCATTATAAAATTTTCAGCACCATTTGCGGATCCACAGAAAAAAGGCAGACAGAGGTAAGACAGCTGGCCCTGAAAAATGATGCCATCATTGTGGTGGGCGGAAAACAGAGCGGCAATACAAAACGTCTTGCCCAGGTAGCCCTGGAAACCGGTACTTCAGCTGTTCATATCGAAGATGCTTCTGAAATAGATTATAAGGCCCTTGCCCGGTCAGACTCCATCGCCATTACAGCAGGTGCTTCCACACCCAACTGGATTATCAGGGATACCTGTGCCAGGGTGGAGCGTAACCTCCGGAAACAACTTCCCATAATTGGATTATTTGTATGGATCAGGGAATTTTTACTTAAAACCAACCTGCTGCTGGCTGCAGGGGCCGGCGCCCTGACTTATGCCTGTAACATGATCCAGGGTTATTCCCAGACCCTTGTTCATTCTGCCATTGCCATGTTCTATGTGCTGTCAATGCAGATACTGAATAATATATTTACGATTAAATCAGATGTTTATAACAATCCTGATCGGGCAGATTTTTACAGGAAGCACCTGCAGTATATGGCAGTACTGGCCATGGGTTCCGGGGCAGCCGGGCTCTATCTTGCCTATACCACAGGTAAGGTTTCTTTTTTACTTCTTTTGGTAATGACTCTTCTGGGCCTGTCCTATAATTTGAATATTATCCCCCCTGTTTTCGGAGACAGGAAGGTTTCCCGGATTAAGGATATACCTGGTTCTAAGACCATCCTCATCGCCATTGCATGGGGAATCGTTACAAGTCTGCTGCCGGCCATTGTTAATTCCGGTCCCGCTCCTGTGATGCTGGTCACCCTGGTTTTTTCAACTGGCCTGGTCTTTGCCAGGACCGCTTTTTTTGACGTTTTGGCCATTCAGGGAGACAGGATTGCGGGAAAAGAAACTCTTCCCATTCTATTGGGAGAACAGAAAAGTTTTCGTCTTATTCTTTATGTGCTTGTGTTTGATATTTTTATCCTTCTGTTTTTTTATTTTATTGGTTTATTCGTTAATAATGCATTCCTGCTTGCCTTTGCCCCTCTTTTTATGCTTTTATTGATCAGACTTCATAAAAATGACAGTCTGCTATCTGGTAGACAATACGAATTTTTGCTTGAATCTTCGTTTTTATTCACTGGAATACTGGCAGGCTTTATTTAATAAAATCCAGGAGATTTTATGACAAATGGGCGAACAAATCAGATTCCCCTGATCGGGCTTCTGGCGGTAAAGAACAAGCTGATTAAAAAAGAGGAATTGGAAAAAGGCCTGGCCCTGTGCAAAAATTCCAGCAACCTTGAAAAAGACCTTACAGAATATTTATGTTCCAATGAACTTGTGTCAGCCAAGAATATGGAAAGGCTTTCCCGGGCTGTAAAAACCCTTGAGATCCGTCAAAAGGAATATAAATTCGGTGCCATTGCCATTGCCAAGGGATTTATAAACAAAACAGTGCTGGACCTTGCCCTGGAGGAACAGCTGGCCAGTATAAAAGAAAAACAAAAGCCCCGTCTGATTGGTGACCTCATGGTGGAAGCCGGTATGCTGACAGCAAAACAGCGCAATTATATTCTTAAGCTGCAAAACAGGGTAAGGCAGATGGATAAAAATTTAAATGCCAGCCAGAAAAATCAGCCCGGACAAAAAGCCCTGGAACCAAACCCACCCAAAAAAGTTGAAATTAAAAAAGAGAACAGCGACCTGCTTGAACCTGAAATAATAACTGGCGGTATCAAACTACAGGTTTCCAGTGATTTTATGGCTGCTTTTATTTCAAAAACAGATCATTTTAATGACAATCTTACGGCCTCTGATATTAAGGAAGCCCTGTTTGAAAAAAATATTGTGAATGGCATTGTTGTGGATGAAATGTTGAATGGTTTTATCAGATCATCGGGCTTTAAAACCCAGTCATTTAGAGTGGCCCAGGGAACTAAGCTTATCCAGGGGCAGGATGCAAAACTTGAGTTTTTTTTTAATACTGATTATCTCAAGGCTGGTGGTCTTGATTCAGACGGGAATATTGATTTCAAGCAGCGAGGGGAGATCCCCCTTGTGGACAAAGGAACAGTTCTGGCGGAAAAAACTCCCATGGTGAAATCCAGGTGTGGACAGAATATTTACGGGGAAGAGGTGGAGGCCCTGGCCGGCAATGATATCCCTTTGCGATTAGGGAAAGGTGCAAAACTGTCCGAGGATGGCCTTAAGGTTCTGGCAGCAGTACGGGGATATCCAAAATATACTCTGTCAGGTGTGATTTTTGTCCATGAAGAGTATACAACCAGTGGTGATGTGGATTATGAGACTGGCCATGTTGATTATGACGGCAATGTGAATATCAAGGGCTGTATTAAATCCGGGTTCAGGGTGCGGGGCAATGATATTAAAACCATTGAACTGGACGGCGGGATTGTTGAAGCACAGGGGGATCTGGTGGTTGCAGGCGGTATTAATGAGGGTAAAATATATGCCAGGGGAAATGTCTTTGCCAAGTTTATACACAAGTCAGAGATCATCTGCATGGGCAATGTCCATGCGGCAACCGAGATTGTTGATTCAGACATTGAAAGTTCAGGGTCATGCTCCATTGAAAACGGCGGGCTTATTTCATCCAGGGTGACTGCTAAAATGGGTGTCAATGCCAGAAATATTGGGACTGAAATGGCCGCACCCAATATGATCAAGGTGGGGTATGACATATTTACCGAAAAAGAGCTTGAAAAAAATAAAACCATGGCCAACAAGCTGAAAGAAAAAATCCAGGATCATAAGGAGAAAAAAGAAAAACTAAAAGAGCAGGACCAGGTGTTTCAGCAGAAGATCTCCAAACTTGCCCAAATTCAGGACAGGTCCCAGATTGAGCAGAGACAAATCCAGTTAAAAACTGATAACAATGACACCTCTTCCTCGGATTCCTCGGAAAACTTGAGCCAGCATTTGGAACAACTAAAGATCAATGCCGATAATGCGGAGAAAATTCTGGATCAATGTTTTGAAAAGAGTGAGGCCATTGAAGAGGCAATAGAAAAAACGGATAAGAACATTGATTTTCTGGCTAAAAAACTTGGTGAACTGTTCCATGAAAAGAATAATCTTGTTAAATGGGCCAAAGAAAATCCAGGCAAGGCAGTTGTAACCGTGGATGGGGAGATTCAAACGGCAACCGTTATCTCTGGAAAGCACAGCGAGATGATAGTGGAGCAGGTTATCCGACATGCAAGGGTGATGGAAGTGATTCGCCCATCAGAGGATTCTGAAAACAGCATAGTTCACGAGATGCAGATTCAAAATATTTAAACTAAAGTCTGCAGCCGGCTTATCTTTTTATCCTTTTTTTTCCATATCTGGTTGAGCCATTCACAGAATACAGCCCTGTGTTCCTTATCATTGAAATAATCCCCTTTTAATGTCTGGCTCATCTCCAATACCTCAAAATCAATAATAATTTTCCTGGCCTTGCCGGAGATAAAATCCCAGAAGCTGGGCGGGGTGCCCGGGTATACAATGGTGACATCAATGATTTTATGGAGATACTCTCCCATGGAGCCAATAACAAACGCAATGCCCCCGGCTTTTGGGTCCAGCAGGTTATCAAAACTTGATCCCTGAACCTTTTTTTTTTGGGGTGTAAATCTTGTTCCTTCCACAAAATTCATGATTGATATGGGTGTGTGCTTGAATCTTTCACAGGCTTTTTTTGTATTTTCAAGGTCTTTGCCCCGTAAATGGGGCTTTTGTTCAAGGGTTTTTTTTGAATACCGTTTCATGAATGGAAAATCCATTGCCCACCAGGCAAGGCCTAGAAAAGGAACCCAGATCAGTTCTTTTTTTAAAAAAAATTTCAGCATGGGAATTTTACGGTTTAATACCTTTTGCAGCACCAGGATATCTACCCAGGACTGGTGGTTGGACATGACCAGATACCAGTCTTTTTTTTTTAATTTTCCCAGGCCCCGGATATCCCATTCAATTTTGCAGAATAATTTATTGTTCAATGAATTTATGCTGATCCACAGGGTGGCAATGTTAATAAGGGCCTTGTCTATGATCACAATGACAGGTGCCAGGGGGATTATAAATTTGAAAATAGTCAGAATGATCAAAGGGGTGCTTAAAATTATGGTGTTCAGCGTATAGAGAAGGAGGGACAAAATACCTTTGAGGGGAGAGGGTAAAAAATAAAGCATCTGTTTTTTATCCTTTTTTCTGATTCGTTTTCTGGTTGACAATATATTTTTTAATGGTTCGCCGGTCCAGCCCTGTTTTCCGGGCCACTTTTTCATAGGTGCCAAGGGAGTCATAAAGCAGTCTGCAGTATCCAGCCACAAGATCTGGTACTGTAATGGTCTTTTCTTCCAGGCCCTGCTGAAGGATCTTTAAAAGGGATAACTCTTCTGTTTTTTTAGTGTCTTTGCCTTTGTAATCCCTGCGAAGCAGCACGCTTCTTACGCATTGCTCCAACTCCCTGACATTTCCTGGCCATTGATAATTCTTTCCCAGCCTGCGGTCAATAATTCTTTTTACTTTTTCAATCAATTTTTTTGAATGCATGCCGGTCATGCGGTGGATGGAAAAATTTAAAAGGTCATCCAGCTCTGAAGAAGATTCTTGTATGCGGGTTCTCAGAGGCGGAACCTCTATGATATCTGAGCATAACCGATAATAAAAATCATCCCTGAAGATTTTGCCTCCCATAATCTCTTCCCTGGGACGGTTGGTAGCGGCAATGACCCGGCCATTAAACCGGGATATGGTATGGGTGCCCACAGGGGAAAAGCTTCTTTCCTGGAGGACCCGTAAAAGTTTGATCTGAACATGGTTCGGGATCTCTCCGATTTCATCCAGCAATATGGACCCGTGGGGGCTGCACCTGTTAAACACCCCCTGGTAGTCTTCAATTGCACCGGTAAATGCTCCTTTTGTATGGCCGAAGAGTTCCGATTCCAGGAGGGTCTCAGGGTATTGGGAAAGATTCAAAGAGGAAAAAGCCTGGGTAAAACTTTCAACAAAACATCCTTTTTTTTCATCAAAGGGGATATAACCGCTTCGCCCAATGGCCTGAGCAGCGGTTCCCTTTCCAGTACCTGTCTCCCCTAGAAGCAGGGTTGAAAAATCTTCCATCCTGTCCCATAAAACATTGTCGTATAACTCTATATTATAGGTGAATACATTGTACCATAAATGCTTTTTCAGACTCTGCATACAGGGGCTGCTGCCCACAAGGGAGTGGGAAATAAAATAAAATGCCCGCCGCAGCTGGTAGGACAGGGCAAAATAATGGTAAAAAGTTTGGATATCAAAACCCTTTTGAAGCATCATTGTTCTTGCATCCTCAACAAAGGTTACTTTTACCGGGGTATTCTGGGCCTTGATCTGGTCTTTGATGAGCTGGTCAAATCTATCCCGGAATTTATGGAAAACATCAAATAGATATACTACCTGCAGGATTTTCCGGTCTTCATCCTGGTAGTCATTGATATTGCCCTTGTTTTCTGTTTCCAGCTTTTTCAGTCTGAGATCCACTTCCCTGACGCCTTTATCCTTGCTTTCCCTCCGGGTGGCAGAAGGAAACAGACCGGCAATTTTTTGATCCAGCCTTTCCCTCAATTCGCTGAAGGGGTTGGCAAAGGCCGCATTATAAACGGTCTTGAAGAATTGTCTTTCTTCCGGCGCCAGTTTTATTTTTTCCATAGGATTTCCCATTGTGTTGAATTTAATAGTATTGGAATTTGCATTCAGCCGTTAGCTATTCGGCTAACAGCCAACAGCTAATGGCTAAAAGTTCGCGCGATAGCGCGCTAATTTAAATTTTTGTACAATTTTGTACAGCGCGTGTACATAAAATGCAAGTAAAATTAGAAATTAGTCAAAACAGGAAAGTGATATTTCCTTAAAATCTTTTAATTTCAAGCTGTTAAAAAAAAATCAGGATTGGCATACTCTTTGAATAGTAAAAGGGTTTGAGACAAAGATTTTTCAACGGCTGACAGCCAGAGAAAAATGATTCCTAAAACAATATACGGAGATATATTTATGATAACAAGAATACTGAATTCAAGACTGCCTTTGATGATTTATACGCCTGTCAAGGTATTTGATGTCAGTTATTTTCATGCCATTTATCAGTCTGGTGCACTTCCAGTCTTTGACACGGAATTTTTAAGCACTGAAGACATCCTTGAAAAGGCCCTGGTGCTTTCCCTGGAAAACCTGAGTTTTGGCCTGCGGTTTTCTACCCATGATCATGAAACCATTGCTGCCCTGAAAAATGAAAATATTGTTAACCTTGATCTTTTAGTTACCCCCCTCTGCAAAGAAGACAAGGCTGCTGATTTTTCTGAATTTGGTGACACAAAAATCATTCTTGAAATCAAAGATATTAATCTGATTGAAAAAATCAAAGAGATTAATCCCCATGCCCTGGTACTCAAGGGAAATGAAGCTGCTGGAAAAGTTTCAAAATACCCTTCCTTTATCCTCATGCAATGGTATCTGAAAAATAATAATTTACCTGTTTTTATCCATGGAGGCGTGGGTAAATATACAGCTGCCGGTATGCTTGCAGCCGGGGTATCAGGCCTTGTAATGGACAGCCAGATGCTTCTGGCGGATGAGGCTCCGGTTTCAGACAATTTCAAGAAACTTCTTGCAGGTCTTGACGAAGGGGATTCCACTGAAATTATTTTCCAGGATAAAGAGGTTTTCCGGGTATTTGCAAAATTGGGAACCAAAATTGTCAAAGATCTTAAACAGGAGGCTGTTCTGGTTTCTGAAACAGCTGACGGTGATAAAAAACTCTACCAGGCCATAATTGATAATTATACTGCCCTGGATAATCCTGATGCAGCATTTATCCAATCCCTTTTTTATCTGGGCCAGGACGGAGTCTTTGCCAAGGAGTTTGCAAGGGAAACTTCATCCCTTGAAATCATGATTTCTTCATTTTTCACCTCCATTGGAGAGAACCTTGATTTTATTGATCAGCATGATCCTGTTGTCCCGAATTCAGATTTTGCAAAGGATCAGGAAACTAAATTCCCTTTGATCCAGGGACCCATGGCCAATATTTCAGATAATCCGGAATTTGCAGCCAAAGTCCTGGACCAGGGTGCTCTGCCCTTTCTTGCCGTGGGAAGTCTGCCTGAATCCCTGGCCGATGATATGCTCAAGGACGGTGCAGGCAAACTGGCTAATTTTGGTGCCGGCCTTGTGGGTATTGAAGCATTTAACCCGGCAGTACACAAGCATCTGGACATGGTTAAAAAATATAAGGTGCCTTATGCCCTGTTTGCCGGGGGGATTCCCTCCCAGGTGGTGGAATTGGAAAAGGCAGGCACAAAAACCTATTTGCACACTCCATCAGTCTCCATGATGGAAAATGCCCTTGATAACGGGTGCCGCAGGTTTATATTTGAAGGTGGAGAAGCTGGAGGCCATGTGGGCTCCCTCACCAGCATGGTGTTATGGGAAGCTGCCATCACAAAATTAATGAATAAATCCCAGGATCTGTCCGACCTCTACCTGGTTTTTGCCGGTGGTATAACCACAAATTTTGCTTCTTTTTTTATTTCAGGCATGGCCTCGTTCCTGGCTGCCAAAGGAGCTAAAATAGGCCTCCAGGTTGGAACGGCATATTTGTTTTCCAATGAGATTGTTGATACCCATAGCGTAAAAAAACAATACCAGGACATTATAATTGAAAAAGATGAAACCGTGGTCATCGGCAAAAGTCTGGGCCTGGCATCCAGAACTGCACCCACCCAGTTTGCCAGGATGATGGCAGAACACGAAGCCCAGATGATCCTGAACAATGAAAGCCTGGGCCAGAGAAAACGCTCCTTTGAAAAACGAAATATCGGGTCTCTGCTTATTGGTGCCAAAGGATTTTTGCCGGATTTTGAAAACCCAGGCCCTGAGAATTATACCTGGTATGAAGATGACGAGCACAGGGAAAAAGGAAATTTTCTTGTGGGCGACAGCCTGGCCTTTTTTAAGAATTCCGTCAGCATCAAAGAGATCCATGACCAGTATTTTAACGATAAATCCAGGCTGTTTAAACATGTAAACCAGCTGGAGATTTTTTCCAGCCCTAGAAACAGGATCAAAGACGAGATTGCCGTTGTGGGAATGGGGTGTACCCTTCCCCATGCAGATACTCCTGAAATGCTCTGGGAGAATATCCTGAATAAAAAATATTCAATCCAGGAGATGCCCGAGGATCGTTTTGACAGGAATTTATATTATGACCCGGACAGGAAGGCGCAGGACAAAACTTATACAACCCTGGCAGGCCATGTGGATGATTTCGAGTTTGATGTGCAACGGTTTGGCTATGCAGAGGGCAAGGATAAACGCCTTTCCCGGAGCCAGAAAATGGTATTGCAGACCGCCTATAAAGCAGTTGAAAATGCCGGGCTTCTGGGTGAAGATGATAGGCTTATATGTGAAGATCCCCAGAGAACAGCAGTCATCATAGCCACCTGTCTTTCCAATGAACTGGGAAATGATCTCCAGTTGAAATACTGGTATCCAGAACTGGTTTCCATGATGGAAAAAACCCCTGGATATGCTGACCTGGCCGATGATGAAAAAGAAAAGGTAAAGCAGGCTCTGCAGGAGGGAATAGAAGGGGAAAACAAGGGTTATGATCCTGTCCACGGAATCCTTTTGAATATTGAAGCCTCCAGGATTGCCCGGCACCTGGGTGTCAGGGGCACCAACTATATTGTTGACGCTGCCTGTGCTTCCTCTGTAACTGCCATAGATAATGCTGTGGGAGAGCTTTTGTCCGGAGACCATGACCAGGTCATCGTGGGCGGGGTAAATACCCATCTGGCACCTGAATCTTTTATTGGTTTTGCCAAAATGGGCACTTTGTCAGCCAGGGGCTCCTATCCCTTTGACGGCCGTGCCGATGGTTTTATCCTGGGCGAAGGCTCTGTAGTCTTTGTTTTGAAACGAATGAAGGACGCCATCCGGGATAATAATAAAATCCTGGGGATCATCAATGCCATTGGAGCCAGTTCAGACGGCAGGGGCAAGGCCATTGCAGCCCCCAATCCCAAGGGCCAGGCCATGAGTCTGGAACGATGTTTTGAAAATATCCGACCGGATATCCATCCCGAGGACATCGGTTTCATAGAAGCCCACGGCACATCCACCATTGTGGGGGATCAGGCTGAACTGGGCACCCTGAACACCCTGTACAATAAATCCAATGCAGGGGTATCGTCCATCAAGTCCCAGATCGGTCACCTTCTGGGGTGTGCCGGGTCTGCGGGTTTGTTAAAAGCCCTTCTGGCTGTAAATAAAGGCGTGCTGCCCCCCAACGGGCAGTTTGAAACCCTGTCCAAGGACCATGATCTGGGCGATTCCTCCCTTTTTATCCTGAAAGATTCAAAACCCTGGGAGCCTGCTCCCGGCAATACACGCAAAGCAGCTGTTTCCTCCTATGGTTTCGGGGGAATAAACTACCACATGGTTGTGGAAGAGATGACAGAGAACTATGTTCCCATGGCCAGGGATATCTTCACGGATATATCCTATGACTTCAATGATGACAGGATTGTGGTGGCCGGCCTTGGGGTGTTTCTGCCCGGTGCCAGAAATACCCAAGAATTCTGGGAAAAATTATGTTCAGGGGAAAAACAGCTTTCTCCATTGCCAGAAGAACACTTTGACAATGATGCCTATGCAGCCCTGGACAAAAAATCCTTTTACCGGCTGCCCAGGATTAAGGCAGGTATTGTAAAGGATTATCAATTCAACAATCTTAAATACAGGATGCCCCCCAATATGGTTAAATCCATTGAAAGGGGACAGCTTTTCGGCCTGGAAGCTGCCAGTGAGGCCCTTGAGTCATGCGGCCTGCTGGATCAGGAAGGAGCTGCTGCCAGGACCGGGGTTATTCTGGGAACCATTGCCGGAGAACGCCAGAGCAAAAATATTATACGGGTGCGGAAAAATTTTATTGGTGATTTAATTAAAAATTGTGCCGGCCTGGATGCTCAACTGGCAGATAACCTTGGCCATCAACTGGTGGATGCAATTTGTGCAAAGATCCCGGAAAACAATGAAGATACTACTCCAGGATTGTTGTCCAATATTATTTCCGGGCGTATTGCCAATTATTTCGGGCTCAATGGTGCCAATTATGTATTGGATGCCTCGTGTGCATCCTCTACCATTGCCATACTCAATGCAACCCGGAACCTGAAACAAAAGGATCTGGATTTTGTTCTGGCCGGGGGTGTGGACTGCAACCTTTATCCAGCTGTACTCATGGCATTTAAGCGCCTGGGGCTTTTATCCGAGTCAGACTGTAATTATTTTGATTCCAGGGCAGATGGCTATGTCATGGGGGAGGGCGCTGCCATCCATGTCATGACCACCTATAAAAAAGCCAGGGAAGCAGGCATGGAGATCCTGGGTGAGATAAACCAATGCGTGGTGCGATCCAGCGTTCCTGACCACCTTCTTGCACCGTCGGAAAAAACCTTTGTTTCTGTCATTGATGAGGCTTACCAAAAAACCGGGATCAGGAAATCAGAGATCCGTCATCTGGATCTTTTCGCCTTTTCCAATATTTTTGGGGATATCGTTGAAAAACAGGTGGTCCAGGCCAGTTTCAGCCATGAAATGAATTATGGAAATATTAAACCCCAGTTCGGGTATTTCAAGGCAGCCAATCCAGCTGTAGCCATGGCCAAGCTATTGCTCATGAGCAGTAAGGGGAAAATCCTTCCCAATTTCAACCATGATAAAGAATATTCCACAGTTAAAGAAGGGGAAATTTTGAAACCAGCCACAGATCTGGTGTCCAGAAAGCCTGGACAGACCTTTCGCTTTGCATCCAATGTAAACGGCATAGGTGGAAACCACGGACATCTCATCATAAGCTGCCTGCCCCGGGTTCTTGAATCAGACTACCAATTGTCAGCCCAGCTGGAATCTGGCCAAGTCCAATCTGATCAAGTCCAATCTGATCAGGTCCAATCTGATCGGGTCCAATCTGATCAGGTCCAATCTGATCGGGTACAGTCTGGTCAAGAATCCGGCCAAAAGCCTATGATTGAAGCTGAATTCAAGGCTGTTTCAGGAGATGACCTTATGGTGGGAGATTATTCTTATTCTGCCGATCAGAAAGGGAAAAAACTTCGTATGGTGGCTTTGCTTTCAGGTCAGGGAGCCCAGAGACCAGGCATGATGAAGGAGTTGTTTGAGGCTGATCCCCATATCCGTTCTGTACTGGAAAAAGGTGAAGCCATATTCATGGAACAGAGGGGATATTCCCTGCTTGAGATGATGTTCAATGAAGATGAACAACTGAATTCCACCCAGAATACCCAGGCCGCGGTTTTTCTTTCCTCTGCAGCCATCTGCAGCCGCCTGGCCATGGAAGGGTTTTCCCCGGATTATTTCATCGGCCACAGTGTTGGAGAATACACAGCTCTTTTCTGTTCCGGCATGCTGGGATTTGAGGATGCCATGAAACTCATCATAAAACGCTCGGATCTTATGTATGAAAGTACACTCAGGGAACCCGGCAAGATCATGGTGGTCTTTAAAAATGAAAAAGAAACCGCCAGCCTTATTAGAAAATCCTTTGTTTCAAATATTTATATTACCAATAAGAATAGTGAAAAACAGACTGCCGTGTCAGGCAGGGCAGAGGATATTGAAAAATTCTGCCTTTACCTGAACCAGCAGGGAGCGGTTTACAAGAAACTAAACCTGACAGGTGCCTTTCATACACCTCTGCTTAAAGAGGCTTCAGAAGAATTGAGAACCTATCTTGATACAATTCAGTTCAACCAGACCCGGTTTGGAAAGATCATTTCCAATACCCTTGCCCAGCCTTACCCTGAACGGCATGATGAGGTAAAAGACCTGCTGGCAAAACAGATTGTTTCTCCGGTTGAATTTATTAAATCCATTGAAAATGTCTATGTTTCCGGCAGGACCCATTTTATTGAAATAGGACCCTCCAGGCTATTGGTTAATCTTTTGAAAAACATCAATGTGGGTGAGTTTGGAACGGCTGTGTCCGTGGATGCCAGGGTCGGGGAGGTTAAATCCTTTGAAGCTCTGCGCCAGTATTTGATCTCCTGCAGCAGCCTGTTTGAACCCAAGACCATTGTCCGGCCCGAGCCAGAAAAGCTTGATATGCCTGAAACCTTTGCAAAAGAGGAGTTGCCAAAAATAGAAATGTCAGAAGATTTTGATACATTTAAAAAAAACAACCAGACACTGATAGACAGGATACTTTACAAGGAATTTCAGCACCAGAAGCGTAATTCCGCTGTTGATGCCATGGAGCGTTTTAATTTTAACACCCAGGGAATCCTGATCTCAGGGGTCTCAGTGGGGCTGCCTGGCAAGGCCCGTCATGTTTTTGCCAAAGATAATTTTGATTCCATTCTAAATGGTAAGAATTTTATCGAACCTCTGCCTTCAGAGGTCATGGAAAAATTTACAGATAAAAATATAACCAAGCTTTTTAAACAGCCGGACGGCAATGCCCGTTTTGTCCAGATTACCAAAACAGAGGATGTGATCCATCTGGCCGGCCAGCTGGGATATTTTGATCTTACCGATGAATACGGTATCAAGGAGCAGTATGATGTGGCCATGGCATTGGGCATTGCCGCCGGCATCGAAGCCCTCAAAGATGCCAATATTCCCCTGGTCATGCAGTATAAGAAAGTTAAAGACGGTAAGACCATGATACCGGACGGTTTTGCCCTGCCCGAGGAAATGCAGGAGGAAACAGGTGTTATTATCACCTCTCTCTGGCCCAACGGAGAAACTTTGATGGTTGAGCTTGAGAGATATTTTTATGAGAAAATGTTTCTCAAACCCTATGAGGAGTTTGAGAAGGTCTATTATTTTCTCATGGAAAAAATCACAGATCTTCCCATCAAGGAAGAATTAACTGAATGGTTTTTTAAGGCAAAGTCCAGGAAAAACAAAGATGTTGATACATACAAGTTTGACAGAAATTTTCTGGCCAATGCCTGTCCCCTGGGATCTGCCCATCTGGCCAAGATTATAAAGGCCAAGGGACCCAATACCCTGGTCTCTTCAGCCTGTGCCTCCACAACCCTTGCCATGGGCATTGCCGAGGACTGGATTCGGGTGGGACGTTGCAAGCGGGTCCTGGTGGTCGGGGGTGAAAACGCCACCTCTCCAAAACAAAGCCAGTGGGTTGGCTCAGGATTCCTGGCCCTGGGGGCTGCAACTATCAAAAAACGGGTGTCCGAGGCTGCAAAGCCCTTTGATGAGGACCGAAATGGAACTATCCTGGGCTCAGGAGCCGTGGGTCTGGTCATTGAAGACCGGGCCAGCGCTGGCAAACGCGGCATGAACGGCCAGTGCGAGATTCTTGGGACCCATATTTCCAATTCAGCCTATCACACCTATAATATTGATGTGCGCCACATGGCCAGTGAGATGAAAAAGTTCATAACCAAGGTGGAAAAACAGACAGGACTGAGGAAAGAAGAGTATGCAGACAAGCTGCTGTTCATGTCCCATGAAACCTATACCCCGGCCCGGGGAGGCAGTGCAGATGCCGAAGTGACAGCCCTGGAAACTACCTTTTCAGATTATCTGAACAAGATCTGCATTTCTAATACCAAGGGTTTTACCGGCCATACCCTGGGAGCTGCCATAGAAGACGTGGTTCTGGTCAAGGCCCTGCAGAAGCGAAAGGCGCCACCCATTGCCAATCTCAAGAAGATTCCCTCCCATTTCAGAAAATTGAATTTTTCCGGCCAGGGAAATATTGATTCTGAATACGGCCTTCATCTTTCAGCTGGATTTGGATCCCATTGTGCCTTTGTATTTTTGAAAAGGATGGAGGAAAATCCAGTAAAGGGAAATATTGTTTATCATAAGTGGCTTAGAAAGATCACTGGCTCCCAGAAACCTGAAATAAGAATAATTGATAACACCCTGTGCGTAGTGGCAGGGGATCAGGAAACAGGACCTTTGAAACCGGAAAAGAAAATACAGACTCCTGAACCAGCCCCTGTCCCGGTCCATATTCCGGTCATGGCTTCAGCTCCTTCTGTTGCATCTGTCTCAACCTCGGCTCCTGATTCTGCTTTGGCACCCCAGTCTCCTTTGGAACCGGCTGCCCTTCCAGTGGCAAAGGTCAAAGAGATTATTGCCGAACAGACAGGTTATGCAGCAGATATGCTGGAAGATGA
>JAOZST010000155.1:0-9075 GCA_029939535.1 Desulfobacteraceae bacterium | reverse complement strand
AAACTTGAAGAACCCCCATACAATGATGCTGAGTGGAAATTTGTCCAGGGCAAGCCTGACCAGAGTAAAATCACCTGCGGTTTCACAACCACAAATGTATGGGTGGGAATAAGCAAAAGACTGAAGACAAGACTTCCAAAAGCCTATAACTTCTTGAAAAATTGGTCAATCCCCATTCAAGAAGTTAATAAACTCATTGCCATGGTTACTGACCTTCCGGACAAACCTAAATTAAGTGCTGCAGATGCGGCAAAAAAATGGGTTGATGAAAATCCTGAAATTGTAAATGCCTGGCTTAAAAACGCCCAGTAAAATTCCCAGGTCATGGTTCATAATAATATAATTTATTAATATGAACCATGGCATTTTCATTTGGCTTTTACGTATCAATCAAACTTCTATAGGAAAGGATTTCCATGGCTTATGATTCTAGCCCAAAGATAAAATGTGAAGATGTTTGGAAAGTATTTGGTTCCAGATCTGAAGAGATCATTAAAAACTGGGACCTGTATAAAGGGATGAACAAGGTTGAGCGCCTTGAAAAGACAGGCTGTGTAGTGGGAACCCAGAAGGCCTCATTCCAGGTTTCCCAAGGAGAAATTTTCTGTCTCATGGGACTTTCCGGAAGCGGGAAATCAACCTTGCTTCGATGCATCAACCGTCTCCATGAACCCAGCGCGGGAAAAGTTTATATCGACGACCAGGATGTCACTTCTTTATCCGACCTGGAATTAAGAAATATACGGCGGCAGAAAACAGGCATGGTTTTTCAGCATTTTGCCCTGCTGCCCCATAGGAAACTTGTAAATAACGCTGCCCTGGGTCTGGAAGTACAGGGTGTGGATAAAAAAGAACGAGAAAAAAGAGCCTATGAGGCCCTGGAACTTGTGGGGCTGAAAGGATGGGAAAAATCTTACCCCTATGAATTGAGCGGTGGCATGCAGCAAAGGGTGGGACTTGCCAGGGCTCTGGCCACAAATCCGGAAATCCTGCTCATGGACGAAGCCTTTTCAGCGCTGGACCCTTTAATTAAACGGCAGATGCAGGATGAGTTTGTAAAATTAATCAAGAAAGTTAAAAAAACCATTGTCTTTGTTACTCATGATCTCCACGAAGCCTTGAGAATAGCCAACCATATTGCCATCATGAAAGATGGTGCCATTGTACAGCAGGGAACCCCGGCTGAAATTGTTCTTAACCCGGCCAAGGGGTATGTGGAAGAGTTTGTAAAGGACCTTCCCAAGACCAAATTCATCACAGCCCGGGATATCATGCAAAAACCTGATAACTGGATATTGCCCATTGGCTGCACCAATGAGGAGCTGACAAACAAAATGAATGAGCACTATCTTCGTTATGCTTTTTTGGTGGATGAAAACCAGCAGGTACGGGAAACTGTTGACTATTTCAACTTTATTGCCTCAAACGGGTTTTCCAAATCCATTGAAGACATCCCCCAGGAAAATCGCCCTACCTATTATCCAACGGTCAGTGTTTCAGGCGACATATTCCTGGAATCACTGCTGAACAAAGCTGCAGACACCAAAGTTCCAATTGTGGTCAATGATGACCAGGGTAAAATCCAGGGGGTTATTCCCAGGGAAACCATATTGATGTCTTTACAGACAGCTTAAATTTTAAGGAGTGCCGTCATGAATTTTCCCATACGAATCCCCCTGGGCCAGTGGGTGGAAGTTTTTGTTAACTGGCTGACAGAAAATTTTTCATCGGTTTTTGACTCCATTAAAGTGGTAGTTGAATTCCTTCTGGTTCAACTGGACAGTTTTTTTGTCTGGGTACCCTGGCCCATTACCCTGATATGCCTTACCATAATCGGAGGACTTGTTGCCGGCCGCAAGGTGGCCATCATTACGGCTGCCTGTCTCTTTGGCCTGGGAGCCATGGATCTTTGGATCATCGGAATGAGCACCATGGCCCTGGTCATGACAGCTGTTTTCATATCTGTTTTATTTGGACTTCCCATGGGTATCCTGGCCGCAAAAAGTCCTAAATTTGACATGGTGCTCAAACCCATCCTGGATGGTATGCAGACCATCCCCAGTTTTGTATATTTGATTCCTGCAATCATGTTTTTCGGGATTGGCAATGTACCAGGTATTATTGCAACGGTAATTTTTGCTCTTCCTCCCATGGTAAGACTGACAAGTCTGGGAATACAGCAGGTTGACCATGAAGTGACTGAAGCTGGAATTGCCTTTGGGTGCACACCTGTACAGCTGCTGCTTAAGATCCAGCTTCCCCTGGCCATTCCCAGCATCATGACCGGAGTGAATCAAACGGTAATGATGGCCCTGTCCATGGTTGTGGTTGCCGCCATGATCGGGGCTGGAGGCCTTGGGTCCAAAATTTTATACAGTATCCAGCGTATTGACCTGGGGGTAGGAATAGAATCCGGCCTGGGCATATTGTTCATTGCAGTTGTGCTGGACCGGATTCTCCAGGGATTAACCAAAAAGCAGCAGGATGCAATCATGCACAATAAATAATAACAAAACGGGGGTCATCAAACGAACCGAAACGAACCGGGGTCAGCGAATCGGGGTCAGGCTTGACCCCCTTATGACCCCCTTAAGAAGGAGGAGGTTTTTTTGTGAGACGAAATATCCACGCAGGGAAACTGGGAAGCGGAGGGTTCAGTTTAAACACCCTTACAGATGATGAACTCTATGAGATCCATCTGGCAACCCTGGAAGTCCTGGAAAAAACAGGCATCTTTGTTGAAGATGAAGATGCTTTGGAAATTTTTCATGCCAATGGTGCTAAAATTGACAAAAAAACAAAAATTGTCAAACTGCCGCCATATATAATTGAAGACACACTTCGATCAGCACCCCCGAAATTCGTCATGGCTGGACGCAGGCCAGAAGACGATTTTGTTGTTGAAAACAATCGGGTGGGATTTACCAATTTTGGTGAAGGAATCCAACTTAATGACCTGGATACAGGTGAACTTAGGGCACCCACTAAAATGGATGTTGGCATGTCAGCCAAACTGGGTGATTTCCTAAGTGAAATCTCTGTTTACAACCGGGCCATGGGTGCCCATAATGTGCCGGCAGAAGTAGCTCCGGTCCACAATGCTGAAGCCATTTTCAATAACACAACCAAGCATGTCATGATCGGGCCCTTCAGCGGGTACCTTGCCAGGCAGATCGTGAAAATGGCCCAGGTGGTTGCCGGAGGAGAGCAGGCATTGCGGGAAAGACCTCTTGTCTCTTTTCATACCTGCCCGGTCAGTCCTCTCAGGCTTGTGCAGGATACCTGTGAGGTTATAATGGAATCTGCCAAGGCAGGCATGATGGTGAATATTATCACCATGGCCATGGCAGGAGCTTCATCATCCATCCATCTTGCAGGAACCCTGGTTGATCATAATGCTGAACTCCTGGCTTCAGTGGCCTTAAGCCAGCTGACAGTCAAGGGTGCACCCATAATGTACGGCAGCTCCACCACGGCAATGGATCTGCGCTTTGCAACTGCAACGGTTGGTGCTCCGGAATGTGCCATGATCAATGCTGCAGTGGCAAGGCTGGCCAGGTTTAACAGCCTTCCCTCCTTTGTTGCGGGTGGATAGGGCGACAGCAAAGTTTCCGATGCCCAGCTTGGTCATGAAAAGACCCTTTCCGGACTCCTCACAGCGTTGGCAGGTGCCAACCTGATTTATGGTCTGGGAATGATGGAAATGGGCGTTACATTTGATTATGGACAATTGGTCATGGACAATGAATTTGCCAGGATGATTAATTATTGCGTAAATGGTATCCCTGTTACAGATGAAACACTTTCAGTTGATGCAATCAAAGAGGTAGGATCCTTTAATGATTTTGTTACCCGGAAAGAAACATTTGAACACATGAGATCCATTTCCCATCCCAAATTAATTGATAGAAGGGTCAGGGAAAAATGGGAGGCCCAGGGATCCACCAATATTTATGACAGATCCATTGAAGAGGCTAAGCATATTCTTGCCAGACATACACCTCCGCCTCTATCAGATGATGCCAGGGCTGAACTAAAAGCCATTGTGGAAGAGACGGAAAGTCATCTGGGGGTCGAAAAAACAAGACCTGAATTTTAACGCATAGCAACCAGACGGTCAAACAAAGCCAACGGGGTCAGGCTTGCCTTATTGCTCCAATAACGACAATAAGTCAAGCCTGACCCCACTTTACGAGGACTTATGGAAAAAATAAAATCAGGGCATAAAACCATCCCTGGATTTTCTCTGCCAATATTTACAGATGATGAAATCAACATTCTGCACCAGGCAACACTCGACCTGCTGGAAAAAACCGGGGTCAAGGTTGAGTCTGAAGAAGCTTTGGAAATATTTCACGACAGCGGTGCAAAGATAAATCAAAAGGAAAATACAGGCATTGTTAAAATACCTGGTCATTTGATTGAAGAATGTATTAAATCAGCTCCAGGAGATATAACCTACCACGGTAGAAAACAAGAACACGGATATAAGATATCCCAGGGTCATGTGGGTTTTTCCACCTTTGGAGAATGTATAAAGGTGATTGATCCTGAAACCAGGCTGATACAGGGGGCATCCAAAAAAGCCCTGGGAAAGGCCAGCCTTCTTGTTGATTATCTTGATCAGATTGTACTCTTGGAAAGGCCCATGGGATCTCTGGATAAACCAGCCATGACCCAGGCTATCCATAATTTTGAGGCCATGGTGACCAACTCCAGCAAACATATTTTCATGGGCTGCAACAGCGGAGCAAATGCCAGGAAAATTTTTGAAATGGCAGCTGTGTGTATGGGAGGACCTGACAAATTCAGGGAAAAACCCATAATCACATCCTTTGTTACCCCCACAAGTCCCCTGGAATTGGTGCAGAGCTGCTGCGATGTAATTATTGAATCTGCCAGAGCCGGGGTTGGCGTGGCTCCAATTTCCATGGTTTTAAGCGGGGCAACCGCCCCTGCAACCCTTGCCGGCGCCATTGTCCAGCACAATGCCGAAGTCCTGAGTGCCATTGCCCTGGCCCAGCTTACGAAAAAAGGGACCCATTGCACCTATGCCAGCTGCAGCACCATCATGGATCTTCGATTTTCCACACCAGCAGTGGGCGCTCCGGAATATGGAATTATCAGTGCAGGTCTGGCAAAAATGGCCAGATTTTATAATCTTCCCTCCTGGGTGGGAGGAGGACATTCCGACAGTAAAATTCCCGATGCCCAGGCTGCCTATGAAGCAGGCCTTACTGCTACTATCAGTGCCTTGTCAGGAGCCAATATTGTATATGGTGCCGGGTGTCTGGATTCCGGGCTTACCTTTGACTTTTCAAAACTGATCATGGACAGTGAACTTATTGATAATATTTTCCATGTCATGAAAGGCATTGAAGTAAATGAAGAAACAATTGCCCTGGACATTATTCATGAAGCAGGTCCTGGCGGTGAATTTCTAACAAAACAGCACACCTTTGAACATATGAGACAGATGTCCCGGTCTTCTTTGTTTGACAGGCGGAACAGGGATAAATGGATGGAGCAGACAAAGGGGAAAGATCTGACCTCAAGGGCCTATGAAAAGGCAAACCAGATTTTAGATACCCATAAACCCCTGGCTCTTCCCAAGGGCGCAGACCTTGAAATGAAAAAAATCATTAAAGAGTATGAAGGATCTCTGGGAATAGTATAAATCCAGCAATAAATCTATACATATAAAAGGTCCCTTTGGAATAAAAGGCCCCTTTGGAAACAGCGCGTTTCCAATGGGGCCTTTTTAGTTGCCGCGGTATTCTATTATACTTAACGTAATTACTCCCGATTTTTTTATTCTCTGTCTTTTAGCGCTTTGGTAATGGCAGCTTCCAGAATTTTTACGATATCATCAATTTCCGGTTCAGTAATGACCATGGGTGGAGAAAACTGCAGAATATCTCCAATAAGCGGCCTTGTGATCAGGCCCATTTCATAGGCAACATCAACAACAGAAGGTGCCAGAAGCGGGTCATATTTTTCTTTGGTTTCTTTATTTTTAACAAGCTCCACCCCAACCATGAGACCCTGACCCCTCACATCTCCTATAACATCCAAGTCCAGGGCCAGGATTTTTTCCTTCAAAAGTCTGCCCATTTTCTCGGAATTCTCAGTAAGATTTTCATTTTCAATAATCTCAAGATTTTTCAATCCAACGGCGCAGGCAAGAGGATGGCCACTATAGGTGAATCCGTGTAAAAACTTTTCTCTTGTTTTCAGGGTATCAAATATCTCACCTGACAATGCAACGGCACCCAGCTGGACATATCCGCTGGTAATGCCCTTTGCCATGGTCATGATGTCTGGAACAACCCCTTCCCAATGTTCTATTCCAAACATTTTTCCTGTTCTTCCAAAGGCATTAATGACCTCATCTGCAATAAAAAGAACATCATTGTCATCACAGATTTGTTTTATTTTTTCAAAATATCCAGCAGGTGGTATGATGATGCCGCCTGTTCCAATAATAGGTTCGGCAACAAATGCCGCAACCTTTTCCTTTCCCAGTTCTGTAATTTTTTCTTCCAAAGCAAGGGCACATTCAAGGCCACAAGATTCAACCTTTTTTCCCCAGGGACATTGATAGCAATAGGGAGGATCAATATGATCAAAACCCGGCAGGAGAGGCTCAAAACCTTCATGGAAACCAGGAAGCCTTGTTGCACAGACAGCACCACAGGATACTCCATGATAGGCCCGGTTCCGGGTAATGATAAAATCTTTGCTGTCCTGATTTTTCAAAAACCAGTAAAACCTGACCATTTTAAAAATGGTATCATTACTTTCAGATCCGCTGGAGGTGAAAAAAATCCTGGCATCTTTAACTGGAATCATTTTGCTGACTTTTTCAGCCAGCTGGATTGCGGGTACATTTGCAAATTCATTAAAGGAGTGATAGCTCTCAAGCTGGTCCAATTGTTCCTTGGCAACTTCGGCCAGATCCGGCCTGCAATGGCCGACAGAACTATACCACAAGGCTGCTGTAGCATCGTAATATTCCTTGCCTTCCACGTCCCATACTTTGCAGCCTTTGCCCTTGGCGATGATTTTGGCACCCTTTTCCTGCAAAACCCAGAAACTTGAGGTTGGATGAAGATAATGATCCTGATCAGCCTTTTTTAATGCCTGGATTTCAGCAGTGCTGAATTTTTTTCCTGTTCCCATAATAATCCCCATTAATAATAGTTTTAAATAAAACTTAAACGTTTAATTAAATAATATGTTTTATATAATTCAAAAATAAATATGTTGTCAAGTAAATTAACTTGATTTTTTTATTTTCTTTTGATTTGCTCAAGCAAGTCAATACAGCTATATCAAGGTGATATAAATTAAATACTCCATAAAAAAACAATTGATTTGAAAACGCTTTATCAAGAAAAGCCCTGGATGTTTTTTTTGTTTTGAACTTGACAAAGCTGCTATAAATGATGTTAAAGTCACTTTAACGATAAAGTTTTTTAATTATTGCCTGTCAATCCTAATCTTAGGCCTAATCTTAAGAGTTTGAATGAAGAGTTTGAATGAAGGATTAAACTTAAGAGATTAGATTGAGGGCACAGCTTGAGGAGAAACCAATGAAGGGTTTTTATGGAAAATTATTGACAATTGATATCACCAGCCAGTCCTTTGAAGTAAAAGCAATTGAAGAAGAGATTTTTGAAAAATATTTAGGGGTCAAAGGACTGGGCGCTTATTTACTCAATAAATATAATCCTCCCCAGATCCCTGCCCTGGCCCCGGAAAACAATCTTATTTTTTGCACAGGACCCACAGCAGGAAGCAGGGTCTGGGGATCAAGCAGATATGGGATATTTACAAAATCCCCTTTGACTGGTTTTTTCTCTGAATCCTATTCAGGTGGCAAGGTACCCGAGGCCATTGATGCTGCAGGATATGATGCCATAGTCATAAACGGTCAGTCTAAAACTCCTGTGGTTCTTTCCATAGAGCCGGGCAAAGTAGTTTTCAACAATGCTGAAGACCTCTGGGGAAAAGACACCTTTGAAACCGAAGCCCTTATTGAAGAAAAATTTGTAAACGGAAAACCAGAAACCCAGAAATCAGGAACCCAAAAATCAAACAAACAGGGCAAACAATTTAAAAAAACCGGGATTGTGGCCATTGGACCGGCATCTGAAAACAATGTCAGCTTCGGTATTATCCAGAATGATAACTGGCATTGTGCAGGACGGACCGGCGCAGGAACTGTCATGGCCTCCAAAATGATAAAGGGCATAATCTTCCAGGGAAGTGAAAAAAGAGAATACCATGATGAACAGGCTTTAAAATCCTTTGTAAAACATATTACGGAAATGGGTAAGGGACATCCTGCTGTCACGGCCTACAAATCCATGGGCACATCCCAGATGGTAAAGGTATTGAATGCCAACAAGGCTTTTCCCACACAATATTGGTCCAAGGGATATTTTGATAAATGGGAAAATATAAGCGCCGAGGCCCTGCATACCCAATGTGATGTTAAATCCACGGGCTGCCTGAAATGCTTCATGGCCTGCGGCCGCCAGACCACCATTTTAAAGGGCCGCCACAAAGGCATGACCCTTGAAGGACCGGAATATGAAACCATCTATGCCTTTGGCGGGCTCTGCATGGTTGATAGCATTGAAGAGATCGCTTTTTTCCATGTATTGTGCGACAGACTGGGGATGGATACCATTACTGCCGGCAATTTATGCGCCTTTGCCATTGAAGCTGCAAAACGAGGCAAAATAGAGCTTGATATTGATTACGGGGACGTGGACGGCATAGAAAAACTGATCCATATGATCGCCAAAAGACAGGGCATTGGAGATGTTCTGGCACAGGGCATTAAACATGCCGCCAAAAAATGGGACCTGGAGGACATTGCAGTGCATGCCAAGGGACTTGAACCTGCTGGCTATGACCCCAGGGTACTCAAGGGCGTGGGCCTTGCCTATGGGGTCTCTGACCGGGGGGCCTGCCATTTAAGGGGTACCTTTTATAAGCCTGAGCTGACCGGCATGAGTCCCCTGGATGTCATTGAGGGAAAGGCCGAACTTCTCATTGACTTTG
>JAOZST010000154.1:0-9094 GCA_029939535.1 Desulfobacteraceae bacterium | reverse complement strand
AGCGATTTAGACTTTGGAAGGGAATATCTATGGGAACTTGAATTAAAATAATTTGCCCATCTTTTTAGCCTATTTTCATCACCCCAGTATCCACGTATATGAATGCGCCCGTAATTTGTATGGACAGAAGATCATGTTAAGGCTCATTACACAATCTGTTCCTATTTGATTAATAGGACCTTAACAAATCGCAAGATCGTTAATATAGCAAACGACAAATTAATTTACGCCGAATAATTCACACTGATTTTTGTGATAGTACTTGCTTTTTCAAGTGCTTATGCTTTTAAAGTAATAAAGATGGGAATTAAGACATAAAAGAGCGACCACGACCGACATTTATTTAAAAAGTTTAGTCGTTGGAGAGAATAGGGCCGCAGACATTTTGGAAAATGCTCAAAAAAAAGTTTTTAACACCAAAGTTAACACCATCCCACTAAAAAAAAGAGGTCGAAGTGATTAGCTTCAACCTCTGAACTCTCAGGTAATGGCGGAGAAAGAGAGATTCGAACTCTCGATGGACTATAACACCCATACTCGCTTAGCAGGCGAGCGCCTTCAGCCACTCGGCCATTTCTCCGCAAATTTTGGCGGAGGAGGTAGGATTCGAACCCACGAAGCTTTGACACTTAACGGTTTTCAAGACCGCCGCCTTCAGCCGCTCGGCCACTCCTCCGAATTTGATCAGGGATTTATATCACCTTGTCCAGACCAGGTCAATACCTAACTTAAGTTTTTAATTTATTGACAGGGGGAATAGTTGAGCTATATTAAGAAGTTTTAGGTTAATGATATAGATTAGGAGAGAATGAATGAAACAGAAAATCAGGTTTGAAAAGAATATTAAGGACGGTATACTTACCCTCCTTGAGTACAGTGAGGTCGACCCCGGGGTTGTTATGCCGCTCCATGAAGAAGAGTATGATCTGGAAGAAATGATCCAGGCTTCTGAACAGGGGTGTGAAAAATTTATAACTTTGATGAGAAGGAGAAGTTTTTTTCCGGCCAGGGATATGGCTGAAAAACTTTTTGAAAAGACAACCAGTTTTTTTAAGGACAAAGCAGAAGAAAAATTGACTGTTGAATATAATGACATTGAAGCATTCCCCACGGAGGAAGAATTCCATCTGGAAGAAGATGATGTTGAGCTGGATAGCATTCTGGAAGAAGACGGTGATACAAAAGAAGATGAAATGAAAGAAATTGATTCTGAAGATGACACCCCCAGATTTACCCCGGAAGACACCTCTGAACACGAGAATTAAACCAGATATGAAAACTAAAATTAAAAACATTGTTTTCAAGGCTGCCCAGAATGCCTTTGAAAATGGAGTGCTGTCTTCTGATCAGATTCCTGAAATGGAAATAGAACAGCCAAAGCATATTTCCCAGGGGGATTTTTCAACCAATTTTGCCATGGTATCTGCAGGTATTCAGAAAATGGCTCCCGGAAAGATTGCCCAGGCTCTTATCTCTTCCATGGAATCCATGGATTATATTGAAAAAGATTATATTGAAAAAATAGAGGTGGCAGGGCCTGGATTTATTAATTTTTTTCTTTCCAATAAAGCATGGCATCCTTTTGTGGAACAGATTCTTGAGCAGGATACAGAATTTGGGGCTTCAACCATGGGTAAGGGGGAAAAGGTTCAGGTTGAATTTGTCAGTGCCAACCCCACAGGTCCCCTTCATGTGGGGCATGGGAGAGGTGCTGCAGTAGGCGATTCTGTGGGTAATATTCTTTCTTTTGCAGGGTTTGATGTTCAGAAGGAGTATTATATAAATGACTCGGGCCGGCAGATTCGGACCCTTGGCACCTCTGTGTGGCTGCGACTTCGGGAAATGGAAGGTCATGGGATTTCATTTCCCGATGATTGCTATAAAGGCGATTATATAAAGGATCTTGCTGAAAAAATATTGGATAAAGAGGGCAAAAACTTTGCAACCCAGGATGAAGAAACTGCCATACCATTATGTGCCAGGTTTGCAGCTCAAGAGATACTGGGTGGTATTAAAGATGATTTGGCCGGGTTTGGTGTCATTTTTGATCAATGGTTCAGCGAACAGAGCCTCTATGATTCAGGCAGGGTGCAAAACGTCATTGATGAGTTCAAGGCAAAAGATTTGATCTATGAAGCTGATGGGGCCCTTTGGTTCAGAACCAAGGATTTTGGGGATGAAAAAAACAGGGTGGTTGTAAGGAACAACGGGCTGACCACTTATTTTGCTTCTGATATTGCCTATCACAGGGAAAAATATGAGCGGGGGTTTCACCGGGTAATTGATGTATGGGGTGCTGACCACCACGGTTATATCAAAAGGATTGATGCCTCTGTTGTTGCCTCGGGCAGGAAAAGTGAACAATTTGAGGTGATTCTGGTACAATTGGTCAATCTGCTGAGAAAGGGCAAACCCGTTCAGATGTCTACACGGTCTGGTGAGTTTGTGACTTTAAAGGACATAATCGATGAAGTTGGAAAGGATGCGGCAAGATTCATGTTTTTAAGCCGCAGTTATGATTCCGGTCTGGATTTTGATCTGGATCTGGCTAAACAGAAAAATTCTGACAATCCAGTTTATTATGTGCAATATGTCCATGCCAGGATTACGGGTATTCTTTTAAAAGCTATGGAGCAAGGGCTGATTGAGGAAATTGATTTTAAAACCTGTGAAAACCTTGAATTGCTGACTGCTACCGAAGAGATCGGATTAATCAAGATCCTTGCGGGCTTTACAGAGCAGGTTGAAAAAAGTGCTAAAACTCTTCACCCCCATGTGATATATACCTATTTAATGTCCCTTGCATCGGCTTTCCATGGCTATTATAACAAACACAAGGTTATAACCGAAGACAAAGAGTTGTCCAAAGCAAGGCTGGGTCTTGTCCTGGCGGTCAAAAAAGTAATCAGGAACGGCCTTTCTCTTCTGGGTGTTACAGCTCCGGAAAGAATGTAAAAAAAATGCTGTCCTTTAAGGGGATTTTAAAATATTCGGTTTATCTGTTTATTGGTGGATGGATGTTTGTTCTGGGCATAATGGTCGGCAGGGGCTCATCCCCTGTGACCTTTGATACAATAAGTTTCCAGGAACGTCTGCAAACCATTGCCAGGGAATTTGGAAATTCCAGTGAACCTGGAGAGAAAATGGATCTTCAGTTTTATGATGCCCTTAATAAACCTGCCCTCCAGGAAGTGAAAGGGAGAAAAAATATTCAAAATGAAATTATTCCTAAAAAAGAACCCAGCTATACCCTGGCCAAGCATGAGGAAATTAAGGAGCCTGAAACGTCTCTCATCCCCTTGAAAACCAGCAGGAAAGCAGCCACCCTAAACAGGGCAGCATTAAACAAAACTCTGAAAAAGGGTGGTGAATCCCCTGCAGGCAAGAAAGTGCCTGCAGGGGTATACACAATCCAGATTGCTGCTTACAAATCATTTTCAGATGCTGTTACCCACATGGCCATTCTGGAGAGAAAAGGATTTTCTTCATACAGGACCATGGGGAAAAAAGATGGTGTCAACTGGTACCGGGTTCGGATCGGCTCTTTTGCAACCCATGAAAAGGCAAAACAATTTATTGAAAAATTAAAGCAGGCCAGAATTAATGGTATGATTATAAAACAAGAAAATTGATATGATCATACATAATTATTATACAATAGAGAATATGAGGCATGATAAAAATAAGGAATAACCATGAAGATATCACGGGATGAAATTGAAAAGATGGCCCACCTTGCCAGGCTGGATATTGATGACCAGCAAAAAGAAAGCCTTTCTGAACAGCTGAGTCATATCCTGGACTATATTGATAAACTAAAGGACGTTGATGTGGAAGGAGTTACCCCGGCTTCAGGCGCTGCATTTATAAATAATGTATTAAGGGAAGACCATTTGAAGGTTTCACCAGGTCCTGAAGTAACCCTGGCTAATGCGCCGGAACGGGACGAAGACTTCTACACAGTGCCAAGGGTTGTAAAATAATTTGATAATATAGGAATTTGCATTTAGCCATTAGGATTTAGCTAACAGCATAATGCCTAAAAGCTCGCGCGATAGCGCGCTAATTTGGTATTTATTTCTCCCTAATTTAGATGTCCGGAGTTTACAAAAAGGAAAAAACTGAATGGATTTATATACACTTACCATAGCAAAGGCCAAAGAATTTCTGGCCCAGGGAAAAATTTCTTCCAGGGAACTGACCACCGCCATAATGGACCGTATTGACCTATATGATGGTAAAATAGGTGCGTTTCTCACCGTGGACAGGGATGCAGCCATGGCCCAGGCCAGGGCCGCAGATGAGCTGATTGCAGCAGGCAGCCAGGGCTCTTTTACCGGTATTCCCATTGCCTTGAAAGATCTTTTGTGTACCAAAGGGATAAAAACCACTTGTGGTTCAAAGATTCTTGATAATTTTGTTCCCCAATATGATGCCACTGTGGTGGTTAAATTAAAACAGGAAAATGCTGTTTTAATCGGGAAAACCAATCTGGATGAATTTGCCATGGGCTCTTCCACTGAAAATTCCTCCTTTAAAATTACCAGAAATCCCTGGAATTATGATTATGTTCCCGGAGGTTCAAGCGGTGGGTCTGCAGCTGCTGTGGCCGCCCAATTCTGCAGCGGTGCCCTGGGAACAGACACTGGCGGGTCCATTCGCCAGCCCGCATCCCATTGCGGAGTAGTTGGATTGAAACCCACCTATGGCAGGGTATCCAGGTTCGGCCTTGTCTCCTATGCCTCATCTCTGGATCAGATCGGTCCCATAACAAGGGATGTGACAGATGCTGCAATGATGATGAACCTGATCTGCGGCAATGACCCCATGGATTCCACCAGTGCTAAAAAGGATGTGCCGGATTTTACCCAGGCCCTTACACAATTTGAAACCAATTCCCTCAAAGGAATGAAGGCTGGAATTCCCAGGGAGTATCTTGACATGGAAGGTATCCACCCTGAAGTGGAGGCCATGTTTGCCCAGGCCAAGAAAGTTCTTACAGGGCTTGGAGTGGAAATCGTGGATATTTCATTACCCCATACAAAGTATGTGGTGGCTGCCTATTACATCATTGCCCCCTGTGAAGCCAGTTCAAATCTTGCCAGGTTTGATGGAGTGAAATACGGTTTCAGGGACAAATCAACGGAAGATCTCATTGATATGTATAAAAAAACCAAATCCAAAGGTTTTGGTCCTGAAGTCCAGCGCAGGATAATCATCGGGACCTATGCACTTTCAGCCGGGTATTATGATGCATATTACGGCAGGGCATCCCAGGTTCGGACCTTGATCATGGAAGATTTTTCAAAGGCATTTGAAAAATGCGATCTTATCCTTTCTCCTGTGGCGCCCACTCCGGCTTTTAAAATAGGGGAAAACACAGATGATCCCCTGACCATGTATTTGAGTGATGTTTTTACCCTGTCTGCCAATATGGCAGGAGTCCCTGGTATTTCCGTGCCAGCTGGATTTTCTTCGACCGGGCTTCCCATGGGTATCCAGATGATGGCAAACAGGTTTGATGAAATTTCACTTTTGCGGGCCGGGTTTGGTTTTGAACGTGCCCTTGATTTAAAAATAAAATTTCCAGTCCTGTAAGGAGGTCATGATGACAACGGTTCAGCCCCAGGGAGGGGCATTGAAAAAAGCGGTCCAATGGATTTCCGAAAAAAGAAAAGAAAATCCAGAAGTTACTTCAGCTGAATTGGCCAGGCTGGTGGATGAAGCCTCATTTCAATTTGATTTAAGCCCAAAGGATTCGGAATTTTTGCTGCGATTTGTCAACCAGGAAAAGAGTTGAACCTCAAGCAAACTGAAACCAAATTATCTGAAACCAAATTATCTGAAACCAAATTATCTGAAACCAAATTATCTGAAAAAGGACAGAACCTGACAAATGGCCCCAATTAGAATTCTACCTGAAATATTGTCCAATCAGATTGCTGCAGGAGAAGTTGTCCAGCGTCCTGCATCCGTGGTGAAAGAACTGGTTGAGAACAGTATTGATGCCAGGGCCACAAGGATCACCGTGGAGATTGAAAAAGGAGGTAAATCCCTGATTCGGATTTCCGATAATGGGTGCGGACTTCAACGGGATGAAGCTCTTCTGTCCATTGAGCGGTATGCCACAAGCAAAATTTTCACCCAGGAAGATCTGTTTTCCATATCCACCTTTGGATTCAGGGGCGAGGCCCTTCCGTCCATTGCATCCATATCCAGGTTCTGCCTTGTGTCAAGGACATCTGCCTCCAACATCGGAACAAGGATTGAAATATCCGGTGGTAAGCTTATCAAGGTTTCAGATACTGGCGCACCCGTGGGAACCATGGTGGAGGTGAGACAGATTTTTTACAACACACCGGCCAGGAGAAAGTTTTTAAAGGGTGAGAACACGGAAAACAGTCATATTGCAGATGCCATATCCGGACTGGCCCTGGGCAATCCCCAGGTGGGATTTCGTCTTTTTTCAAACAGGAAGCTGGTGAAAAATTTTCCTGCAGACCAGGGCATTTTCCAGCGGTCTTTAGCCGTGCTGGGAAAAGATGCGGTTGACAGGATTTATGATCTCAGGGCTGATGAAAATCAGATATCTGTATCAGGAGTCTGTTCCAGCCCAATGGTTACCAGGAGTACATCCAGCCGGATATATCTTTTTGTTAATAATCGTCTTATTTATGACCGCGGGCTCGTGGCAGCAGTTTTCCAGGGATACAAAGGAAGGATTATGAAGGGACGTTTTCCCATGGGGGTCGTCCGGGTGGGACTTCCCTGTGATCAGGTGGATGTCAATGTCCATCCTTCAAAAAGGGAAATTAAATTTTTAACGCCCCAGCTGGTTTACCAGGTTGTGGCCATGGCTGTGGGAAATGCCCTGGCAAAGGCCCAGGAAGATGTGACTGCCTATGCTCAATCAAGGCCGGTTGACCGTTATGATGATGCGGTTTCAGGGCAATTTGTTTCAGAAGAATCAAAAAATGATTTAGGAAAAGATCCCTGCAGAAGTAGTAAAGACCGGATTGAGCAATTATATGAGCCTCTGGCATATGAGTCCCTGGCAGCTGAGTCCCAGGCAAATGCTTTAAAGGGGTTCGACAAATTACAGGCAGTCCAGGTGGCCCAATCCACATTTGACTGGAAAATTTCTTCCCAGGCCAGGTCTGTGGAAAAAAAACAGGGTGTGGCAGGTGAAACTGGTCCAGTGGATTCAGGTTTCAAAAGTGCTACAGAACAGGAAATTCAAGGCCCTATAATTCACCCGGATTCACGAGCCCATGTTCTGGGCCAGGTCCTGGGAACTTATATAGTCGCAGAAAAAGACAATAACCTGGTATTGATTGACCAGCACGCAGCCCATGAACGGATTGTCTATGAAGCCCTTAAAAGACGGCATGAAATTCTGGGGGTACAGAGCCAGGATCTTCTGGTGCCGGAGGTTTTGGATGTCACCCACAGGGAAGCGGACCTGCTCACAGGAATTCTTGAAGATTTATCCGGCCTCGGGCTGAGGATAGAGCCTTTTGGGGGGACTACATTTGTAATAAAGGCAATCCCGTCTATTATAGAGGGAAGGGAATTAAAACCCCTTGTTCTGGAAATTATTGAAACTCTGATGGGAGAAAAAGATCTGTCAATAAAAGAGAAATGGCTGGATTCCTGTCTCATATCCATGGCCTGTCATAAAGCAATCCGTGCAAATAATACCATTAATATGCAGGAGATGGAACAATTGCTGGAGGATCTGGAAAAATGCGAAAATCCAATGCATTGTCCCCATGGCCGTCCCACTCTTGTCACCTTTGATGCTTTTCAATTGCAAAAGCTATTCAAAAGGGTTGTTTGATGGGGGAGTATAGTATATATAATATCAAAAATTATGCTTATAATAGTTAAGGAGTGGTATTTTGAAACCCAATAAACTGATGAAAAAGGGGTGGCTGTTTGTTGCTGCTTTATTGATTTTTTTCTTGTCTGCAGTCAATTTCGGCTTATGCGCCCAACCCAAAAAAGTGGCGGTTTTCCCTTTTACCATGAATTCGCCCAAAGACCTTGGCTTTTTGCAGAACGGGCTTTTTTCCATGCTTTCCTCAAGACTTACAGATCCAGGAAAAGTGGAAGTGCTGGACAGGGAAACCATTGATGAATTTCTGGCCCAGGACTCTGATTCTGCAAAAGGTGCTTTGAATGAATCCAAAGCAAGGATTATTGGTGCAAACATGGGAGTTGATTATATACTTTTTGGAAGCCTGACCCATTTTGGGGAGAGCGTCAGTCTGGATGCCAGCATGGTGGATATCAGCGGTAAAAAATCAACTCTTTCCTTTTTTGAACAGAGCAGCAGCATGGGGGATGTGATTCCCCTGGTCAATAGTTTTGCAGGAGATATCAATCTTAAGGTTTTTAATCGGAGCATTGCCAATGAATTGTATGCAAAGCAAGCTCCCCAGGCGCCCGAGGCTCCGGGTTCACTGCAATATGCAGGCGGTGCTGCAGGTTATGGCGGTGGATTTGTAAACCTTCAGCAGACCGGTCAAAAAGGTTTTTCCACCCATCTTAAATTTGAAGGGGTGATCAATGCCATGGCTACAGGAGATCTTGATAAGGACGGTGTCATGTCTGTGGTGGCGGCAACAGACAGCAGTCTTTTGATCCATAAACTGCATGGCAACAGACTGGTTCTGGAAAAAAAACTGGAGTTTGCTTCAACCAACAGAATTGTGGCTCTTGATATTGCAGATATTAACAAAAATGGATATCCGGAAATTTTTGTAACAAGTCTGAATATGCTGAGGGAAAGCCTTCAATCATTTATCGTGGAATACAATGGGTCAAATTATGCCACTCTTATGGATAATGAATTTTATTACTTTCGGGTGATCGACAATCCTGATGGTACTAAAATGCTTTTGGGACAGAAACAAAGCAGAGGTCCCTATGAAGGAAGTATCCATACCATGACGGCATCGGGTAACAGCTTTTTCCTCGAAAAAAAAATAAGAATGCCAAGGGGAACATCTATCCTTCCCCTTGCAAAGGGATCTGTGATATCTGAAGATAAAAATGAATATGTATCCATTAATGAGCACGGACGATTAAT
>JAOZST010000153.1:0-9185 GCA_029939535.1 Desulfobacteraceae bacterium | reverse complement strand
CCTGAACTTTTGGAGACCACACCGGGTAAATTTGTGGCCTGTCATTTCCCTTTAGCTGATGCTGAAAATGACATTGGATAATTGCAGGGATTATTATCCCGGGAACATGTTGTCCTCAATTTCCACGGCAATAGAGCTTGTGTTCATTAGTGCTGCAAACCTGCCCAGGGTGATGGGCAGCTGGGTCTGGACGTAGAACTGGAGAGACTTGATCACGCCTTGGTAAAATGGTTTATCTTTCTTTTTGGCTTTTTCAAGTTTTTGGGCAGCAATTGTGGCCCTCCAGAGCAGGAGCCATGCCATGGTTGTGTCGCCGGTGGCATCCTGGAAAGGATGGGCATTGGCAAAGGCGGCAAGCACTTTTTTTGACATGGCGGTCTGGCCCATGTGGATGGCCACTTCAGCCAGTTTGTTTATGGCCTCTTCCACCTTGGCGGTTTCTTTTTCAAGGCCGGGAATGGTCTTGGCCGCTGCAATTGTTTTCTGCATTTCTCCGAACAGGTCCATTATGGGTTTGCCCTTGTTCAGGCCCAGTTTTCTGCCCAGAAGATCCATGGCCTGGATACCGTTTGTGCCTTCGTATATAAGGGTGATCCTGCAATCCCTGAGCAACTGGGCCATGGGATATTCTTCGATAAAACCATACCCTCCGTATACCTGCATGCCATGGCTGCAAACCTCAAAGGACCGGTCAGTGACATAGCCTTTGGCAATGGGGGTCAGGACTTCAACAAAACCCTGGTATTTGTCTTTTTCTTCCTGGGTTGGTGCAATGGCGGCCATGTCCGCACAATAGTGAACATAATATAAAAGGGATCTCATGCCTTCCACATTGACTTTCATCATCATGAGCTGCCTCCGGACATCTGGATGGTGGATGATGGAAACAGGTTGGGCATCTGGATTCATAATTTCCATGAGGTCCTTTCCCTGGACCCTGTTTCTGGCATAATCAAGGGCATACATATAGGCTGTGGTGGCGCAGGCAAATCCCTGGAATCCCACCAGGCGCCTGGCGGCATTCATCATCTGGAACATGGCTTTCATGCCTTTGTTCTCTGCACCCAGGAGGGTGCCAATGCAATCTCCTTTTGAACCCAGGGAAAGGGAGCAGGTGCTGTTGCCCTTTATACCCATTTTATGTTCAATCCCGGTGCAGAGAACATCATTGAATTCACCCAGGCTGCCGTCTTTATTGACCCTGTATTTGGGAACCAGAAACAGGGAAACCCCTTTTGTCCCCTCGGGAGCGCCCTGTATCCGGGCCAGAACCGGGTGGATTATATTTTCCGTAAGATCATGGTCACCCCCGGAAATGAATATTTTTTCGCCAATGATGGAATAGGTGCCGTCCCCGTTGGGAACAGCTTTGGTAGTGAGTGCACCCACATCGGATCCAGCGCCGGGTTCGGTCAGGAGCATGGTGCCGGTCCATTTTCCAGTATACATATTCTTAAGATAAATATCTTTTTGTTCCTGGGTGCCAAATTCTTCAATCAAATGGCCGGCCCCCTGGGTAAGGCCAGGGTACATCATAAAGGGATAATTGGCACCGTTGAAATATTCTGCTGCGGCAGATGCTATTGTAAAGGGCATTCCCTGGCCACCCCATTTCGGATCTTCAGTGGGTGCCAGCCATTCTCCGTCATTGAACAGGTCAAAGAGCCGCTTAAAGGATTCCGGGGTGGTTACCTTTCCGTCTTCAAGGGTGCATCCCTGTTCATCCCCCTCTTTATTGGAGGGCAGAAGTTCTTTGACTGCAAAGTTTTTTGCCTCGGAAATAATCAGGTCAATGGTTTTTTTATTGAAATCTGCAAAATCTTCATGGATTTTTGCCAGATTTTCAGCCTCAAGCAGTTCATGGAGTACAAACTCGATATCCCTGCGGTCGGAAATTAGCTGTGCCATGATGTAAATCCTCCTGGAATTGATTAATGAATGGTCATTCATTACACCAAACCTTTAAATAGTCAATGAATATTTTTACAAATACCCAATAGTTTTGTATACATTGTTTATGGGAAAAATATTGATTTCAGCCTGCCTTGCAGGCGATCTTGTCAGGTATGACGGGAAAAGAAAACCCTTGGATCATATCATGATCCGGGAATGGGAAGCCCATGGCTCTTTGGTCAGGTTCTGCCCTGAAGTGGCAGGCGGTCTTGATATTCCCAGGCCTCCTGCTGAAATAATCAATGGAAATGGTGGGGATGTGCTGGAAAAAAAGGCCAGGATTACTACATCCTCTGGAAAGGATGTCACCTTGCAGTTTCTGCACGGGGCTTTCCTGGCCCTGGAACTGATAATGGCTCATGATATAAAAATTGCAGTTTTAAAGGAAAAGAGCCCATCCTGCGGGACAGGGAATATATATGATGGAACATTTGAAAAAAGGCTGGTTCCGGGAATGGGAGTGACAGCAGCTCTTTTAATTAAAAATGGAGTGGCTGTTTTTCCAGAAACTGAAATTGAAGAGGCAAAATTTTTTATAAAACAAAATTATAAAGCATAATTTTTATTAAAACCCAAGTTTTGTTTTCAGGGCTGGGAGAAAGATATAGCTTGACCATGGCAGCTTTTTTTGGTACTTGAAACTATTCAAAATGTTTAATCTGTTTAGAACTGTTAAAAGAGGGTAGAGCCTTGCTTTTAATGGAAATTTTAACTTAAGTATGGAGGATAGGATGAAAAAATTAGTTTTATTAGCGTTAAGCCTTTTTCTGGTGCTGTCTTTTACTGTCTCTGCCGGTGCAAAGACATTGAAGGTCGGATTGGATGCAGACCCGGTTTCCCTTGATCCCCAGGTTCAGTTGTCAGGCGGCATGCTCCAACTGTCACACTGGGTGTTTGATCCCCTTGTACGCTGGACCCAGGAACTTACCTTTGAACCCCGTCTGGCAACCAAATGGGAACGGAAAGATGAACTGACCATGCGTTTTTATCTTAGAAAAGGCGTAAAATTTCATAGCGGAAACACCTTTTCTGCCAAGGATGTGAAATGGTCCTTTGACCGGATGAGAACCAGTGTGGACTTTAAAGGGCTTCTGGAACCCTTTGACGGATGTTATATTATAGATGATTACACTGTGGATATTAAAACCAAAAAACCCTATGCACTTCTTCTCAACATGTCCACTTATTTCTTTGCCATGGATTCCGAGTTCTACACAGGAACGGATGCAAACGGACAGCCCAAGGATGCCATTGTAAAAATTGGTGAATCTTTTGCCTTGAACAATGAATCCGGAACCGGTCCTTTTGTTGTAACAAAACGTGAGCAGGGCCTGGTAATTGAAATGGAACGGTTTAAAGATTATTGGGATAAAAATTGTCCGGGTAATGTTACAAAATTTACCCTGGTTCCCATCAAAGAAAATGCAACAAGGGTTGCAGCTCTTCTTTCCGGTGATGTTGATTTTATTTCTCCTGTTCCTCCCCAGGATTTCAGAAGAGTTAATTCAGATGACAAAGTAAAACTGGTGACTATTTCCGGCGGACGTATCATTACTTTTCAGATGAACCAGAACAGGGTGGAAGCCCTTAAGGATGTCCGGGTACGTCAGGCAATTGTCCATGCAGTCAACAATGCCGGTATCGTTCAAAAAATTATGAAGGGAACTGCCACGGTTGCAGCTCAGCAGGGCCCAAGAGGTTATGCTGGTTATAAAGAAACACTCAAACCCAGATATGATTTGAAAAAAGCCAAGGCCCTCATGAGGGAAGCAGGGTATGCGAACGGTTTTGAAATCACCATGATGGCTCCCAACAACCGGTATGTTAATGATGCCAAAATTGCCGAAGCAACTGCTCAGATGCTGGGAAAAATCGGAATTAAAGTAAATTTGAAAACCATGCCCAAGGCCCAGTACTGGAATGAATTTGATGCCAGGGCTGCCGATATGATGATGATTGGATGGCATTCAGATACAGAAGATTCAGGAAACTTTTCTGAATTTTTAATGATGTGCGAAAACAAGGAAACCGGTTATGGGCAATATAACAGCGGTTATTGCAATCCAAAAGTTGATGAGCTGACCATTGCAGCACAGTCTGAAACCGACCTTGACAAACGTACAGCAATGCTCCAGGAAATTGAGCAGATTCTTTATGATGATGCTGCTTTTATTCCTTTTCACTGGCAGAACCATTCCTATGGCGCCAAAAAGAACCTGAAAGTTAAAGAAATTATCAATGCAATGAATTTCCCATACTTCGGCGATCTTGTAGTCGAATAATGTAAGACAAAATAATTTGTATTGAACCAGTAACCGCTGCCCCGGGAAGGATAACCCTGGGTGGCGGTTTCTAAATTTGGAAAAATAGAAAATCATATGTTTGCATTTATTATACGCAGAATCATCCAGGCTCTGCTCGTCATGATGATCATCAGCCTGGTGGGATTTGCAATAAAAAATAAAATTGGTGATCCGGTCAGAGATCTTGTGGGTGAAAGGGTTACACCGGGAGAAAGGGCAGAAATCGCCGATAACATGGGGCTGAACGACCCGTTTCTGATCCAGTATGTACGGTTTGTAAAACATGCTGTAAAAGGGGATCTGGGTAGATCCTTTCTTTACAATAAACCTGCCCTTGAAGTCATAATCAAGCATGCACCCGCAACCATAGAACTGCTCATCGGGTCTGCCCTGATCATCATTCTTGTTTCCCTTCCCCTGGGGGTATACTCGGCACTCAAACCCAGGAGCCTGTTGTCCAGGTTTACCATGAGTTTTTCAACCCTGGGGGTTTCCATGCCCGTGTTTTTTACTGCCATTCTGCTCATTTATTTGTTTGCCGTGAATTTGCAGGTCCTGCCCTCCTATGGCCGGGGGGAAACCGTTGATCTATTTGGCAACGGCTATTGGAACACTGGGTTTCTAACCATTGACGGACTCAAACATTTGATTCTTCCCTGCATCTCCCTGTCCTCCATTATGCTTCCCCTGTTTATCCGTTTGATACGATCTGAAATGATGGAGGTCCTTGAAACCGAGTATATCAAATATGCCTGGGCCAAGGGATTGTCCCCTGCCAGAGTGTGGCTGATTCATGCCTTTAAAAATACTCTATTGCCCGTGGTAACCGTATTCGGGGTTCAGATGGGTCTTACCTTTGCCTTTACTATTTTAACAGAACTGGTTTTTCAATGGCAGGGTATGGGATTCATGTTTTTAGAGGCAGTCCAGCGGGCAGATACCTCTTTGCTGGTTGCCTATCTGGTCGTCGTGGGAAGTGTGTTTGTATTGGTGAACACGATTGTGGATATTCTTTACGGGTTTATTAACCCAACCGTTAGAATAGCAGGGACAAAATGAAAACAAAATTACAAAAATTTAAAGAATCCTATTTTTTATACGCTTTTAAACGGGACAGGGTGGCCATGGCAAGTTTTATTGTCCTGGTGATATTTCTCATCCTGGCTATTACCGCACCCTGGATCTCCCCCATGAATCCCTATGATGCTGAAAATATAGACATCATGAATTCTGAAATCCCGCCCATGTGGATGGCCGACGGTTCTTCCGAGTTCATTCTGGGCACGGACAACATGGGCAGAGATATGCTTTCCACCATGTTCTACGGACTGAGGACCTCCATTATCATCGGTCTTGGGGCTGTTGCTCTTCAGGCTTTTATAGGTGTTGTACTGGGTCTTTCAGCCGGGTATCTGGGGGGCAAGACTGATGCCATTCTCATGCGCATTGCCGATATCCAGTTTTCCTTTCCCTATCTTATTATGGCAATATTCATCGCCGCTATATTCCAGGTGGCATTTGGTGTCGGTAGTTATGAACGCTTAGCTGTACCCCTTTTGACCATCATTATCGGTTTGTCCAACTGGCCCATATTTGCCAGGACCATCAGGGCATCGGTGATGGGGGAAAAGAACAAGGAATACGTGGAAGCAGCCCGGGTGATAGGTTTTCCCAAATTCACCATCATGTTCCGCCATGTGCTGCCCAATTCTCTGACATCGGTGATGGTTATCTTTACAATCCAGGTGGCCAGTGCCGTTCAGAGCGAGGCAGCTCTATCCTTTCTGGGTTTTGGTATGCCTGTGACCAGGCCTTCTTTGGGATCTTTGATCCGGGCTGGCCAGGAGTTTATTTTTTCAGGGTCCTGGTGGATTACCATTTTTCCTGGCCTCTGGCTGGTGATTTTTGTCCTTGTGATCAATCTTCTGGGTGACTGGCTCAGGGATGTACTTAACCCGAAACTTTACAAAGGATAGAAATTGACCATGTCAAGCGTTTTAGAGTCTCACCTTTTAGAAGTCCGTGACCTTGAAGTGAAATTTGCCTTGCGAACCGGCGATATAACTGCAATAGACAATGTCAGTTTTACCCTGGATCGAGGAGAGCGGCTGGGTCTTGTGGGGGAAAGCGGGGCTGGCAAATCAGTAACTGGTTTTTCCATTATCAATTTGATCAGTAAACCGGGATTTATTTCCAGGGGCAGTATCCACTTCGAAGGAAATAAGATAAGCGATTTTAGTGATACCCAGATGCGTACAATCCGGGGGAACAGGATTGCCATGATCTTCCAGGATCCCATGATGACCCTGAACCCGGTTTTCACCATTGGTTACCAGATGATTGAAACCCTTCAGGCCCACCAGAATATTTCCAAGGAAAAGGCCAGGGCCATTGCCCTGGAAAAATTGAAAAAAGTCCAGATTCCCTCTCCTGAAGAGAGGCTGGACCAATACCCCCATGAGTTGTCCGGGGGCATGCGCCAGAGGATTATTATTGCCATTTCACTATTGGCCGATCCAGCCATCATCATTGCAGACGAGCCTACCACGGCCCTGGATGTTACCATCCAGGCAGAGATAATGGATTTATTACAAGAACTCTGTGAAATTGAGAATATGGGTCTGATTCTCATTACCCATGACCTGGGGGTGGTGGCTCAGGTGACCGAAAAAATTGCTGTCATGTATGCAGGAAAGATCATTGAGTTCGGTCCCACAGACCAGGTGGTGGCCAATCCAACCCATCCCTATACCATCGGATTGATCGGGTCCATTCCCGGCTCCACTCTTCCCGGAGAAGAACTCCGGCAGATCCCGGGAATGATGCCCACCCTTACCAATATCCCGCCGGGATGTGCATTTAATCCCCGGTGTGAATTGCGCGAGACCATCTGTACCCGGGAAACCCCTTTGCTGGAGAAAAAACAAAATGGCATTATGGCTGCCTGTCATATGAAATAGGAAGGATACACTTCAGAATGAATACAGAAAAACCCTTGGTTTCCATGAATAATGTGGTGAAACATTTTGATATTTCCGGAGGGTTTCTTGATCAGCTCAAGTTCAAGGGCGGTAAAATCCACCGGGAAAAAACCACAGTAAAAGCTGTGAACGATGTTTCTCTTTTTGTCAACAAAGGGGAAACTCTCAGTGTGGTTGGAGAGAGCGGTTGCGGCAAATCAACCCTTGCCCGGGTAATCATGGGATTATATCCCCCCAATTCAGGACAAATACTTTACAACGGAGAAAGAATTGATCATCTAAATCACAGCCAATGGCTCCCCTTCCGAAAAAAAATGCAGATGATTTTCCAAGATCCCTATGCTTCCCTCAACCCCAGGAAAACTGTCCGTCAGACCCTGGAAGAGCCCCTGCGTTTTCACAATCCCAGCATGACAGCTTCAGAGGCCGCTGACAAGGCAGCAGAAGTAATGGAACATGTAGGGGTGGATCCCACCTGGATCACCCGGTATCCCCATGAGTTTTCCGGGGGCCAGCGCCAGCGGATCTCCATTGCCAGGGGTTTGATTCTTGATCCCCAGTTCATTGTGGCTGATGAGCCTGTTTCTGCACTGGATGTTTCCATCCAGGCCCAGATTCTGAATCTTCTCATGGAACTCATGGAAAAAAGGGATCTGACATATTTGTTTATCACCCATGACCTTTCTGTGGTCCACCATATCAGCACCCGGGTGGCGGTTCTCTATCTTGGCACCCTGTGCGAACTGGCCTCTGCCAATGACCTGTTTTATGAACCCCGTCACCCCTATACCAGGGCCCTGCTTTCAGCTATTCCCCGGGTTGGGGAGAAAAAAGCCAAACACATCAAACTCAAGGGAGAGGTGCCGACTCCTGTGAATCTTCCCTTTGGTTGTGTTTTCCACGGCAGATGTGTCTATGCCGATGACAGGTGCAAAAGGGAAATGCCCAAACTTGTAAAACTTTCCAATGGCGGATTTGTGGCCTGCCATGCTGTGGAGGAAAAACGGCCAATGGAATAAAGCCCGGGACCAGGCTGTTATCAATATCCATTGAGTAAACCCCTATACCAGGAGAATCTATAATGGCGAAACACAATTGCGAAAAATGTGGTTTCAGGGCAATATATGACAAAAATTCAAAATCCTTTTTAGGCGGGATTTGGAAATGGCATATTGGCTTTTGCCCTGGATGGAAAAGATATATAAACTCCCTTCCCGAGGATGAAAGGATTCAATTGGCAGAAAAATATGATTTGGAAAAATATAAATGATTCTGTTTTTTATAATCCTTGTACTTCTTTTGTCCTTGGTTTTGGGGAAATTATATTTTGAAATTAAAAAAATGTCCTCAATTGAAACCCGGGAAGTTGTCAGGGATGTGTTTGCTATCCAGGATGGTTTTGTTAATCTGTTTCTTGTCAAAAATGGCAGCACCTATATTGCCATTGATGCTGGCAGAAATCTAGATCATATTCAAAAAGAGCTCAATCTGCTGCACATAAACCCCGAATCTGTTGTTGCTGTCTTTCTCACCCATTCAGACGTGGATCATATCGCTGGGCTCAAACTTTTTAAAAATGCCAGAATTTATCTTTCCAGGGAAGAAGAGCAGATGATTACCGGGCAGACTGCCCGGTTTTTGTTCATGAAAAACAAATTGAATTATGTCCATGAGCTGGTGGAGGATAATCAGGTTTTTAATGTTTCCGGGATAAAAGTCAAAGGGATTTTAGCTCCCGGACACACGCCCGGCTCCATGTGCTATCTGGTCAACAACACTTATTTGTTCACAGGGGATTCAATGGGCATAAAAAACGGAAAAATTATAGAGTTTAATAAGATTTTCAATATGGATACCCAGACCCAGGAAAAATCCTTGAAGAAACTGGCGGATCTGCCTGGGGTGGAATATTTGTTTACAGCCCATTATGGGTTCACAGATGAGTTTC
>JAOZST010000152.1:0-9194 GCA_029939535.1 Desulfobacteraceae bacterium | reverse complement strand
ATTTAGTTGTATATTCGCCCCAGACAACGGAGGCCGGCATATTTTTAATTTCCATGATAACACCAATTTTTTTCCAACTTGCCTGGATCATTGCCTGGGCCTGTTCCCTTGCTTTTGCACCGGCAGTGGTTGACATGGTAAATTTCAGTTTTACACCGTTTTTCGCTCGGATGCCGTCTGAACCAAGTTTCCAGCCTGCGCCATCCAGCATTTCAGCTGCTTTTTTCAGATTAAACCCTGGATCCTTGAGTTCATGGTTGTATGCCCAATGGGTGGGATGCAGATAGGATAATGTTCTTGGAGGAACACCATAATAAATATCTTTTCTCCATTTGTCTTTATCACAGGCAAGATACAGGGCCTGGCGGACTATTTTTTCTTTGAACTGTGGTTTGCCGCAGTTAAAATAAATAAATTCAACCCATGGGGTTGGGGTCACTAATGTATCTCGATTGATAAGTGTTCTTGCCTCTGCAAGTCTTTCAGGCGGTATCCCGTGCAGCCCGAATACATCGATTTCGCCGGTTTTATACTGTGTGTATGCAACGGTCTGGTCGGGAATGAATTTATGAACAATAGTTTCTATGGCTGGCTGGCCTCGATGATAATCGGGATTTCTTTTATAGATCATATGACTGCCTGCCACACGTTTTGTAAGAGTATAGGGTCCAGTTCCTATAGGTTTTGTGTTAAAAGCAGCCGTATTGATATCCGGCACTTTGGATAAAATGTGATGGGGTACTATGTGCATTTTCTGCCATGCCCATGCAAAGGGAACAAAAGGTTTTGCCAGGCTTATTTCCACATTGTAATCGTCAATAATTTTAAAATCAGAGATAAGGTCAAATCCAGATCTGGATCTGATGGCAACCTTGGGATTGATAATTGTCTGATAGGTAAACTCCACATCTTTTGCAGTAAAGGGGGCACCATCATGCCATTTAATTCCTTTTTTAAGCTCGATTTTCCATAATTTTCCATCGGAAGATATTCCACCGTTTTCAAGTGTGGGAACTTTTGCTGCCAGGTTGGGGATAAATTCTCCCAGATGGTTCATATCCCAGAGAGCGTCAAACATACATGCTTCCGGAACTTCTTCTGTCCCGGAATTTACATAGAGAAGGGGATTAAAATTTACAGGTTCCTGGGTCATCCCGACAATAACACTTTTCTTGGCAGCCCAGGCAGGGTTTGTTATTCCCAGAACGCTGCCTGCGATTACCGTGGAAAAGGCCAGATAACCTGTTGTCTTCATAAACTCTCGCCGACTGAAATCGGATTGTTTAGAATCCTTCATAACTTACTCCTCCTAATATATTGTTATTGTTGAGTGTCTGTCCGATTTTGAAACGAACAAGACGGTTTATATTCACATTTTTAAACGCGGATCCAACGCGTCTCTCAGGCCGTCGCCCAGAAAATTAAAACTCATAACAGTCAAAGTGATCATGATGCCGGGCAAAATCGCCAGCCAGGGAGAAAGGTCGAAATAAGCCTGGGCATTTGTTAACATATTTCCCCAACTGGCAAGGGGCGGTTGAATTCCATACCCCAGAAAACTTATATAAGATTCCATCAACACTGCATTGGCTACATTTAAAGTGGCTGAAACAAGAACCGGAGCCATGGCATTGGGTAAAAGTTCTCGAAACATGATGCGGGGGCCGGATGCTCCCAGGGCAAAACTTGCCTGAATAAAATCCTGTTTTTTAATATATTGTATCTGGGCTCTGATGATACGTGCAACTTCCATCCATGATGTGAGTCCGATTATCAAAGCAATGGATATTACAGTTGGAGTAATAAATGCAGCAAGAATCAAAAGCAGAAAAACCTGGGGAAAACATAAAATCGTGTCAGTAAAACGCATAAGGATATTGTCTATTTTTCCACCATAATAACCTGAAATAAGTCCTACCAACAATCCTGTTACGACCGTTGCAAACATTGCAGCTATTCCAACGATAAGGCTGATCCTTCCTCCGTGGAGCAACCTGGCAAAAGTATCACGGCCCATTTCATCGGTCCCGAGAATGAAATGAATATCTGTAAAGGGTTTAATAAAACGACGAGAAGTGTCCAGATCCAAAGGGTCATGGGGAGATATAAAGTCTGCAAATACAGCACTGAGTAATAGGAGTAATACAATGCATCCGCCAAAAACAGCTAACCTGTGGCTTGAAAAACGCCTCCATAAACGTTGAATCTGGGTTTCGTAGAATTCAACAGAGCCATTTGTCCGGGCTGTCTGCAATTTTGATGGGTTTGTTTTCATATTTTTTAATTCCTGTTCATTTTGATTTCTACTCCAGGGCTGATTTCTACTCCAGGGCGATTCTTGGATCCAAAACGGCATTTATGATATCTGCAATAAGATTTCCGAAAATTACTGCAATGGCTGTAAACATGACCATGCCCATTAAAACAGGGTATTCCTTCATGGTAAGGGAATCCACAAAAAGCCTGCCCATTCCGGGCCAGCCAAAGATTGTCTCCGCAACCAGAGCTCCACTGAAAAGCCATGGCAATTGAACACCGGCAAGGGCAATTAAAGGAGCAACAGCATTGGGAAGAGCATGTCTTATCAATATTTTAGATCCTTTTATCCCTTTGGCCCTTGCCGTGCGGATATAGTCCTGGTTAATCACTTCAAGAAAACTTGACCGGGTATATCTGCTCCATTGTGCAACAAGCACAAGGGCCAGCACCAGGGTAGGAAGAACCAGATGGCGCAGCAGGTCAAGTGCATCCTCTTCTCCCCCAAGGGTGAACATACCGCCGGAAGGGAACCATCCAAGTTTAAGGCTGAAGATATATATTGCCATTAATCCAAACCAGAAAGTCGGAAAGGACAGGGCAACCATTGCTCCGGTGGTGGCAAGGTAATCAAATATTGAATAGCGTTTAAACGCACCAAGGATACCTGTAAACATACCCATAAGTATGGCAATGCTCATGGCAGATCCCATCAAAAGAAATGTAGCAGGAATTCTTTCTACAATAACATTAAAAACAGGCCTGCCACCAAAAAAAGTTGTTCCCCAGTTGCCGGTAAACATACCCCCTGCCCATTTTAGATATTGAATATGAATGGGTTGATCAAGGCCCAGTATGACCTTGATTTTATCAATATCCTGGGCAGTAATTGACGGATTTAATGTATAAACACTGAGAGGTCCTCCCGGGGCAAGGTGCATTATGGAAAAAGCAATTATAGAGACTCCGATGAGAAGAGGGACAGCCTGCAGTAACCTTTTAATTATATATTTGAACAAAACCGACTCCTTATCACCTAATAAAAACTTATAATTCTAACTATGTATATCTCTAAAAAAGTATATCTCTAAAATTTTAAATGGCATGCTACAAAACGGTTGTCTTTTCCAACTGGTTTCAAAGTAGGTTCTTTTTTATCACAAGGTTCAAAACAATATGGGCAGCGTGGGTGAAACCTGCATCCTGAAGGAGGATTAATTGGAGACGGCACATCCCCCTTCAGGATAATCCGTTTTTTCTTAAATTCAGGATCAGGAACCGGAACCGCTGAAATAAGTGCCTTGGAGTAAGGGTGCAGGGGATCAGCAGAAAGGTCAGCGCTGGAAGCTTTTTCCACTATTTTGCCCAGATACATAACAGCAATTTCATCGGAAATGTGGCTTACTATGCTAAGATCATGGGCAATGATAATATAGGCTAATCCCAATTCCTCCTGAAGATCTTTCATCAGGTTAATGATTTGAGCCTGAATTGATACATCCAGTGCTGAAACCGGTTCATCAGCTACAATTAATTCAGGATAAAGGGCAAGGGCCCTTGCAATACCAACCCGCTGGCGCTGGCCTCCACTGAATTCATGGGGATAACGGCGCATGGCTTCAGATGATAGGCCGACTTTTTTTAAAAGCCCTGAAATTTTGTCTTCCATATTTTTATCATCAGCCAGTCCATGAATTTCCAAAGGAGCCGCAAGAATGGATCCAATTGTGTGTCTGGGGTTGAGCGATGAAAAAGGGTCCTGGAAAATCATCTGCATTTGACGTCTGATTTTTTTCATTTCCTGACGGGAGTAGCTGGTAATATTTTCACCTTTAAAAAATATTTGACCATCCGTGGGCTCAAGAAGTTTGAGTATTGTCTTCCCAGTTGTTGTTTTTCCGCAGCCGCTTTCACCGACCAGGCCTAAAGTACTCCCTGGTTTTACGCTTAAACTGACTCCATCAACAGCGTGCACATGTTCTTTTGCTTTGAAAAAGAAACCGGGTTTTACAGGGAAAAGTTTTGTAAGGTTTTTTACCTCCAAAAATTTTTCACTCATTTATATTCTCCGTTTCCATGGCAGAAGGTCTTATGATATTTTATATTAAGCATTCCAGCACCGGACATTATGATTGTTTTCAATTGTACGAAGTTTTGGACCTTGGGATTGACATATTTCTTTTTTTGCCGGGCATCGATTCAAAAATGCACAACCTTGCGGGAGATAGCACAGATTTGGAACAATGCCGGGAATTTCCTGCAGCCTGTTTTTCGAATCAATGGTATTGATTTTAGGAACAGAATTTAAAAGCCCCTGGGTATATGGATGAACAGGGTTTCGAAAAATTGTTTTTACATCAGCTTCTTCAACTATCTTTCCAGCATACATGACAGCTACTCTATGGGCGGTTTCTGCAATCACTCCGAGATCATGGGTAATTAAAAGGATACTTGTATTTAGTTTTTCCTGAAGACTGAGCATTATATCCAGTATCTGTGCCTGAATTGTAACATCAAGGGCAGTGGTGGGTTCATCCGCAATGAGCAGCTCAGGGTCGCAGGCCAGGGCTAAAGCAATCATTATTCTCTGCCTCATTCCACCACTCAATTGATGGGGGTACTCCTTTGCCCGCTTTTCCGGTAAAGGAATACCAACCATGTTCAAGAGTTCAATGGTTCTATCACGGGCTTCTTTCCCATTTATACCAAGATGATTGATCATGACTTCATCAATCTGAAATCCAATGGAAAGCACTGGATTCAGAGAAGTCATTGGTTCCTGGAAGATCATTGAGATTGACCGGCCTCTGATGGAGTTGAGTTCCTGCTCAGTCATCTGCAGCAAGTCCTGATCCTTAAAAAGGATTTGACCTGAATGAAACTCAGCAGGAGGAATGTCAAGTAATTTTAAAATTGATAAGGCTGAAACAGTTTTACCGCACCCAGACTCACCAACAAGCCCCAATGTTTCGCCAGGGTTGATCATGTAGGATACTCCGTCTACAGCTTTTGCCAGGCCTTCCTTGACGTTAAAATATGTTCGTAAATCTTTAATGGAAAGTAGTGTTTTTTTTTGGGGTACCATAGTCACACAGTTTATCCTATCACCGAGAAACTGGAGTCAGGGTTTATTTCCCGCAATCGGCTGTAAAAACCAATGTCACATTCCCGTTTTGTGTAATGCATGGTGAATTTTACCGGGTCATGGTCGTGGTCGTGCCCATCTTCGCAGGCTTCGATCAACTCAGCCATTAATACCCCCACCACAGGTGCATTTTTATACTGGTTGCCGGAAGTGCCCACAGCCATGTAAAAACCGGGCAAGTCAGACTTGTCATATATGGGAATCCAGTCATCGGAAGCATCGTAAAGATCCACAACGCCCTGGGTTTTTCCAGCTCCTGGTATGGGCAGATTTTCCAGGCGCTGGGCCACCCGCATGACCTGGGTAGTCCACTGCTCGGTAAAGTTCTGGTTGTAGTTGTCCGGATCTTCCAGATATTCCATGGTATCACATTCCGGGTCTTCAGAACCAATGAGAACATGGTTACCTATTTCAGGACGTGAATAGCAGCCTACATCACCATCGGAAATAATTGTTCCCAGGTTATTATAATCAAATCCATCAGGTGCGGGGACGTGGCAGACCTCCTGCCTTAGAGGCCTTGTCTTGATATTCATTCCGTCAATCACTCCCGCCATCTGGTTCAATTGATAGGAATGGGGACCGGCCACATTAATAACAACCGGTGCTTCTATTTCAGTTCCATTGGCCAGTTTCACTCCTGCGCAGCGGTTATTTTTTTTAAGAATTTCTACGACTTCGGCTTTGAAAAGATAGTCTCCACCAAGATTTTCTCCTGCTATCTGTACGTTATGAACGGACTGTTTCGGGTCGCTGATAAGGCCGGACTCTGGAATATAGATGGCTCCGGCAATGGTTTTGCCGGTGGCTGTTCCAAACTTGGGATCATCGGGCAGACTGGGAGGGCCAAACTGCTGGGTATTGACTATTGGCAGTAATTTTTTTACACCTTCGGCATCAAGTTCCTCATAGACTACGTGTATTTCATCCAAAGAGGACATTACATCTTTCAGATATTTATTTTTTTCAGTTTTTATGACAAGGCAGCCGGTGTTCAAATATTTCACCATACCTGTCGGGTCCACAGCCTTTAAATATTTCAGCCAGTCCAGCCAGTAATAATAGCCTTCCCTTGCCATGGCCACTCCGTCCGGAGTCGAATAGTGGAGACGGATAATGGCGCAGGATCCCGAGGTAGAACCCAGGCCAGACCCTGACAGCTTGTCCAGGTTAAGAACTTTTTTCCCCCTTTTGGCCAATTCAAAACCCACACAGGCTCCTATAATTCCAGCCCCGATAACGATGGCATCATATTTTTTGGACATGAATTTGAACTCCTTTTTCGTTAAATTTTTTGGTCAAGAAAACCGGTCATCCCTATTGGCCGGTAAGTTCTTTTTCTCCTTTGATTTTAATCCGTTCCAATTCCATTAGAACTCCCTCTGGCAGACTTGGTGGCTTATGAGTCTCCAGTATATGCCTGATTTCCTTTCTGGCATGTGCTTCTACATCCTTTGAGCCATCCTCTTTCCAGCTTTCAAAGGGCTGGCGGGTGAAAATCGTTGGCCGCCAGAGTTCATTGCGGAAATGGTCCATAGTATGAGGCTGCTGCAGATAATGTCCTCCAGGACCAACCTGGCTTATGACATCCAGAGCCAGGTGTTCATCACTTACATCAAACCCCTGCAGGAATCTTTTGGTCATTCCGATAATATCGTTACCCACCACCAGTTGTTCAACTGCACAGGCCATGGCCATGTCCATGTACCCCACATCGTGAATAAGATTCAGTCCGGATAGACCCTGGGCCATGATATGGTAGGCTGCTTCTGCTCCGGCCTGGGCATCCAGAGTTTTTGCGTCCGTGGCTCCGGCCAGACCCCAGGTGGGTAGTTCCAGGGATTGAGCCACCTCTGCCTGGGCTGACAGGGTCAGACTCATCTCAGGAGCTCCTATGCTCATCAGAGCATTGGCCATGTCCAGGATACCAAAGTTACAGCCAAGTCCTACCGGGCAGCCCGGCCTGCGTAATTGAGCTACCACAATACAGAACAGGGACTCTGCAATCCCCTGGGCCACAGCCCCGGCCATTGTCACCGGTCCTGTGGCTCCCGGCTGGATTGTTGGCCCCATCATCTGGGGCATGCATTTATCAGCTGCGATTAAAATCCTGTCAGCCACTTCAGCGGGCATAATTAATGGTGAAATTGGTTCCGGATAAAGCACCAGGAAGGGTTTTTCCCTTAAAATGTCCATTCCTCCGGCCACCTCAGCAGCCATATCATATATTAATTCTGTTCCAAGGGGAGAATATGCCAAAAAAACAATGGGTTTGGTTGTGTTGGTGACAGTGGCAAAGAATTCATGTAATTCAGCAGCCATGGCTGGCACATCCTGGGCTGATCCCATGGGCATGACCCAGTCAATATTTTCGAGAGCATCCGCCACCCTGGCAGCACGGGCCAGATCTTCAACCCTGGTTTTGCGGTATTCACCCGTAAGGGCATCCTTGGTATTGGGGCTGGCAGTGGAGGTGCCATAGTAGCTGTTTCGTCCTGAAACATCCAGGGCACGCCTTCCTTGCCGATCATAAAGATTCCAGCCTTTGGGTGCAGTGGACAGACAGCCCTGGATTAGGAATTCAGGAACCTTGACTGACTCACCTTTTACGATTGCCCCTGCAGACTTAAACATTTTCCGGACTCCGGGATGAAGCACCTTAAAACCAACTTTCTCCAGTACATTGAAGGCCGTCCGTTTAATTCTTTCAACCTGGTCCTGGGTAAGCATCCGGAATTGCGGGGTGGCTTTTAAGGTGGTATTTGATTGGATCATTTTTCCTCCCTTTTTGTTTTGGAATTTTTTTAGGGTAGAATTCTGCTATTTTGATACAAATATTTTTTTAAATGATTTAATCATTAATTCAATAGAATAATCATGTCAATAAAAAAAACCGATTTTCCGTGTTTTTAAAATTCCATTATGTATTATGACTTGTTTTTTTCAGCATAGAGCAGAAGAAGATCCAGAAAATGGAAGAGAAACTGTTTTACCAGACTTGCTGCCTTGTCTTCATTTCGATCTGAAACAGCTGAAAAAATCTTTTCCCAATACTCACAGGCAGCTTTTGCCTCTTCACTGCCTCCTTGCAAATTGCGGAGTGCGTATTCATGAAGGTTATTTATGATAGGGATGAGGACAGCTTCATAGGTTCTGTTTTTAATGATATGCAAAAATTCTCTTCGAAGATCCTGTTCTATGTCAATAAGCTTCATCCATCCAATAGAACCCTGGTTTTGACAATTTTTGAATTTTTCAAGATATTCCGGAAAAATCTGAATCTGATCATCAGAAGCCCTTTGGACAACCAAACGCATTACACCTGCCTCCACAGTTGCCCGAAATTCAAACAACTCTTTAGGGGAAAGCACCATATGGCGCATTAGCATTTCAATACTGTTTGTAACGGGCTGGGTTGTTATTTGTTGAATAAAAAAACCGCCTTTTGATCCTTTGAGCACTTTAAGCAGGCCTTTTTGTTCGAGAATTGCAAGGCTTTCACGAATGGTCCCAAGGCTTGCACCGAAAATTTCCTGCAATTTTCTAGTGGAAGGTAGTTTGTCTCCAGGCTGATACTCGCCATCCAGTATTGCCTCCTCTATCTGCCGGGTCACATCCTCAACCAGACTAAAATTTTTTGCTTTTTGTAATTTTGCCATGGGTAAAATTATATTAAATGCGTTATTGATGCAATCATTAATTCTTTTAAACTAATGGATACATTTTTTATGTAAATATAGCAATAACAAATTTTTCCAAAATTTGTTTCTATGACCGGCAATTTATTACCATT
>JAOZST010000151.1:0-9222 GCA_029939535.1 Desulfobacteraceae bacterium | reverse complement strand
AAGAGCGTTGCTATCCGGAGCACCCCCTTTATTGTGGATTCAATTACTCCCCAGGAATGGTCACTTTAACCCATTCCAGGGAAATAAGGTTTTTAATAAAGGGTTGGTGGCCTTTGCTCCCACAGGACAGATAGTATAGGAACTGGAATGATTGCTGGCGGCTGGAAATTGGTTTTTATAAATAAAGAATCACTGGTCTCATGTTGTCCGTTGCAATTAACAACGCAGGGCTTTCTTCATGCAATAGTCGTATAACCTCTGTTTAAATGGGGAGTTTTAGATATTCACTTTCCTTGTATTTCAAAATGAAACAAGACAGCCTTTTTTTTATGGCGCCTGCCATTTCTCCTCTTTGAATAAAATTCTTTTTATGGGCTGACTACAAGCAAAATTGTATTTTTCAAAATATTTGTATTGGTTGGCACATAAAATGCTATTACATAAACAAAATCAAAAATTAATACAAATAAGGAGATGCAATGAAAATCGGACTTTTAAAAAAATTAGAAGATCTTATGGTTTCCGTTACTTTTGCTGAAAACAATCAGCAGGAATATGCCCTTTGGCTTTTAAATCCAGATGGCAATAGAAAAAATCAGCAGTCCCCTAGGAAAAATTTGAATCGTCAGCCTGAAAATAGATCACAGATGAGGCTTTAGGACAGAAAGATGAAACAAGTTCTTCTTGCAATTAACGGTGATATCCCCACAAATTCTGTTTTCCAGTATGCAGTGAGTCTTTGTACAAGAATCAGCGCAGATTTAAAGATACTGCAGTTTATTGGAGGAAGAAAATTGACACAATGCCTTTCCTCTACAAAAAAGAAGGTGAGAAGTATAGGGCAATTTTTAGAAGATTCTTTTGCCGGTATAGCCTTTGCTGAACATGGAGAGTTTTATATGGCAGATGAAATCCTGTCCGGGGTATCAGAGCCTCTAAAGGAAATGCTTACACTCAATGACAGTTGTGTATCCTTTACGGTGATATTGAGTGATGGTGAGCCTGAAACTGATTTGTCAAGGTATATAGAAGAAAACCGTGATATTGTTCTGACCATTTTTGATCCTTCGGTAGATACGCCGGTCCAGCCTGGACTAAATTTGGCAATCATTGACCAGATAAAACAAAATCTTAGCGTTCCACTGGTGGTTGTGAGTCCATAATCTGCCGCCCATTTTTAAACCGGATTTAAAACCAGGTTCAAAACATCATTTAATTCATTTGCTGTAACAATTTGGATGTTTTTTTTAAGATCTTCGGGGATTGTTGAAATTTCTCCGCTGTTTTTAAAAGGGAAAATAATAGTTTTTATACCTGCTATCTTAGCGGCTAAAAGTTTTTCCTTGATACCGCCTACAGGAAGAATTCGTCCGCCCAATGTTAGTTCTCCGGTCATGGCAGTATCCCTTCTGCACGGGCTTCCCTTAAGAAGGGATAACAATGCCATGGCAATGGTAAGGCCGGCTGAGGGCCCATCCTTGGGGATAGCACCGGCTGGGACATGGATGTGTATATCCTGCTGGTGGAAAAAATCATGAGCAAGTCCAAAGGTTTGAGTATTACTTCTTATATAACTCAACGCTGCCTGGGCAGATTCCTTCATGACATCACCAAGGGAACCTGTCAGGATCAGCTGATTGGTTCCCATCATTTTTGTGGCTTCAACAAAGATGATTTCACCGCCGGTTTCAGTCCAGGCCAGCCCTGTAGAACAACCGATTCGGTCTTTGGCCCCTGCAATTTCAAAATAATGCTGAGGTGGGCCCAAAAATTGACCAATCGTATTTTCAGTGATTTCCAGCTCTTCAGAAGAAAGAGTCTGTTTAACTATTTTTCTGGCAATTTTCCTGCAGATAGAAGAAATCTTTCTTTCAAGGTCTCTTAACCCTGCCTCCCTTGTATGTTCACGAATAATTTTCTGTAGGGATTTTTCAGTAAACTTGAGTGGGAAACGGCTCAGTCCAGCGTCTTCTACCGCCTTTGGAACCAGGTGTCTGAGTGAAATATTAACCTTTTCTTCCACCGTATATCCAGGCAGGAAAATTACTTCAAACCTGTCAAGTAGAGGTCCGGGAATTTTACCTATGGTATTTGCCGTTGCAATGAACATTACTTTGGAAAGGTCAAAAGGGACATCTATGTAGTGATCAATAAACTGGGAATTCTGCTGGGGATCAAGAACTTCAAGAAGAGCCGATGCCGGGTCACCTTTAAAATCCTGTCCGATTTTATCTATTTCATCCAGCATAAAAACAGGATTGCTGGACTCTACCCGCCTGATTTCCTGTATTATCCGGCCGGAAAGTGCACCCACATAACTTCGTCTGTGCCCACGGATGTCTGCTTCATCTGTCATTCCAGCAAGGGATATCCGGATAAATTTACGCTCCAGACTACGGGCAATGGACTGTCCCAAAGATGTTTTTCCGGTTCCAGGAGGTCCGGTAAAACAGATGACAGGGCTTTTTGAGTCTACAACACCGGTTTGTTTGGAAAGGGCAATTTTGACTGTTGAACGAATCTCATCAAGTTTCAGGGGTTTGGCTATAAAGTGAAAAGACCCCCTTTTGATGGCATCAACTGCTGTCAGGACCGTGGCATATCCGGTAATAATAATTACTTCAGTTCCAGGAGTATTTTTTTTAATGTTATCCAGCAGTGTCAAACCATCTATTTTATCCATTTTTAAATCTGTGATAACAAGATCGAACTTATCTTTGTCTATCATTTTCAGAGCCTGGCCTCCGCTGGAAGCAGTTTCTACAGTATATCCTTCCTTTGAAAGGACATGCAAAAGGTTCATCCGGGTCATCTTTTCATCATCTACAACCAGAATAGTATTTTTTTTAGACAGTTTCATCAGCCTGACCGCCAAATGTTCCAGTATCCTTTCCTTTATTTCATCCAGACCATAATGTTCCCTGTTAAGAATGGTTTCAGCCCGGTTTATATCCAGGTTGTCCTCTGTAAAATTGTTCCAGGGAAGGGTTGTCAGATAATCGATATAGTTGATTCCAATGGTGTATTCTGCGGATGACGGGCTTATTTTAAAGAGTCGCTCCACTTCTTTGAGCACAATTTTTTCAACCGGTTCAGGCATTTTTTGATCAAAAACATTTTGCTTTAATTCATCAATTTCGCTTGAATCTTCATTCTGTTCCATTTTTTTTCTAAAAATGCCTTTCATTTGGAGTCACCTTTTTTTCAATACATACAATTCAGGTACGCTACAGGTAATCGTAATAACCTCCATTCCCAGACTGGCAATGCAAAGGATGAGAGCCATGAGATTACTCATAACTCTTATGGTACTATTTTCATATAAAAAAAATATTTACTCTCGGTATTTGGGGATTGTCAAGGAAAAAAGCCAGACAGCTTTGGAATTAATACTATTCAAAATATTGAAATTAGAAATATCAATAGATTCACACTGCAACATGATATTGTTAACTGCAATACTTGTCTATTGGTCCTCTACTAAGGACGACATAAGGAATTAAAAAATTTGATTGCATTTTGCAACACCATGGATGTTGATTGTGTCGTCTTCAGAATACAACACATGTCGTATAATGCCTGTCGTTAATGCTTTCCAAACAATGGTATGCATTTTGCTAATAATAAAACGAAAAAATATCAATGAATATTATAAGGAGGCTTACAAGTGGCATTTTTAAATACATTGAAAAAAAAATTACAGAAATTAAATAAAAAAGTAAAAAATCCACAGGAGACCATAAGTTTTTCCGACACAGGTGTTCAAATCAAAGCTAGCATGGACAAGGCAATTGAGTGTGTGGATGACAAGAGACAAAATCTGGTAGTTGCCAGCAACGAAAGCCGATTTTCTGACGATATGATCAGCTATGCTATTGAGATGGCGCACCTGATGGACTATGGTATCATTGCTGTAAATGTTGCCAATTTAACCCATGAAGTTACTGAGTTTTTTTCCACAACCCAGAAAAAGCTTTATGATGATTTCAGAGAAACCTCCATCAGGAATGTTGAATCCTTTCGCAGGATGGCAGCAGATCAGGGCCTTGAATTCGCCCATACAACCAAATTTTCTAATATTGATCATGCCATTGATGACATCACTAAACAATGCGGCGAAATAGCTTTTATCATTTCTGAGAACCGGGAGACAACAAAGGCGCGAGGTCTTGTCGCAAATGAGAAAAGGCTTGCCCAGCAGCTCTATGTCTATTCGATGAATTAAGGAGAGATCATGGATATTCATTTTATTTTAGGATTGGTATTGATTCTGTCTACCGCAGCTCTTTGCTATATTTTCCGAAATGAAAATAAGAAATAGATGGCTCTGACCTATCTATTATTCAGTAATGGAATTTCCGGTTGATATATTTTTATGATGATGCTTGTTGATAATGACTATTGAATGGAGAATAATATAAATGACACCTGAGATGATTATGACAATGATAGTCCTTACTTTTGTAATCTGCCTTTTTATTTTTGAATGGGTCAGGGTGGATGTTGTAGGTATAATGATGATGGTGCTTTTACCCCTGATCGGTCTTATCAGCCCGAAAGAAGCTTTTGTGGGCTTAAGCTCAAATGCGGTATGCTCTATTATTGCAGTTATCATCATTGGTGCAGGCCTTGATAAAACCGGTGTGATGAATAAGGTTTGCAAGCCCATACTGGCTCTGGCCGGGAAAAGTGAAAACAGAATCATACTTCTGGTTGCAGGAACCGTGGGAATTATCTCAAGTCTGATGCAGAATATCGGTGCAGCCGCACTGTTTCTGCCGGCCACCCAGAGAATCTCAAAACGGATGGGAATTCCAACATCCCGGATCTTAATGCCCATGGGGTTTTGCGCCATTATTGGCGGAACAATAACCCTTGTGGGTGCCAGCCCTACAATTTTACTCAATGATCTTATGGTACTAGGGGGTGAGAAGCTTGAACCGTTCGGGCTTTTTACCCAGACGCCTATTGGTATCTGCCTTTTGCTTACGGCCCTGATTTATTTTGTCCTTTTTGGTAAATTTATTCTTCCATCCAGTAGCGGCAAATCCGCTAAAGGAGCCTCCGAGATATTAATAAATGAATATCAAGGAGTTAATAGTATTGTTGAACTGCACGTTCCCCAAAATACCGGTATGACTGGTAACCTTGATGAGTTGAGTATCAGGCCCCTATTTTTGGTGTCTGTTATCGGAATAAGCTCTCCAACTAAACGAACTGCTAATCATGTCCCCCACAGTTATGAAAAAATTTCTGCGGGAGATGACATTGCGGTGGTGGGGAACAAGGGAAATATAGAACGGCTGGCCAAAGAATATGGGTGGCAGATAAAAGAGACCCTTGAAACTTTTGCTGAAGCCCTTGCAAACACGCATTCCGGAATGGCTGAAACAGTTGTTTCACCAAGGTCGGAACTGATTGGAAAGACTTTGAATGAAGTTGATTTTAAGGAGATGTTCGGCCTGAATCCTCTGGTTCTGTTCAAAGACAACAGAAAATACTATAGCGGCCTGACAAATATTAAGCTGAGCATGGGAGATACTCTGCTTCTCCAAGGTACCTGGGAAAAATTCCATATCCTAAAAAATCGACCTCAGCCCAGAGCTTTGGTGTTTGCTTCTCCCCTTGAAGGAGAAATTCTGCGCCCTAAAAAAGCCATCCTTGCAGTGACCTGGCTTACAATCGCCCTTTTCCAGATTATATTTTTCAAGGTCCAGCTGTCTGTTGCATTAATGTCAGGGGCTCTGGGTATGATTATAACAGGCGTTTTAACCATTGATGAAGCCTACCTTTCTGTTGACTGGATGACGGTTTTTTTGCTTGCTGGATTAATTCCCCTGGGTATCGCCTTTGAAAAGACCGGCACAGCAGCATTCATAGCCCAGGGAGTCCTAGGACTTATCGGTCATCCCTCCCCTATTTTTCTTCTTGCCGTTATTGGAATCATGACCTCTTTTTTTACCCTGGTTATTTCCAATGTCGGTGCAACAGTTCTTCTGGTTCCCCTTTGTATGAACATGGCCCTGATGGCAGGAGGGGATCCAAGGATGGCGGCCCTGGTTGTAGGCCTCTCCGCTTCCAATACCTTTATTTTGCCAACCCACCAGGTCAATGCACTTATTATGCGACCCGGCGGATACAGGACCCTGGACTACACCAAAGCCGGTGCAGTGATGACGATCCTTTTTCTTTTTGTTGAATTGTTTATGATATACTTTTTCTATGGAATCGGATAAATCAATTTTTCCATTCTGTTCTAAAAAAAATACTTGTTGTCAAGGTATCATTAACGATACAATACCCATCATGAAATTTAATCTCAGACAAAAAATCTTTATTTATTTTCTGGGTTTTATGATGGCAAATAGCGTCATCTGGTTTTTCAGCTATTACAGTAATTCGACCATCAACAATAAATTGATTATTATCCAGAAAAAAAAAGATCTTCTAGACACAGTTCTTGAGGCAAGGCGGTATGAGAAAAATTTTTTTTTAAGAGAGAATAAAAATGACCTTGTACAGGCCCTTGCCTATATTGAAAAAACAGTGGAAAAACAGGCGAGTATCGAAAATGATTTTAAGGGCCTTTTGGAAGATATGGTCGCTGTAAGAAAGAGAACTGAGATCATCAAGGCCTATAAAAAGAACATGGAAGAGCTTTACGATTTACATAATGCCAATGACGGCAACACAGAACGATTCCAGCAAATCAATATGATCAAAGAGGCTGTCACCAGGCTGGGAAGAGAGCTTACAACAGACATTGAACAAGTTGAAAAATTTGAACGTGAAAGGGTTTTTAAACTGCTCAAAAGATCCAGAAGCTACCTTGTCGTATCATTGTTATCTCTTTTTATAATAACCGTTCTTACGGCGTTTTTTCTTGTACGTAACGTTAACAGACCCTTGAAATCCATTGAAGAGAGCATACAGAGAATTGTCAGCGGTGATTTTAATAAAATCCCCAAAATACCGACAGGAGACGAGTTTGAATCTCTAGGCGACAGCCTCAATGATATGATCGAAGAACTGGATAAAAGAAAAGACCAGCTTGTTCAGGCAGAAAAGATGTCCTCTCTGGGAACACTTACTTCAGGTGTGGCCCATGAATTGAATAATCCCTTAAATAATATTTCAACCTCCATTCAGATTATCAGGGAAGAACTGGAAGATCCCAATATTGAATTTACGAGGAATCTGCTTATTGGAGTCGAACAACAGATTGATCGAGCTCGGGATATAATACGGGCATTGCTGGAATTTTCAAGGCAAAGTGAGTTTTCGGTTGAAGCCGTCATTTTTAAGAATCTTGTCCAAAGCACCATGCATTTAATCAGCGGTGAGATACCGGCTGATATTGAAATAAAAATCGACGTCCCAGATACCTTGGAGGCAAAGATAGATCCCAGAAGGATTCAGCAGGTACTACTCAATCTCATCATTAATGGCGTTCATTCCATGGCCAACGGCGGTAAGCTATCCATTAATGCCTTTAAGGATACAAAAAATGGAATGTTTGTTTTCAAGGTGACCGATACCGGCCAGGGGATACCCAAAAATTCCCTTGCAAAGATATTTGATCCTTTTTTTACGACCCGGGAAGTCGGCAAAGGATCAGGCCTTGGTTTGTCAATTATTCATGGCATTATTGAGCAGCATGATGGAACCATACAGGTTGATAGCGTAGAGAACCAGGGAACTGCCTTCAGGGTCAGTCTACCGGATTGATTGTTTTATAAGGACTATTATGCAAAAACAGATTCTGGTCATTGAAGACGAAGAAATAGCCCGTAAAAATCTTGAGCATATTCTTGTAAAAGAAGGGTACAATGTGACTGCTGTGGATAGCGGAATAAAAGGCTTGAGTCTTATAAAATCCAAAAGTTTTGATTTGATCATTACCGATTACAGGATGAAGATGGTTGACGGTATGCAGGTTCTTGAGCACAGTCGCGAATTGCAACCATATACCGAAGTAATTCTTATCACAGGATATGCAACGGTTGACAGTGCAGTAACGGCAATGAAAGAGGGCGCCTATCATTACATTGCAAAGCCTTACAAAATAGAAGAAGTCAGAAGAATCATCAAAGAGGCTTTGTTGAAACGGTCACTTCAATTGGAAAACATTGCCCTTAAAGATGCCATGAAAAAAGAGGGACATCTGCCCTTTATTATCGGCAACAGTGAATCTATGGGTGAGGTAAAAAAAACCATCAATCAGATTGCACAAACTGATATCAGTGTTTTGATACTGGGTGAAAGCGGAACTGGCAAAGAGCTTGTGGCCAAGGCTATCCACAGCCAGAGCAGAAGGCATGCCCATGAAATGATTGCTTTTAACTGCGGATCATTTTCCGAAGAACTGGTGGCCAATGAATTGTTCGGCCATGAAAAAGATGCTTATACCGGCGCTGGAAAGACCAGGAAAGGGCTATTTGAATTTGCGGATAAGGGAACGGTGTTTTTTGATGAAATTGGAGATATGCCTCCCTCCATGCAGGTTAAAATTCTCAGGGTGATACAGGAAAAGGAATTGATGAGAGTTGGTGGAACAAATACCATTCCCGTGGATTTAAGATTCATAGCTGCAACCCACACAGACCTGAAACATGAATTGGAAAAAGGCAGCTTTCGCCAGGATCTTTATTATCGACTGAATGTGGTTACCATTCAACTGCCCCCCCTGACCGAGCGCCAAGGTGATATCCCTCTTTTAGTCTATCACTTTCTTGCTAAAAAAAACCGTGAGATGGCAAAAAATATTAAAGATATCGATCGGTCTGCCATGGACTACCTGATAAAATACACCTGGCCCGGAAATGTTCGAGAACTTGAAAATATCATAGAAAGAGCTGTGGCAATGGGAACAGGTGATGTTATTTACCCGGAAGCCCTCCCCGATTATATTACCCAGTTATCCATTGAAACATATAGGGCAGCGCCTGATGATAGTATCCCAACCATGAAAGAACAGGAAAAAAAATATATCCAATGGGTTCTTGGAAAAACAAACTGGAATAAAACCAGAGCTGCTGAAATTATGGAAATCGACAGGGTTTCTCTTTGGAGAAAAATTAAGTTGTTTAACCTGGAATAGTTCACTTTCAGGATCTTATTTTTCGTCTTTATCCATTTGGGCCAGTTCTCTCAGTATTCCTAAAGGTGACTGGCCAAGTGCCATTGCCTCGATTTTTTTGATCCGTAACTGATCGTGTTCAA
>JAOZST010000028.1:17875-28623 GCA_029939535.1 Desulfobacteraceae bacterium | reverse complement strand
TTTTGATCTTAATTTTTTTCCCATCTTTTCATCTCCTTTTTAAAACAGATTTTTATGATTCTTTCTCTTTTATGATTCCTCCTCTAGGAATTTACCACCCTGCATGACCCGGGCGATTGCATCGGCTTCATTAAAAATATCTATGTCTTTCAAAGGATTATTTTTCACCAGAACCAGATCAGCAAGTTTACCCTGTTCAATGGTTCCAATTCTGTTTTCCATCCCAACTACCCTGGATGCTGTGTGGGTTGCTGCCACCAGTGCTTCCATGGGGGAAAGCCCGTGCCTGACCAGCAAAGGGATTTCCATAAGGTTCTTTCCATGATAATTAAAGGGGGTTCCGGCATCTGTTCCCATGGCAATGATCACACCTGCCTTATGTGCTTTTTGAACACTCTCTTTGTGATGGGGGGCAACAATATTATTTTTTTTGACAGCCCAGTCCGGAATTCCAGCCTCGACTCCCATTTTTCCAATATGGTACATGGCAGCTATGGTGGGAATAAAAAACACTGAGTTTTCCTTCATAAAGGAGATAATTTCATCGGTAAGATAAATCCCATGCTCAATGGAATCAATGCCCGCATGGAGGGCATCCAGAATGCCCTGGCTTCCCATGGCATGGGTGGCGGTCTTTTTTCCTGCCTTGTGGGCCTCTTCGATGCCTGCCTTCATCTCTTCACAGGTAAGCTGGGCACTGCCCGGCTCCACAGAAGATGTCAGAACACCGCCTGTGGCCATAAATTTGACCTGGTCTGCTCCAGCCTTTATCTGCTCCCGGGCAGCACGTCGTACATCATCCGGCCCGTCCGCCTCCCGGCCAATGGGCCAACCATGCCCTCCTGTCATGCAGATCAAACGGCCGGAAGCCAGTACCCTGGGGCCTTTGATCAAGCCGGATTCAATGGCCTGCTTCAATCCCAAATCAATGTAGTCTTTTCCTCCCAGGTCACGTACCGTGGTAACGCCGGCCTTAAGGGTTTTTCGTGCATTTTTAATGCCTTTTATGGTGGTGATTGTGGCTGTTTCAGTTGCCAGGGCCCCAATGGGATCAGGGCTGCCGTTCATTACCAGATGGACATGGCAGTCGATAAATCCCGGAAAAAGAGTGGCATTACCAATGGGGATCTTTATTGTACCTTCCGGAAGTCCGGAACTGGTAGCACTGATATTGACAATTTCATCGCCTTCAACCAGTACAGTGGTATTTTCCAGAACCTCACCATTGCCCACAAACACCCGGCCATCTATAAACGCTGTTCCCATGATTCCCCCGATATCTTTATTTTCCTACTTTATTAAAAATTTATCGTGTTATCCTTTACGAAGCATCTGGATTACTTCAACCAGCCTTGAAACCAGATGTTCATGGTATATTTTACCACCTTCCAGGGATGCCTTGGATGGTTCACCAGTGGTTCCCTTGGATTTTTCAGTCAATTTCTTCATCTCTTCCAGGCTGGAGGGAACATAACAGAGGGTATCTTCCTTGTATGAGGGATCAACACTGTACAAAGCCTTTTGGTGATGGGGGTTGTCAATGGCCCTGTCCATTTTAACAAGATCAGGATATCTGTACATCATGTGAGAGCCTTCTATCTCTTCTGCATGGCCCACCTCTCCCCAGCCAAGACCATCGGTGATTGTCTTGGACATATAGGCTGGATCAAAAATCGCAAGTTTTACCCCAAGTTCACGTTTTGCCCTTTCCCCTGCAATCTGCATCCAGGTAATATTTACAATCCTGTGTCCGTTGATTAAAACAAATTTGTCAAATCCGTGGTGATGAAGGGAAGAAATCATATCAAATGCAATCTCAGCAAGGATATCAGGTCTGATGGTTATGGTTCCCGGCAGGACCATGTGATGGGGACTCCACCCAAACCATAAAGGAGGCGCCACAGGAACCCCAGCCTTTTCTGCCGCATCCTGGGCCAGGGTCACTGCCACCATGGTATCGGTTCCACAGGGAAGATGTGGGCCATGCTGTTCTGTGCTTCCAAAGGGTAAAATAATGGTTTTTGAACTTTTATCAATTTTTTCTTTGACTTCCTCCCAGGTCATTTCCTGGAGCCATACGCTAGCTGTCATATTTACCTCACTTTATGTTTTACATATTTCCTTTATTTCCCTTACATTACTTATTCTCAAAGCATTACTTATCTTCCATTGTTTCCAGAAAATGGGTGTCTATCTCCCCTTTTTGAAATAAATCATTTTCAAACACTTTTCCATAAAACCTGATTGTGGTCTCAATGCCTTTAATCTCAAATTCCGCCAATGCCCTTTTCATACGCATGATGGCTGAAGGCCTGTCCTTGGCCCAGACAATGAGTTTTCCAATAAGGGAATCATAAAAAGGTGTTACCATGTATTTGGTATAGATATGGGTATCCATCCGAACGCCCGGTCCCCCCGGAAAAATTACGGATTCAATCTGACCGGGCGAAGGCATAAAATTTTCATTTGGATCTGATGCATTGATCCTGCACTCCATGGACCACCCGGAAAACGTGATATCTGACTGCTTTATTTTCAGTTTTTCTCCGGCTGCAAGTAAAATCTGCTGTTGTACAATATCAACATTGGTCACAAGTTCAGTCACAGGATGTTCAACCTGTACCCTTGCATTGACTTCCATGAAATAAAAATTTTTATGTTTATCCACCAGAAATTCCATGGTGCCGGCATTGGTGTAATTAAATGCTTTGGCAATTATAAGGGCTGTTTCACCCAGTCTGGTGCGAAAGGGTTCATCCACAAAAGAGGAGGGAGACTCTTCAATAAGTTTTTGATATCTCATCTGAATACTGCACTCCCTTTCTCCCAGATGGATATAATTACCAAAATTATCACCAAAGATCTGAATCTCAATATGCCTGGGGTTTTCAATATATTTTTCAAGATATAAATCAGGATTTCCAAAAGCTATCCTGGCCTCTCCCGAAGCCGTGGAAAGAGCTGTTACCAGCTCCTCCCTGTTGTTGGCGATTCTCATACCACGACCGCCGCCGCCGCCGGCTGCTTTTAAAATCACTGGATACCCCACCCTGTCAGCCACATCACAGGCCATATCAGGTGATGAAATAATATCATCGCTTCCAGGTATCACAGGAATTCCAAGTTCAATTAAGGTCTGCCTGGCAGCTGATTTATTACCTGCCCTGGAAATGGTGTCGGCGGAAGGGCCGATAAAAATAATATCATTATCAAAACAGGCCTGGGCAAAGTCAGAATTTTCTGAAAGAAAACCATATCCCGGGTGAATGGCATCCACTTTAGCATCTTTTGCCGCCTCAATAATACGTTCCATGTTTAAATAACTTTTACGGCTCAGAGCAGGCCCGATATTTATTGCATCATCTGCATATTTTACATGGAGGGAATCCTTATCAGCATCTGAAAAAACAGCAATGGATTTAATCCCCATTTCTTTGCAGGCGCGGATTACCCTCAGAGCAATCTCTCCCCTGTTTGCTATCAATATGGTTTTAAATAACATAATTTCTCCAATTACCTCTAAATCAAGGACCTCTAAATCAGGAACCTTTGCATTACAATTTAACTGGGTTCAATCTCCATCAATGCCTGATTTTTCATTACAGGATCTTCGTTTTCCACCAGGATTTTTTTCACAATGCCCGATTGTTCACTGCGAAGCTCAGTAAAGATTTTCATGGATTCAATCATGCACACGATATCTGCTGAATTTATGGCCTGGCCCTCCTCCACCAGGGCTTTTTCCCCGGGTGCCGAAGATCTGTAAAAAGTCCCCATGACCGGCGATGTGATGGTATAGGTTTTTTCGCCCATTAGTTTTCTCCTTTTTGTTTATGGAATTTTAGTTTATTTTTTAAAATATACTTGACATATATTTCAAAACCGTGTCAAGCATATTCTGGTCCTGATAAAATCAATTGAATAAAGCCCCTGTACGGAAACTTCTTCTTGTATTTCAATTGTGTGGTTGATAAAAGTATCTGAACGGATACTTTTATATAGGAAACACATTGAAACCTTCATCTAAAATCAACAATCCTGAAGAATTGGGACAGTATCTTCTCAAGGAGCGTAAACATCTCAAACTAACTCAAAAAGAGATTTCTGAGTTTTCTGATGTTGGTAGAAAATTTATAATAGAGATTGAAAAGGGGAAAACAACTGCTCAACTTGGAAAAATATTTGAATTGCTGAAAAGCCTTGGCCTTGAACTCCATATAGTTAAACGTGGAGACAGCTGATGTTGGAAACTTTGAATGTTTTTTTCGACCAAACCAGGGTCGGCTCCCTAAGTATTAATAACAGACGACAATTTTCCTTTGAATATTCCAGGGAATGGCTGGAATCACCGGAGGCGTTTCAAATATCTATTTCTTTACCCATGCAGGAAGATAGATTTCCACATGATACAGTGAAATATTTTTTTTCAAATCTGCTACCGGAATCTGCTGTCCGGAAATTAATTTCAAAACAGCTCGGTATTTCAGATAAAAATGACTTCATGCTTCTTAAACGGATCGGGGGGGAGTGCGCAGGGGCAATATCCATTCTACCTGAATCAGAACTGCCGGAATCTCCAGACCAATATAAATATCGTTCTTTATCCGACGTGCAATTAGCAGATATAATCATACAGATACCCAGACGTCCTTTACTTGCCGGCCAGGAAGGGATTAGGATATCTCTTGCAGGGGCACAGGAAAAACTGGCACTTTTCCATAAAGGTCCTGACTTCTATATCCCGACGAATGGTGCGCCAAGTAATGTTATCTTAAAACCCGCCATGGTTAATTTTCAGTCGTCCATTGAAAATGAATGTTTTTGTATGATGCTTGCCAACTCTGTTGATTTGAATGTTCCACCTGTTTCAATTGTTCGAAAAGAGTCCCAACAGGTCTTGCTGATAAAAAGGTATGACAGAAAATTGGATAATGATGTACTCAAGAGAATTCACCAGGAGGATTTATGCCAGGCAATGGGACTTTCCCATGAACTGAAATACCAGACTGATGGCGGACCAGACCTTACGACATGCTTTGATTTCGTCCGAATGCATTCTGCAAATCCGATAAAAGACCTTCAGCAGTTAATTGAATGGGTATTTTTTAATTTCTTAATCGGTAATATGGATGCACATGCAAAAAATTTGTCTTTTATGTATCAGGGAAGACAGATCCGGTTAGCACCTTTTTATGACATGATGTGTACGAATATTTATGAAGATTTGTCACAAAAACTTGCTATGAAAATAGGAGGAAAAAACAGGCTGGAGTGGATCATGGAAAGGCACTGGAACAGACTTGCAGGGGAAATTAAAATAAGCAAGAAAGTCCTTCGGAAACGATTAACAGATTTTTGTCTTAAACTGATCAATAGAATTGACATTACCCATTCGAGCTTTATCAGCAGATATCACGATGACAGCCTATTGAAGGATGTCATAACAAACATCAAGAAAAGAGCAGGCACAACACTTCAGAAATTTGAATAAAAAAAAGTTGTCTTACAATTTATTTGAATGTGAACTAAAATTTTTTAATAAAAAATAAAAAACTATTGACATATCGTAAAAATTATTTAAAAAGTATACTTATATAAATCCTTTACCCCCACCTTACAGGAGGCCAAATGAAATATGTCAGCCATGCCAAATGTATGATCTGCGGCAAACGCTTTGAAAAAAGTGAATTTGATTATATTTGTCCTGATCATGGCAATGAAGGAATTCTGGACATCCAATATGACTATGATGCCATAAAGAAAGCGTTTACAAAAAAAAAGCTTGCTGCCAATAAAGATTTATCTATCTGGAGATACAAACCCCTTCTTCCTGTGGATGAAAATTCCCAGGTTCCAAACCTGTCTGTGGGGAATACTCCACTTTTAAAACTTGAAGCCCTGGCAGATGAATTGGGTGTGAGCCGGCTTTACTTAAAAGATGATGGCCGGCTACCCACTGCATCTTTTAAAGACAGGGCAAGCGCCATTGCCGTTGTAAAAGCCCGGGAAGCCGGTGTCCAGGTTGTGACAACAGCCAGCACCGGCAATGCAGCAGCAGCACTCAGTGGCCTCTGCGCATCCATGGGTCAGGAAAATATAATATTTGTTCCAGCATCAGCACCCCAGGCGAAAATCGCCCAGCTTCTCATGTTTGGTTCAAAGGTGATTCTGGTTGACGGAACCTATGACGATGCCTTTGAGCTCTGCCTTGAAGCGGCCCAGGAATATGGATGGTATAACAGGAACACCGGATACAACCCCTATATGTCTGAAGGAAAAAAAACCTGTGCCTTTGAGATCTGCGAACAGCTTGACTGGAAAGCCCCTGATGTCATTTTTGTAAGCGTGGGTGACGGATGTATCATAGGCGGTATCCATAAGGGGTTAAAAGATCTGTTCCATTTGGGGTGGATTGATAAAATCCCACGCCTCATGGGAGTCCAGGCAGAGGGGAGCAGCTACCTGTACCAGGCCTGGAAAAATAATGAAAATATTGTTACAAAACCAGGCATCAATGCCAGCACCATTGCAGACAGCATCAGTGCAGGCCTGCCCAGGGACCGGATCAAGGCCCTGGATGCAGTTAAGTTCACAAAAGGCGAATTTATCATGGTAAGTGATGAAGAAATCATCAAAGCCATTCCAGACCTTGCCAGGAAAACCGGTGTTTTTGCAGAACCGGCCGGTGCAGCCACCTGGGCCGGGGTTAAAAAAGCCGTTCAAAACAAGATTCTAAAGGCCCATGACCAGGTGGTCGTCATCAATACAGGAAGCGGCCTGAAAGATATCAATGCTGCCATGAAAGCAGTTGAACAAACCAATATGCAATATTATACGGTTGAACCATCCATGGATCACTTTAGGGAGCATTTTAAAAAAATTGCATTGGATTTAAAACTTTAATTTTCCCAGATTTCAATTAGACCAGATATAGGAGATAAAAATTATGATTGATTTAACAATTAACCCGGAAGCGTTAAAAAGGACTGTGGAACTTGCAAGGGAAAGAAACATTATCATCCCGACCCTGAAGCAGCAAAGAGATCCGTCTTTAATTCCCGAAAAAATAGTGGACAGGCTCAAAAATGTGGGATTATGGGATGTGGACCCCTTAAATCTTTTCAGGATAACCTGGTACAATGAAGCCAAAAGCCAGGGAGGCGGATACACCGGTGTAAATTATATGGAATTTCCCGAAGAACTGACCGGTGTGAAAGCCCGCATTCTTGCGGTTGTGGGTAAATATTTTCCAACGGGCGCCCATAAAGTGGGTGCAGCCTTTGGATGTCTTGTTCCCAGACTTGTCACAGGACAGTTTGATCCGTCAAAGCAAAAAGCAGTCTGGCCTTCCACTGGCAACTATTGCAGGGGCGGAGCCTATGACTCAGCCCTGCTGGGCTGTGAATCCATTGCCATTCTTCCGGAAGAAATGAGCAGGGAAAGATTTGAATGGCTGCAGAAGGTAGCAGGCCAGACCATTCAAACACCTGGATCTGAAAGCAATGTAAAGGAGATATTTGACAAGTGCTGGGAACTGAGAAATTCAGGAGAAGACCTGGTCATTTTCAATCAATTTGACGAGTTTGGAAATTATTTATGGCACCATGAAATTACAGGGCCTGCAATGCTGGACATGCTCAATAAAATCAAAACAGACAAAAACAAGGTAAGAGGCCTTGTCTCTGCCACTGGTTCCGGCGGAACCATTGCTGCCGGAGATTATTTAAAAAAACAATTCCCTGAATGCAAGATTGTGGCAAGTGAGGCCCTCCAATGCCCCACTCTTTTGAATAACGGATTCGGAGCCCATAGAATAGAAGGCATAGGGGATAAACATGTTCCCTGGATACATAATTCTAAAAATACTGATTTTGTGGTTGCCATGGATGATGATGTTCCCATGAACCTTATCCGTTTATTTAATGAACCTGCAGGACACAGCCTGCTCAAGGAAAAAGGGATCTCAGACGAGATGATCAACAGCCTTGATCTTATCGGTATCTCCGGGGCTTCCAACCTGGCTTCTGCCATTAAATTTGCCAAGTACAACGAATTGACTGAAAACGATATCGTACTAACGGTTTTAACCGATTCCATGGAAATGTACGAAAGCCGCCTTAAAGAGCTGAACCAGGAATGCGGAAGCTTTACCCATACAGATGCACAGATTGTTTATTCCCGGGATTTGCTGGGCCTTACCATGGACAATATGGAAGAACTGACCTATTACGGCAAAAAACGAATTCATAATTTAAAATATTACACCTGGGTTGAGCAGCAGGGTAAAACCTATGAAGAGATTCAGGAACAATGGTACAATGATGCCTATTGGACTTCTATTGTTGACAAAACAGATGAGATTGACGGGCTGATCGAAGAATTTAATAAAAAGACCGGGTTACTTGAAAAACTTTAGGAGCATGGAAAAATGACAATAGACTACAAAAAAATAGTTGAAAAAGCTGAATTTTATAAGGCAGATATATCAAAATTCCTTAGGGATATGATTGCCATTCCCAGTGAAAGCTGCAATGAAAAAGAGGTAATACTCAGGATCAAAAAAGAGATGGAACTGGTGGGATTTGACAAGGTTGAAATCGATCCCATGGGAAATATTCTCGGGTATATGGGAAAAGGGGATAAACTGATTGCAATGGATGCCCACATCGACACAGTGGGCGTGGGAAACCTTTCCAACTGGGACCATGATCCCTATAAGGGCTATGAAGATGATGAGATCATTATTGGCAGGGGCGCCACTGACCAGGAAGGCGGTATGGCTTCCATGGTATATGCTGGAAAAATCATAAAAGACCTTGGGCTTGAAGATGATTATACACTTCTGGTGACCGGGACGGTACAGGAAGAGGATTGTGACGGTCTCTGCTGGCAGTATATTATTGAAGAAAGTAAAATCAGGCCGGATTTTGTTGTTTCCACAGAACCCACCTCCTGCCGTATCCACAGGGGCCAGAGGGGGAGAATGGAAATAAAGGTTGAAACCACCGGGGTCAGCTGCCATGGTTCAGCACCTGAACGGGGCGATAATGCAATTTTTAAAATGGGCCCCATTCTCAATGAACTCCAACTGCTTCAAAAAGAGTTGAAAGACGATGATTTCCTTGGAAAAGGGACACTCACTGTTTCTGAAATCTTCTTTTCATCCCCTTCAAGATGTGCTGTTGCCGATGGATGCAGCATATCCATTGACAGACGTCTGACCTGGGGTGAAACCTTTGAACAGGCACTTGAAGAGATCAGGCAGCTTGAATCTGTAAAAGCTGCCAGGGCAATTGTTTCCATGTACGACTATGACCGGCCTGCCTATACCGGACTGGTATACCCGACAGAAGCATATTTCCCGGCCTGGGTACTGGAAGAGGATCATGTTGCCTGCAAAAGCCTGGTTTCCGCCTACAAAAACCTGTTTAACAAAGAACCCATTGTGGACAAATGGACATTCTCCACCAATGGGGTCTCCATTATGGGACGTTATGGAATTCCCTGCATTGGTTTTGGCCCGGGCCATGAAGACCAGGCCCATGCACCCAATGAAAAAACCTGGAAATCAGAACTGGTAGAGGCTGCAGCCATGTATGCGGCCATTCCGTCCATGTATCTGAAAATCCTTACACAGAAATAAAATAGCGCGCTGTTCGCTATTAGCGATTAGTTGTTAGCCATTAGCTTTCGGCTAAACGCTAATGGCTAACAGCTAAATGCAAAATAAACAACAGGGCCATGGCCGGTCGGTAAAGGGGTGAGCCGTGAAAAAAAAATTAGCTGTAATCGCCATTGGCGGAAACTCTCTGATACGGGATAAAAACCATGTAAAGGTTGAAGATCAGTACATGGAAGTAACCAAAACCGTCAGGCACATTGTGGAAATTATCAAGGCGGGTTATGAAGTGGTGATCACCCATGGAAACGGCCCCCAGGTGGGGTTTATCCTGAGAAGATCTGAAATATCCTATGAACATGAGGGGCTTCATTTTGTGCCCCTGCAAAGCTGTGTGGCAGACACCCAGGGGGCCATTGGCTATCAGATTCAGCAGGCCCTTGGCAATGAGTTGAAAAAATGTAATATTCCCAAAAATGTTGCCACGGTTGTGACCCAGGTAAAGGTCTCTGAAAAAGACCCCGGGTTCAGTCATCCCACAAAACCCATTGGTCAGTTTTATGATGAAGCAAAAGCCAAAACCATTAAGAGAGATCGCCCAGACTGGAAAATGATATCCGATGCAGGAAGGGGATATCGCAGGGTGGTGGCTTCTCCCAGACCCGTTGAGATCATTGAAATGGATATGATCCGACATCTTGTGGAAAATGATTTCTGTGTGATTGCAGCCGGTGGCGGAGGAATTCCCGTAGTGGAAAACCAGGAAGGGGATCTTGAAGGAGTGGGTGCAGTCATTGACAAGGATTTTGCATCGGCTCTTCTGGCAAAAAATCTCAAGGCAGATCTATTAATCATATCCACCGGGGTTAATCATGTATCCCTCAATTATGGCAAAGACAATGAAAAAGGGCTATCCCTTATCACTGTGAAACAGGCAAAAGCCTATTTAAAAGAAGGGCATTTTGAGTCTGGAAGCATGCTTCCGAAAATGCAGGCAATCCTGTGGTTTCTGGAAAATGGGGGAAAGAAAGCCATTATCACAAAACCGGATCACCTGAAAAAAGCGATCATAGGAAAGTGGGGCACCCATATAATCGGGTAAACACTTTATTAAGTTAAACCCTTTATT
>JAOZST010000028.1:16644-17775 GCA_029939535.1 Desulfobacteraceae bacterium | reverse complement strand
CTTTATTAAGTTAAACCCTTTATTTTTTGAACATAATTTAAAAACCATGCGAGGGTATGTTGATTGAATTTACACTGAACAAGGAACCCATTTCTTATACGGGTAGTGATGATCTTTCTCTTTTAACATGGCTCAGGGAAGAAAAAGGAATTGTTTCCCCTAAAGACGGATGTTCAGGACAGGGGGCCTGCGGTGCCTGCCTGGTCGAAATAGACGGCAAAGCAGTGCTTTCCTGCAGAACGCCCATGAAAAAACTGTCCAGGTCCAGACTCGTTACCATTGAAGGGTTTGACCCGATACTGAAAGATACCCTTGCCAGGGCCTTTGTAAAAAAAGGTGCTGTCCAGTGCGGTTTCTGCACACCTGGATTTCTTTCCAGGACAAAAATCCTTTTGGAACAGAATAATTCTCCCACCAGAGATGAGATTCGAAAAGCCCTGGCAGCAAATCTATGCCGTTGCACCGGCTACGCCAAAATCATTGATGCCGTAATTTTGGCAGCCCAATCCTTACGGGACAAAAAAGAAATTAAACTCAATGAAAGCGGAGGAATTGGAAAGGACAGATCCAAGCATGATGCTTATGTAACAGCCCTTGGCCAGCGAAAATTCATAGATGATATGAGATTTCCCGAAATGGTGTTCGGTGCCTTAAAGTTCAGTGATCACCCCCGGGCAAAGGTTTTAACCATCAAAATTGACAAGGCAGAAAACCTGCCCGGAGTTATCCGTGTATTCACGGCAAAAGACATCCCTGGAGAACGGATGACCGGTGTCCTTCACCAGGACTGGCCAGTCATGGTTCTTGAGGGAGAAACAACCAGGTATATTGGAGATGTTCTTGCCGGTGTGGTTGCAAGTGATAAAGCAATTGCCAGAAAAGCCTGTGACCTGATTGATGTTGACTATGAGGTATTGGAACCTGTAACAGATCCTGTTGAAGCCATCAAAGACAAAATAAAAGTTCATGAAAATGGAAACCTGCTGGCTGTCAGTAAGTTTTCAAGGGGGGGAGATATTGAGGAGGCATTTCATTTGTCCCACCATGTGGTTTCAGCCCGATACCAGACCCAGTTGGTTGAACATGCATTTTTAGAACCTGAAACTGCCATTGCCAGATCATGCAAAACCA
>JAOZST010000028.1:14981-16544 GCA_029939535.1 Desulfobacteraceae bacterium | reverse complement strand
CCAGATCATGCAAAACCAAATTCTACAAAAACAGGGGAATCCAGGTATATACCCAAAACCAGGGAATTTATGAAGACAGGACTGCCATTGCGAAAATCCTGGGACTGCCAAAGGAACAGGTGATTGCGACCCTTGTGCCCTGCGGCGGAGCCTTTGGCGGTAAAGAAGATTTGACGGTTCAAGGTCATGCAGCCCTGTTCTGCTATCATCTCAACAAACCGGTAAAGGTGAGCCTGTCAAGGGATGAATCCATACGCATGCACCCCAAACGTCATCCCTTTGTTATGGATTACAAACTGGGGTGTGACAAAACCGGAAAACTGACTGCCCTATCCGCTGAAATCCTTGGGGATACCGGGGCCTATGCATCCCTTGGAGGTGAAGTATTGAACCGTGCGGCAGGCCATGCAGCCGGGGGATATCATGTGCCTGTGGTGGCAGTTGTCTCCAAAGCGGTTTACACCAACAACCTGCCCTCGGGCGCCATGAGGGGATTCGGGGTCAACCAGGTCACCTATGCCATGGAGTGCATGGTGGATGAACTATGTGAAAAAACAGGGGGCAACCCCTGGCAGTTCCGGTATGACAATGCCCTGAAAAAAGGGTCCATGACAGCCACGGGCCAGGTACTTGGCGACGGTGTCGGGTTGAGGGACACCCTGCTTGCCGTCAAGGATGAGTATGAGAAAGCCAGGTATGCCGGGCTTGCCCTGGCCATAAAAAATATCGGATTCGGCAACGGCCTGATTGATGAAAGCGAAGCAGAAATAGAAGTGGTTTCTGATAAGAAAATCATTCTCCATCACGGGTGGACTGAAATGGGCCAGGGAGTTGATACGATTTCCAAACAGATTCTCTGTGACATCCTGAATTCTGATAATCTGGACATTAACGATATGGATATTGAGGTGGTGTCCAGCACAGATTCCGAAGTCGTGGGGGGTATGACCACAGCCAGCCGCGGCACCTTCCTTCTGGGCAATTCTCTGATCATGGCTGCTGAAAAGCTCAAAAAAGAACTCAAGACAACAAGCCTGGCAAATCTTGCAGGAAAAAGATTCAAGGGACGCTGGTTTTGTGACTGGACCACAAGGCCGGGCAAAGATGTGAAAAACCCCCTTACCCATTTTGCCTATGGATATGCTGCCCAGGTGGTTATCCTGGACGATAAGGGCAGAGTGGACAAAGTCATTGCAGCCCATGACGGCGGCAGGGTAATCAACCCCACCCTGTTTGAGGGCCAGGTTGAGGGTGGGGTCATGATGGGGCTTGGGTATGCATTTACTGAAAAACTGGGCCTTGATCATGGATATCTTAAGTCGTCAAAAATGGGTAAGCTTGGACTACCAAAAATCAAATCAATGCCGGAAATCATTGTCAAGGCGGTTGAAGTCAAAGATCCAAAAGGACCATTCGGGGCAAAGGGTGTGGGTGAAATAGGACTGGTTCCCACGGCCCCTGCTGCCATCAATGCCTTGTACCAATTTGACAAAAAGAGGCGGTATGAACTTCCGGTTGGGCAAAGGATAAGATAAAAGGCCAGATAATAAAATCAGATAATAA
>JAOZST010000028.1:0-14881 GCA_029939535.1 Desulfobacteraceae bacterium | reverse complement strand
CAGATAATAAAATCAGATAATAAGATCAGATAAAGGGTAAAATAAGGATAAGACAATGACATTGTATATTAAAAATGCGACTTTTATTGACTGGGAAACCCTGGAATTTAAAAAAACCAATATAGAAGTCAGTGAAGGAAAGGACAAGGGGATAAAATTTCTGGACACCCTTTCTCATGGGCCCCCTTCTCCTGCCGCGTCCCTTTCTCATTCAGACTCTTTGCAGGTGGTGGATGCCAAAGGCAAATTTGTCACCAAATCCTTTGGATGCGGACATCATCACATCTATTCAACCCTGGCCAGGGGCATGCCTGCTCCTGTAAAAACCCCTGAAAACTTCACAGACATACTTAAATATGTCTGGTGGAATCTGGATAAAAACCTTGATCTTGAAATGATAAAGGCAAGCGCCCTGGCCTCAGCACTTTATTGTGCCAAAAACGGAATCACCTTTGTTATTGACCACCATGCCTCTCCCTTTGCCGTTGAAAACTCTCTTTTTACCATCAAGGAGGCCTTTGACTCAATTGGCCTTTCCCATCTGCTGTGCTATGAAATCTCAGACAGGGACGGCGAAAAAATCCGGGACAAGGGATTGGAGGAAACAAAAAATTATCTTACCGCCGGGAACCAGGGGCATGTGGGGCTCCATGCATCCTTTACAGTGGGAGAGTCCACACTTGAAAAAGCTGTGAGCCTTGCCCGGGAATGCAATACAGGCATCCATATCCATGTGGCAGAAGACCTGACAGATCAGGAGCATTGTCAAAAAAACCATGGCAAAAGTGTGGTGAAGAGGCTTTATGATGCAGGCGGCCTTGACTTAAAAGGGTCGATTTTGGGGCATTGTATTCATCTGGATGAAAATGAAAAAACCCTTTTGAGGAATTCAAAATCCTGGATTGTCGAGAATGTTGAAAGCAACCTGAACAATAATGTGGGAGTTACAGGGTATTCAAATCATGGGGACAGGGTCATGCTGGGTACGGACGGGATGCATTCGGATATGCTCCGGAGTGCCAAGGCAGCCTTTTATCAGGGCCTTGGAACAGAAGGCATCAGTTTTCCGGGAATCCATGAAAGATTCAGGAATATTCACAGATTTATCAAAGAAAATAATTTCCATGGAGATACTGACAATAACCTTGTAATCCTTGATTACAAACCTCCCACCATTATGAATCAGAACAATTTTCTGGGCCACTTTGTATATGGAATTGACTCCTGCCATGTGGACACAGTCATTTCTTCAGGCAGGGTGATTGTGCAGGACAAAAAACTGATCACAGCAGATGAAGAAGAGATCCTGGCTTTTGCCAGGGAAATGGGAACCAGACTCTGGAAGAAACTGGTATAATTTAATTAACAATGGAGGCAAAATTGAGCAAATTAAAAATAATTGAAAGTATAAAGACCCTGGCCACAAAAAATATAGATAATATGTATTTGAATGATTTTTTACTGACCTGGGAAAAATCAGATGACGAACTTGCTGCTGTGTTTGAGGTGGCCCGGATTTTACGGGGGATGAGGGACAACAATATATCATCCAGAGTCTTTGACTCCGGCCTGGCTGTATCGTTGTTCCGGGATAACTCAACCCGGACCCGGTTCAGCTTTTCTTCTGCCTGCAACCTCCTGGGACTCACGGTCCAGGATCTGGATGAAGGCAAATCCCAGGTTGCCCATGGTGAAACTGTACGAGAAACAGCCAACATGATCTCTTTTCTGGCCGATGTTATCGGCATCCGGGATGATATGTACCTGGGTGCGGGCAATGCCTATATGAAAGAGGTCGCCCAGTCGGTCCAGCAGGGATATGAAGAAAAGGTACTTCCCCAGAGGCCCACACTGGTCAACCTTCAATGCGATATTGATCACCCCACCCAGAGCATGTCCGATGCCCTTCATCTGATTAACACCTTTGGCGGGCTGGACAAACTTCGGGGTAAAAAAATTGCCATGACCTGGGCCTATTCCCCTTCCTATGGGAAACCCCTTTCCGTTCCCCAGGGCGTTATCGGATTGATGACCCGGTTTGGCATGGATGTCAGCTTTGCCTATCCTGAAGGGTATAATGTCATGGACGAGGTTGTGGATATCGCCAAAAAGAATGCTGAAGCAAGCAATGGAAACTTTGAGATTGCAGGCTCCATGGAAGAGGCTTTTGCAGGGGCTGATATTGTTTATCCAAAAAGCTGGGCACCCTATGCAGTTATGGAGCAGAGAACAGACCTGCTGCGGGCAGGAGATGAAAAAGGCCTTGAAAATCTTGAAAAACAATGCCTTGAAAATAATAGCAAATATGACTCATGGGAATGTACCCGTGATCTTATGAATACCACCAAAGACGGGAAAGCATTGTACATGCATTGCCTGCCCGCAGATATTACCGACGTCAGCTGTAAACAGGGTGAAGTAAGTGCTGATGTTTTTGATCAGTACAGAGTGCCCCAGTATATCCAGGCCGGGTATAAACCCTATGTGATTGCTGCCATGATTTTTTTGAGTAAATTTAAAAATCCTGCAGACAAACTTATGGAGGTTCTGAACAGAGACACCAGAAGAATATACTAATAATATGGAGGCAATATGAGTGATAGATTTACCTGTCTTTCTCTGGAACAGCTTTTACACTGGATTAAAAGAGAGGAAAAGACAAACAAAATTTTTGGAATTCCCAAGGCTCTTTTTTTTAATCCGTCTGCAGGTGACGTTTTCAAAACCAACCGATATGGACGGGTCTTGGAAACCCCTGTTGGAGTTGCAGCAGGACCCCATACTCAATTGTCACAGAATATTGTTTCCTCCTGGCTCATGGGCGCCAGATATGTTGAATTAAAAACAATTCAGGTTTTAGACAAACTTGAGGTCACAAAGCCCTGCATCAATATGGAGGATGAAGGATATAACTGCGAATGGTCCCAGGAGCTCAAGCTTGAACAATCCCTGAATGAATATGTCAACGCTTTCATTGCCATCTATATTTTAAAAAAGAGGCTGCACTCCAGACAGATTCAATGGGAAAATGATCCCGGGTTTATTTTTAACATGAGTGTGGGGTATAATCTGGAAGGTATTTTAAGCCCCACAGTGCAAAAATTTCTGGATTCCATGGCCGATGCAAGTGAGTTGATTACTGAAAAATTGAAAGTTGCCCAAGCCATTTTTCCCGAAGCTGTTGATCTTAATATTCCTTCCTGCATATCCGACAACGTCACAATCTCAACCATGCATGGATGTCCCCCGGATGAAATTGAAAAGATTGGTCGCTACTTTGTTGAAGAAAGAAAGCTCAATACCACCATAAAACTAAATCCAACTCTTTTGGGACCAAAGGAATTAAGGAACATTTTAAACAATAGGCTGGGGTTTGACACCATTGTGCCGGATATTGCCTTTGACCACGACCTGAAATATGATGCAGGGGTTCAGCTCATTGGCAATCTTCTACAAAAGGCCAAGGCATCAAAAGTTGAATTTAATATCAAACTGACCAATACCCTGGAGACCCAGAACACAAGGGCTTTGCTTCCTGAAAAAGAACCCATGCTCTATATGAGTGGCAGAGCCCTCCATGCCATCAGTATCAATCTTGCTGCAAAACTGCAGAATGAATTCAATGGAAATCTGGATATTTCTTTTTCTGCCGGGGCTGACTGCTTTAATATAGCAGATATCCTTTCCTGCGGCCTTACCCCTGTGACCATATGCTCGGACTTGTTGAAACCCGGGGGTTATGGGAGGATTGCCCAGTATTTAGGCAATATTAAAAAGGCTTTTGCCCAAAAACAGGCATCATCAATTTCAGAATATATAAAGAAAACCGCTCAAGCCCTTGAAAACAAACAAGGAAATGGCGACAAACAAAAAAATGATGTTGAAAAAAAATCTCTTCTAGCAAATCTCACAGCCTATGCCGAAACCGTAAAAAATGCCAAGCTTTATCAGAAAAAAACCTTTCCCTGGTCCAACATAAAAACCGAGCGGAAACTTGATCCTTTTGACTGTATCCATGCACCCTGTAAAGGCACCTGCCCCACGGGCCAGGATGTGCCCTCCTATATGTATTATACGGCAAAGGGAATGTTTAAAGAGGCATTGAAAACCATTCTTGATACAAATCCCTTCCCCAATGTCCAGGGCATGGTCTGTGATCATCCCTGTACCCGGAAATGCACCAGGATTAACTATGATACCCCCCTTCAAATCAGGGAAATAAAACGGTTTGTTGCCCAGAACAGTCCTGCAATTCCTGAACTTAACCCCCTGGAGGATAATCATCTGAAAGCTGCAGTTATTGGCGGCGGACCCTCGGGCTTCAGTGCTGCCTATTTTCTTCGCATGAACGGATTTGATGTGGATATTTTTGAGGCAAAGGACTTTGCCGGTGGCATGGCAGCAGATGCCATACCCAGTTTCAGGCTTGATGATGAAAGTATCCAGACAGATATTGACAGAATCATATCCCTGGGGGTCAAGGTTCAATACGGAAAATTAATTGATAAAAAGGCATTTGGCGCAATCAAAGAAAAATATGATTATGTATATATCGGGGTGGGAGCCACAAAAGCGTATCCCCTGGATGTTCCTGGAGCCGATATAAAAGGAGTGTATAATCAGCTTGAATTTCTGAGCGGACTTCGGCAGGGCAAATTCATTGACCTGGGGAATCATATTGTGGTTATTGGGGGTGGTAATTCAGCCATGGATGCCAGCCGGGCTGCAAAAAGGCTGGCAGGAGACAAGGGCAGAGTCACTATTTTATACAGGAGAACAATAAAAGAAATGCCCGCCGACCTGGAAGAAATTGAGGCGGTAATCGCAGAAGGTATTGGAATTCAAGAGTTGGTGGGTCCCCAGAGTGTTATATCAAAAGACAACCAGGTATCAGGGATAAGATGTCACAGGATGAAATTGGTACAACCCGATTCAAGTGGAAGGCCCAGGCCTGCTATTATTGAAGGATCCGAGTTCATAATAGAGGCAGACGCGATTGTCTCTGCCATTGGTCAACAGGTTGTTATTCCCTTTCTGGAAGACCCGGAATTAACAGTAGATTCTAAAACATATGAGACAGATATTGAAAAGGTCTATGCAGGAGGTGATGCCATAAGAGGTGCTTCAACCTTGATCCGGGCCATTGGAGATGGCCGGAAGGCCGTTGAAAGCATCATGATGGATGCCTCTCTTTCAGGAAACGCCTTTTTTGACTGCAAAGCCCAGAAACGGGATATAGACCTGCTGGATGAAAAACTGGCCCAAAGAATCTATGGTCCAAATTTTTCAGAAACAGATCTTTTAGAAACTGATCTGTCACAGCGGTCCGGGTTTGATCTTGTTTCCAGAACCATGACAAAAGAGATGGCAATTCAAGAAGCATCAAGATGCCTTTCCTGCGATACCATCTGCAATATCTGTACGACGGTCTGTCCCAATCGTGCAAATATTTCCTATACAGTGGAACCATTCAAGACTGAGACCCATAAAGCTGTTTGTAAAAACCACAAAGTTTTTGTGGAAAAAACAGGGGTATTTACAATTTCCCAGGCCTATCAGGTGATCAATATTGGTGATTTCTGCAACGAATGTGGCAATTGTACCAGTTTTTGTCCTTCATCTGGATCACCCTTTATGGACAAACCTAAATTTTATCTTTCCCGACCTGATTTTGAAAACGAAGATTCTGGATATTGTATAGAAGACCATTCAATCTTTAAAAGAAAGAACGGGGCTCAGGTCTCGTTAACAGAGGACTCAGACACTTATGCCTTTGATTCAGAAGCTGTTACAGCGACACTGGATAAAAATAGTTTTAAAATAATTACTATAAATTTTAAAACTCAGCAGGATCAGGAAATTGATCTGAAAGATGCTGTAGAACTTGGATTTTTGTATAGGTCCCTTAAAAATTTTTTTGTAAACTAGTGTAAAGGAGGGTTTTTACCCATGGCAGTCGGTAAATCAGTAAACCGCATAGATGCAGTCGCCAAGGTGACAGGCAGAGCCGAGTATACCGAAGATTTATACAAGCCAGACATGCTTGTTGCCAAATATTTCAGGAGCCGTATTGCCCATGGCCGGGTAAAAAGCATTGATGTGGAAGATGCTAAAAACCTGAAAGGGGTGGAAGCGGTTTTTACTTTTAAAGATGTCCCAAAAAACAAATTTGCCACGGCAGGCCATCCATTTTCCCTGGACCAGGGACACCAGGATGTGGCAGACCGGCTGCTGTTGACCCGGGACATCCGGTTCATGGGAGATGAAATTGCCATTGTGGTGGCCCAGGATGAGATCATTGCCAATAACGCTTTAAAATTGATAGATGTTTCATATGAAGAGTATAAACCCCTTGTCCTTCCTGAAAATATTTTAAAGAAAGATGCAAGACAGATACACAAAGGCTCGTCCAATATCGTGGGGGAGCACCAGTATTCCATTGGCGGAGATGTGGATGAGGCCTTTAAAAAGGCAGATCATGTAGTTGAAGGAAAATATGAGACTGTCATGGTTCAGCACTGCCACATTGAAAACCATATATCCTATGCATATATGGATGATCTTGACAGGATCGTAATTGTATCCTCCACCCAGATTCCCCATATTGCCCGAAGAATTGTGGGGGAGGCTTTGAATATGCCCCTGAGCCGGGTCCGCGTGATAAAACCCTTTGTCGGGGGCGGGTTTGGCAATAAACAGGATGTAATCCTGGAACCTATGGCAGCCTTTTTAACGTTAAAACTGGATGGCCGTGCAGTTCAGATCAATTTGACCCGGGAAGAAGGCATGACAGGCACAAGGGCCCGCCATCCCTTTTATATTAAAGTTAAAACCGGGGTCATGAAGGACGGCACAATGGCGGCAAGGGACATGGATGCCATCTCCATCACAGGCGGATATGCTTCCCACGGACACTCCATTGCAGCTGCAGGCGGCAGCAAGCAAAGTTCCTTGTACCCCCGTATGGCCAATACTTTTCATGCCAGGACCTTGTATGCCAATATGCCGGCGGCAGGTGCCATGAGAGCCTATGGATCACCCCAGATCATCTATGCCCTTGAATGTGCCACTGAAGATGCAGCCAGAAAAATAGGCATGGATTCCGTGGAATTCAGACTTAAAAACATTGCCAGGCAGGGGGATATGAATCTGTTGTCAGGCAATGAAATTCTTTCCTGCGGCCTGGCTGAATGCCTTGTAAAAGGCAAGGAATTCATAAACTGGGACCAGAAAAAAAAAGAATATGAAAATTATAAAACAGGACCCCTTCGAAAGGGTCTTGGCGTGGCCTGTCTGAGTTATGCATCCGGGACATATCCGGTCTGCGTTGAAATTGCAGGAACCAGGATTTCTTTGAACCAGGATGGCACGGTCCATGTCATGGTGGGTGCCACAGAGATCGGCCAGGGCTCGGATACGGTGGTGGCGCAAATGGCGGCCCAGACCCTGGGACTGCCCTATGAACATGTAAGGGTGGTCCAGGCCCAGGATACGGATGTAACCCCATTTGATACCGGGGCCTATGCTTCCCGCCAGGCCTATGTGGTCAGCAATGCTGTTTTCAGGGCAGCCACCCAGTTAAAGGGAAAGATCCTGGATCATGCCTGTTTGATGACAGGGGAAGAAAGCAGTCAGCTCAACATTATAGATGGCAGGATTGTTAATAAAAATACAGATGAACTTATCCTGGATATGAAAACCCTTGCCATGGACAGTTTTTACCATAAAGAACGCGGAAGGCAGCTGACAGCAGATGTTTCCCACAAAACCACCACCAATGCTCCGGTATTTGGCTGTACATTTGTTGATATCACGGTTGATATTCCCCTTTGTAAGATCAAAATCAATAACATCATAAATGTCCATGATTCAGGGGTGATCCTGAATCCGGTTCAGGCCGGGGGCCAGGTTCACGGAGGGGTCTTCATGGGAATTGGTGCCGCACTTTCAGAAGAACTCATGATTGATCCTGAAACAGGCTATATCTACAACAACAATCTTCTGGATTATAAATTCCCGACCTTTACGGATATTCCCCGGATCCACCATGATTTTGCAAAAACATTTGAACCCACCTCGGGTTATGGGAATAAATCCCTTGGAGAACCACCGGTTATCTCACCGCCGCCTGCCATCAGAAATGCCCTGCTGGATGCCACCGGGATCAGCATAAACTCTCTTCCCATATCGCCCCATAAATTATTCACAGCATTTTCCAAAGCAGGGCTCTTGAATTCAGAAGGAGGCGCCAATGTTTGATATAAAAAAACATATAAAAGCAAATTCAGTGGACCAGGCCATTGCACTTTTACAGGAAAATCCAAATGCCAGACTCATTGCAGGGGGCACAGATGTATTGATTAAGCTGAGAGATGGAAAACCCGGATTTTCAGAACTTGTGGATATCCATGGCCTTGAAGAGTTGAAAATGATCCGCAAAGACAAAGAAAACAATATTATCATTGGTTCCGGTGCCACATTTATTGATATTATCCAGTCAAATATCATAAAAGAAAATCTTTCCATGCTTTGTGAGGCAGCGGCAAGTGTGGGCGGCCCCCAGGTCAGGAATGTTGCCACCATTGGCGGGAATGTCTGCAATGGGGTCACCAGTGCAGACTCTGCATCCACCCTCTTTGCCCTGAATGCAGTTCTTGAGATCAAAGGGGATAAAATGACCCGGCAGGTTCCCGTCTCAGAATTTTATCTGGGACCGGGCAAAGTGGACCTTAAAAAGGGAGAAATTCTGACTGAATTTAAAATAACCTATGAAAACCACGGGGGATATTTTGGCCATTATTATAAATATGCCATGCGGGATGCCATGGATATCGCCACCATCGGCTGTGCCGTCAACCTGAAAACAAAAGACCATATTCTCACGGATTTTAGAATCGCATTTGGAGTGGCAGGTCCTGTTCCCCTGAGATGCCCCAAAACCGAAAGCACAGTGATGAACCAGAAAGTATCTGAAGACCTTTTGGATAAAATATACCAAACAATTGAAATCGATGTAAACCCGAGAACTTCCTGGAGGGCGTCAAGGGAATTTCGCATGAATCTTATTAAGGAACTCTCAAAAAGAGCCACAAAAGAGGCTCTCCTGAGAGCCGGGGAGGAAGTGTAAATGAACAGGCATAGAGAAATCACATTCTCCATAAATGGAAGATCGCGAACCCTGTACATGGATATTAGAAAATCATTGCTTGAAGTATTACGGGAAGACCTGGGGCTCACCGGTGCGAAACAGGGCTGCGGTGTGGGAGAATGCGGTGCCTGCTCTGTCCTGGTAGACGGGGTACTGGTGGATTCCTGTATTTATCTTGCTGTATGGGCAGATCAAAAAGAGGTACGAACCATTGAAGGGGAAGCAAAAAACCACATCCTTACCAGAGTACAGCAGGCCTATGTTGATACGGGGGCCGTTCAATGCGGATTCTGCACCCCCGGGTTTGTCATGGCAACCACCTCTTTTGCAAAAGAGTGTGCAGGGAAAAAGGTGACCGAAGATGAAATCCGAAAGGCCCATGCCGGTAATTTATGCAGGTGCACTGGCTATGAGAATATAATAAAAGCCATTGAAAAAAGTATAGATCCTGACAAGGAGTAAAGTGCACATGAGTAGAATATTATTAAAAAATTGTTACTATATCCTTCCTTCCTTTAAGGAAGAAGGACTTTCCGGGTATGATATTTTGATTGAAAATAATCAAGTCAAAAAAATTGATAAAAATATTGATTTTGTCCCTTCTTCCTCTTCCCCGTCCGATTCCATATCCAGTTCCATATCCAGTTCAGATGACCGGGTCATTGACTGTTCCACCCATGTGGTTGTGCCTGGATTTGTAAATACCCATCACCATTTTTACCAGACTCTGACCCGGAATCTGCCCAGGGTGCAGAATGCTGAGCTTTTTGAATGGCTGGTCTATCTTTATGAGATATGGAAGTATATGGATGAAGAAGCCATATACACCTCTTCCCAGCTTGCCATGGGAGAACTTCTCAAGACCGGATGCACCACTTCCACAGATCATCACTATGCCTATCCCCACAGTGTGACAGAAGACATCATGGGACTCCAGTTCAAGGCGGCCCAGGACCTGGGCATGCGATTTTCCCCCACCCGGGGGTCCATGTCTCTGAGCAAAAAGGACGGAGGTCTTCCTCCGGATACCCTTGTTCAAACCGATGATGAGATTTTACAGGACAGTGAACGGGTGATAAAGCAATTTCATGATGATTCTGAGTTTTCCATGCAGAAGATTGTTCTGGCCCCCTGCAGCCCTTTCAGCGTTACAGAGGATTTGATGAAAGAATCTGTAAAACTTGCCAGAAAGTACGGGGTCAGGCTTCATACCCACCTGGCGGAAACAAAGGATGAAAATGAGTTCTGTCTTAAAATGTATGGGCGAAGACCCTTGCAGCTCATGGAGGACACTGGATTTATAGGAGAGGATGTCTGGTATGCCCATGGTATCCATTTTACCGATGATGAATTAAATATTTTAAGCGATACAAAGACCCATATCGCCCATTGCCCGTCATCCAACATGCGCCTGGGTTCGGGTATCTGCCGGGTGACTGAAATGCTGCCCACCAATATAAATGTTGGGCTGGCCGTTGATGGTTCCGCATCCAATGATTCCTCTGATATGCTGGGCGAGATGAGAAATGCTCTTCTGCTACAACGCGTAAAGTACGGTGCAGGCGCTGTGACTACCAGAGATATTTTTAAACTGGCAACTATAAATGGCGCAAACCTCCTGAATTTTAAAAAAATCGGTCGGCTCCAGGAAGGATGGGCCGCTGATATGGCTGTTTTTAACATTAACAAACTGGAGTATGCAGGATCCTTATCAGACCCCCTGGCAGCCCTAATTTTTTCAGGGTATAATCATGGCACCCAATATACCATTGTAAATGGCAGTATTGCCGTTGACAACGGCGTGCTCACAGGAGTTGATGAACAGGAATTAACCAACAGGGCAAACAGGATCTCCGAAAGGATGATACAGGAGGCTTAAATGATTACAGAAGTTTTAAAACCGGCTTCCCTTGCGGAAGCACTTACACTCAAAGATGAAAACAACTATTATTTGAGCGGCGGAACCCAGATAAACTGGACACCAGCCCGGGCAGAAAGAAAGATAAAAGGAAAACCTTCCATTGAAAAGGTAATTCTTGTTCAGGACCTTCTCCCAAAGGATATAATAAAACAAGACTCAGATCTTTTTATCGGGGCGGGTATCACCCTGCAGGAACTGATTGATGCACCCCAGACACCTGAAGTCCTGAAAAAGGCGGCAGGTCTTATTGCATCAAGGAACATCAGGAATATGGCAACCCTGGGCGGCAATATTGCCGCCAACAGACCTGATTCCTATATCATTCCCTGTCTTATCGCCTTAAAAGCTCAAATCAAAATAACAGAGACCAAAACAGCAGAATCAGTCTCCATGAGTCTGGAAGACTATATAAGCCCCAAAAAAAATGACCTTAAAAATAATCTTATAGAACATATCATGCTTCCAAGAGTAGAAGGAGTCTGCCTCATTGATACGGCCTTGAAATCCTCCGCCGCTTACCCTGCTGTTATAGCTGCGGTAAGGGTGTCTGCAAGAGATGCTGTGGTAGCCCTGGGATGTGTGTCAGATCATGTCATTCGGCTGAAAGAAATAGAACCCAACATCCTGGACAACAGTCTGTCCGGTGACAACCTTGCTGCTGCAGTGGCAGATCTTATCAATCCTCAAAGCGATCTTACAGGATCAATAGCCTATAAAAAATATATCAGTGGTTCAATGGTCGCCCACCTGGTTGCGCTTTCAAAAAAGGGGGCATAAGGACAATGATACTAAATTTTACATTAAACAACACACCCAGAGAGGTGTATACGGAACAGGGCGAAAACCTGAGAGAACTTTTATACAGGATGGGTATTAATTCCCTGCGAAACAGCGATGACGGCTATGCCTTTGCAGGTTCCGATTCCATACTTTTTAACGGAAAAATCGTGAGTTCATCTCTCATGATTGCAGCCCAGGTCCAGGGCAAAGATATTAAAACCGTGGAAAGCCTTTCAAAAAACGGCATGCTCTCCCCTGTACAATCGGCCATGGTGGATGCCGGGGTTGTTCAATCCGCCTATAATATCCCTGCTGCTGCCCTTATTCTCACAGACCTTCTGGACAGGATTTCCAAGCCCACAAAAGAAGATATAAAGGATGCCATGTCAGGGGTGTTTATCCGGGACAGCGGCTATGAGCAGTTCTACAATGCTGTTGATCTCGCCATTAAAAGGAAAAAAGACCCGAAATATAAAAACACACTTCCACCGGAGTTCAGGGATGACCTTAAATTTGTGGGAAAGGTCAAGTCCAAGGTGGACGGTGCAAAGCTTGTTAAAGGTGAAAGACTCTTTGTGGAAGACAGAAGAGAACAGGGGTCTGCCGTCTTAAAGATGCTCCGAAGTCCCCATGCCAGCGCCTATATAAAAAACATAGATACTAGTGAAGCGCTAAAGATTCCAGGGGTTGAAACCATTCTGACCCATAAAAACACTCCGGATGTCTGGTATACCCAGGCAGGCCAGGGTTTTCCCGAACCTTCTCCCTATGATCGAAGACTTTTTGGAGAAAAGGTGAATCATGTGGGAGACAGGGTTGCCGCTGTGGTGGCAGATACCCATAAAATTGCAGATCTTGCTTTATCAAAAATCAAAGTTGAATATGAAGTTCTTGACCATGTGATGACCATAGATGAAGCTTCGGCCCCTGGTGCTCCTCTTATCCATAATGGTGAAATTTTTTACAGAGTGGGTGCGCCAAATGACCTTGAAGAACAGAACCTAAAATTTGATACCAGGGATGGAAAAATAAAGTATCCCTTTCCCATTGGGGGAAATCCCAGAAAAAATATTGCAGCCAGCGTATCAGGCGGTATAGGAGATATGGAAAAAGGCTTTGCTGAAGCCGATGTTATAGTGGAGCGGGAATATCAACCGGAAAGCCATATCCAGTGCACACCTCTGGAAATGCACTCCGTCTACACCAAGATGGATGGTGACCGGCTGATCATGCATTGCTCCACCCAGGTGCCCTTCCATGTCAGAAGGATCACGGCTTCTGTTCTGGGAATCAGTGAAAATAAAATCCAAGTCATTAAAGAAAGGGTGGGCGGCGGATACGGATCCAAACAGGATATCCTTTTGGAAGAGGTCTGCGCCTTTGCCACCCACTCAACCGGGCGGGCTATCTTCCATCAATACTCCCGGAAAGAGGAGTTTGAGTCCTGCAGTACCAGAAAACCCATGAAAATCAGGGTAAAACTGGGTGCAAAAAAGAATGGGAAACTGACAGGGGTTTACATGGATGTAAAGGCAAACGCAGGTCCCTATGGGGCCCATGCCCTTACAGTTCCAATGAATGCCTGTTCAAAATCGTTGCCGCTTTTTTTATGCGATAATTTTGGTTTTGATGTGACAGTCTTTTATTCAAACGCATCTCCCACAGGCGCCTACCAGGGGTATGGAGCCCCAAAAGGCTCCTATGCCCTGCAGATGGCAGCCGCAGAGCTTGCAAAAAAGCTGGGCATGGACCCTTTGGAATTCCTGGAACTTAACCGGGTCCACGAAGGGTCCATGCTGGAAATATTAAAATGTCTGGGTGAAGGCAGGGAAGGTACTGCAGCCCCGGCAGAAAGCTGCGGCCTGGGTCCTGCCCTGGAACAGGGTGCCAAAATGATCCAATGGGGCAGAAAAGAGAAGTCCAATGATCCGGATGTCAAAATCGGCAAAGGGGTGGTCATCATCCAGCAGGGCTCAGGTCTTCCCGGGCTGGACCAGTCCAACGCCATGATTAAGATGATGGGGGACGGGACATTTATGCTCTTTTCAGGGGGTGCTGACCTGGGTACGGGACTGGACACGGTCAGCGTTAAAATGGCATCTGAAACCCTCCAGACTGAAATGGATAATGTGTCCATTCTCTCTGGCGATACAGACAATACTCCCTTTGATACCGGGGCCTATGCCTCCAGCGGTACTTATTTTTCAGGTAGCGCAGCTCTTTTGGCTGCCCAGGATATAAAGGCAAAGATCCTTGAAGCGGCTTCAACAATCATGGATGAACCTTTGGAAAATCTTAAAATCCAATACCCGGGTAAGGTGGTGGGGAAAAAAGATGAATTAACCTATACAGAACTTGCATGGCACACCCAGGCTGGAGAAGGCCAGGGCCAGCTCATGGGGCTGGGCCATTTTACCACGGATAAGCATGCCTTTCCCTATGGCGCCCATTTTGCCCAGGTAGCTGTGAATAAAAGAACCGGTGCCATAAAGGTTCAAAAATATTATGCACTCCAGGATGCAGGCATGCCCATAAATCCGGAACTTGCCCAGGGCCAGATCTTTGGCGGGGTATTAAAATCAATTGGTCACACCCTGTATGAGGAACTGGTATACGACAGCAAGGGTAGAGCCCTTAATACAGACCTTAGAAGCTATGGAGTTCCCATGATAGGGGATGTGCCCGAAGATTTCCAGGTCAAACTTATTCATACGGATGATCCCTACGGTCCCTATGGTGCTAAATCAATCTCAGAGATAGCAACCAATGGCGCGGCTCCGGTTATTGCCAACGCAATACACGATGCCATTGGAATCTGGATGCGGAAATGGCCTTTTACCCCGGAATCTGTGTTACGGGAATTGAAAAAACTGGGATAATTATTTTCAAAGTTGACTATTCCCTTTGCTTTGCCCGGCAGCCCCTGAAATAAACCGTTCGCAACTGGCTCTATCCCTGGATATTTGCCATAAGCTTGGGGGTTTTTGGGAAAAAATCCGGCAAGACCTGTACCGTCTTGGCTCACCTGGCAC
>JAOZST010000027.1:20500-28873 GCA_029939535.1 Desulfobacteraceae bacterium | reverse complement strand
AGAAATTCTAATAGAAACAATGACCGATTTTTGTAATTCTAAAAAATGATGCAACGGGACATGGGTTTGCCAGTACACTTTATAAGTTAATGACATTGGGTCGCACATGACAACGACAACGAAAACGAAATAGAAGAAGGAAGGTACACATGAAATCACAGATTTTGAGTTTGGAGGATAGAGAAAAAATTGCAGCAGCCGCGATAGACCTCATAGAACATGAGGGCGTGGTGCTGACCGAATCCGAGGCAGTGGAACTGGTGCATGGAGCGGGGGCTAAGGTGGACGGTGATCGAGTGCGGATGCCATCATCGCTTGTACTCGCTGCCATCGAGTCTGCGCCGGAGGGCATCTCTATCTACGATCGTCTTGGTAACCGGACTATGCAGCTTGAGGGAAACAACCACTACTTTGGGGCCGTGACCGATGCCCCTGAAGTGATCGATCCCTTTACAGGAGTGCGAAGGCCTTGCACATTTGAAGACGTGCGCCGCAACGTGTTGTTGGTGGATGCGCTGGATAACATGTACTTTGCCAACGCAACCGGTATTATTTCGGATCGGCCGCCGGAGATGGGTGCTGTTTTGTCTGCTTCACTGTCTTTCATATATTCGACAAAACCTCTGTTGGCTGAACCGGTAACGCTGGAAATGCTCGAAGCGTGTCACGAGATGGCAGCTTTAGCGGTGGGGGGCGAAAAGATACTGCGCAAGCGGCCCATCTTGATTGTTTATTCGGAGCCTTTGTCGCCATTAGCACACACCGATTCTTCAATAATGAAGCTTCTCTACTGCGCCGAGCACGAGATTCCGCTGGTCTATACACCGTATGCAGCAGCGGGAGCAACGGCGCCGATGAGCATTGTGGGCAATGTGGTCCAACTGTGCGCCGAGTCGCTGAGCGGCCTGGTCGTCCATCAGTTGAAGCAAAGGGGAGCTCCTTTCATCTTTGGCGCTATGCCCTCGATCATGGATATGGGGACGACCGTGTTCTCGTATGGCGCGCCCGAGTTCCAACTCGGCAACAGCATGATGGCCGAGATGGCTCACCACTTCCGACTGCCAAACTTTGGAACGGGTGGAAGCAGCGATTCACAGGTATTTGACGGCCAAGCCATATTGGAGGCTTCCTCATCGTGCATGATGGCCATTCTATGTGGTGGGCATCTGGTGCATAACGTGGGTATGCATGGGAACGGCACGCTGGTGATTCCCGAAATGATTACGGCAACGAGTGAAATCATTGAGATGCAGGAGGCAATGCTCGGTGGCGTTGTGGTGAACGACGAGACGATGGCGCTCGATTCGATCCGGGAGGTGGGACCGATGGGCGAGTACGTGACGAACGCGCATACGTTAAAGCATTTCAAGGATGTGTGGTATCCCAAGCTTCTTTTCCGCGGAGGTGATAAGACCTGGAAGGCATCAGAGCAGTTGACATTCGAGCAGCGGGTAACGGAAAAGACTCGCAATCTAATTACAAAACATGAGGCGAAACCTATTCCAGAAGAGATCAAGCGGCAGATCGAAGAAGTGGTTGTTCGTGCGGGGGCGCTGTCTGCTGAGTAACTTGGTGGAGTAACCCACGATTTGACTCCGTAGAGCTTTTTTAATTGTATTCCTTGAGTGCCCACTATCGGGGATATAACGCTGATGAAATATTTCAAAAATGGGGGTCAAGTCTACCCTTGACTCATTTATAATTTGACAAGCGTCAAGAGCAGACTTGACCCCCATTTATATTCATTTTGATGATATTATCCATGCCGGTATCCGAATTAAAAAAATCGAAACGTCCAATTTCTCTACAAATCCAAAAAATCGGGCAGAAATAGAATTGCAACTAACATTAATGGCCTTGTAAAAAGCCGAAATCAGAAAATTTAGTATTAATAATTTCAGCGAGTTACACTTAAAAAATGCCAAAACCTGACTTTTTACGAGTTCATCAACATTCAAACCATACAAAAATGTCCCTTTTGGATTTTTCTTAATATCGGAATAACACCCCAATAACACTTCACGAAAAATCATAAAAATATCCTTATGAAGCAGAAAAATGATGTTCAATATGTCTGTAACAATGGCATATACTGCCTTTTTAAAACGTTCTTCCACCATTGCACCCAGAGACAGAATCTCTTTCTTTATTTTTTCTATTGCTCTCTGTAAATGAATTGCCATTATTCACTCCAATACTTTACCCTGTTACAATAAAGTCTACTGGAATATTCAATCATATAAAGGATGATTCTATAATTTTTATATTAGTATTTTATTAGAGTTCTGTTATAGTTAAATTAAACTTTAGTGGAAATATTTTTTTAAATATATTGTCCATGGGATATAAACAATTCCTTGACAGTCTTCCCCCAATAACAAATCAGGGAAGCATTGAAAGCCGGCGTTCATATAACTGCCTGCAAAGCATGCTCAGATCAATTGGAAGTTATCAAGGAACTGGAAAACTTGGGATAAAAGTTAAATTACCGGGGGAGCCGCCCTTACAGACATTTTAACCAATGGTGAAAAGCTTTTAACAATATAAAACAGATACCTTATTATGAAAAAAATGCAAGATAAGACAATAGATTTTCTTCACCTTTTTCAAAAGGTGACCAGGATGATCACTTCCACCCTTGACGTGGAAAAAGTCTTGAAATTAATTGTACAAAAGGTACCAGAGGTTCTTGGAGTTGATGCCGCCACAATAAGACTTTTGGATTCTGCTGGGGAAAGACTTTTGTTAGTCGCTTCCCACGGACTTAGCCGAGAATATCTCAACCGGGGTCCCATAGATGCCGAACAAAGTGTCACAAAGGCCCTGGCCGGAACACCTGTTACCATTCCTGATGTTCTCTCCAATCCCCATATTCAGCATCCTGAAGCCATTCGCAAAGAAGGGATAAAAAGTATTCTGGTTGCTCCCATTATCATGAAAGGTGAGATTGGGGGGGTACTGAGACTTCTCACAAAAAACCAGCGCGATTTTGAAAACACTGAGATTGAATTTGTTACTGCCCTGGCAGAGCAGTGCGGCATTGCCATTGAAAATGCCAGGGTTTATGAAGAACAAAACCGCCAGATCAGATACCTCAAGAGCCTGGAGGAAATAGGCAAGGCTTTAAATTCCACATTCCAATTACAGGAAGTGCTTGATTTTATTGTTTCCAAAATCCCTGAAACAATGAATTTAAAGGGATGCACCATAAGACTCCTTGACCCGGAAAAAGGACATTTGGACCTGGTGGCCTCTTCTGGATTAAGTGAAGAATATCTGGGCCGGGGCTGCATTGATGACGAGCTTAGCACCCACCAGGCAATGATGGGTGAGCCTGTTATCATCTATGATGCAGCCACGGACCCGAGAATAACCTATCAGGACAATGCAAAAAAAGAAGGGGTGGCCAGTATTCTGGCTGTGGCCATTGTTGAAAAAAAAAGAACCATCGGAGTACTGAGGTTTCTTACTTCTGAAAGGCGATATTTTTCAGATGCTGAAATCAATTTTGCTACGGCAATAGCTGAGCAGGGAGGCATTGCCATCCAAAATGCGAAAAATTACAGCAAAATAACAAAACTCATAACAGAGCTGGAGCAAAACGAAGATTTCCTTCAATTGGTGATAGACAGTCTTCAAGCTGAATTGCTTGTAATCGACCTTGAGCACCGAATCACCATGGTCAACAAAGCCTTTCTTGAAAACCATCACCTAAAGGAAAACGAAATTCTCGGCAGACTCTGCCAAGACATTATTAAAGCCTGCAACCCTGATGACTGTCCTTTACAGCATATTAAAAAAAAGGAAAAAACTTCAGTCTGCATACGACGGATAACCCAGGGAAACCAGGAAAAATATATGGAAGAGATGGCCACACCTGTTTCATCCTTTGGCAAAAATGGGGAGGTAGAATTCATGATCATAACAATCAGGGATGTGACTGCCCATATTCAACTCCGGGAAGAGCAAAGGACCAAGGAAAGACTTCAGGGTGTGCTGGAAATGGCAGGAGCAGCAGCCCATGAACTGAACACCCCTGTATTTTCAGCACTTGGAACGGCCCAGCTGGTTCTTGATGATCTTAATGAACCAGAGATGCAGGAAGACCTTAAAACCATCATCCGGAACCTGAATACTGTCTCAGAACTCACTGGAAAGATGACCCGGATCACCAAATACGAGGCCAAGGAATATGTTGGTGATGTAAAAATCGTGGATATCCGGAAGGCAGCGGAAGATCCAATAGTTTAATACGTAATGATAAAACGATTTAAGACAGCATTTTAAACATTTATTGTCACCCGGGCCTTTACAGGGTATAGGTATTAAAAATTATATAGGTTCCATTGAAACAATGTACCAATAATTAGGACCGCAAATAATGTACGGTCCTTACCATAATATAACTATAAACTAAGGAGTAAAACAAGAAAATGAGACTCTATTCAATTGCAGCCATTTTGATTTGCCTTGCCATGCTGTTCATGGGGTTTTCCAGCGTATCAGCCTCGGATGAAGCCAAAAAAGCGGGAGAAGCCATAGATACCCTGGCGGTTCCAATGGGCAATATAACGCTGTCCACACTGCCCCATATTGAATCAAAAAGATCAAGCGTTGATTTTCCCCATTCGCTACATTTCAACTATACCTGCACAACCTGCCACCATAAATGGGACCTTGTTTCCCCGGTGCAGAGCTGTGGGACTTCAGGCTGTCATGATCAGCAAAAACCCAATTCCAAAGCAACATCAGCAAAGCCTGCCAAACCCTGGCCCGATGATAAACCCTATTTTCAGGATGCTTTCCATACCTCTTGTCTTGGATGCCACAGGTCCATGATAGCTGAAAGAAGAGAGCTTGTAAAAGCAGGAACACCCCTTGAGGAAATTCCAAAACCAGGGCCGGCCGGCTGTAACCGCTGCCACCCAAAGGATTGATAACAAAAATTATTATCTTTCCAACCCACCATGCCCTTTCCCAATCATCTGGGAAAGGGTCATTCCATTAAAATTTATTGACACAACTCCTGTAAATCTTTAAACTGAATATTTTGAAAAATTAATAACCATCTCTTTTCCTAAAAAATGAGGAGTGTTTATATGTGTCGTTTGTTTGCACTTACCAGCAATGATCCTGTATCTCCAATGCTGGCAATCAAAGCCCTTGACGTGATGAAAGAAGGCCATGACGGTTCCGGCATGGGACTGTTGCTCCAGGATCTTGGGGGCCCTTTTGAAGAAATGAAAGACGCTCCTATTTTATCGGGTATTTTCAGTGAAGAGGGTATCCGACGTCTGGATCTGTTCATGATGGACAAGGGGTTTCTCACAAAATATAAAATTTCCCTGAAAATTCCCAAAAAGCCTGTGGAAGGAATTCCCAGAAGGGGTCTTTATCTTATACGGGCCTATGAGTTGCCCGAGGGCTGGGAAAACCTTGAACAGGAAGAGATTGCCGCCCGGGTCTCGGGTATCAGGCTCAAGATCAGGGAAATGGGAGAAGAAAAAAAAGATATGATGGTCTTCTCCTTCTGGCCGGACACCATCATGATCAAGGAAATCGGAGATCCCCTGAAGCTGGGACACTATCTGGGGCTAGACAGAAAAGAGCTCCATGCCCGGGTGATCATGGCCCAGGGCCGCCAGAATACAAATTACGCCATTAACCTTTATGCCTGCCACCCTTTTTTCATCAAAGGGTTTTCCACAATGACCAATGGAGAAAACACTGCATTTATTCCCATCAAGGATTTTCTCACCTCCAGAGATATCCCGGCCTATAGCGGATACCAGTCAGACTCCGAAGTCTTTGCCCACATTCTCCACTATTCCATGGTGGAACTGGGTATGGGATTGGATGCCTACAAGCACGTGATCACTCCCCTCCAGAAGGAAGACCTTGAAAACCATCCCGACGCAAAATTTCTTACCCATTTAAAAAGGACCTGCAGGCCCCTGATCATTGACGGACCCAATTGTGTCATAGGCACCCTGCCCGATCACAGCCTTTTCATGGTCCAGGACAGAAAAAAACTGCGCCCCGGAGTTGTGGGTGGAAAACCGGGCATGTATGGTTTTTCATCGGAAATATGCGGCCTGGATGCTGTGATCCCGGACAGGGATAAATCCAAAGATATTCAACCCATGCACCTTGATACTGTAATCGTAAGCCCTGAACGTCAGGAGGTAAAAACATGTCGTCAAACAGAAGCCTTGAACCTTCCTCTTTAAGCCTGAACGATCTGCCCTGGCAGATCCAGTACAACAATGACCGGTGTACCCTGTGCGGACAATGCACAGCAGTCTGCCCGGTAAAAGCCATTGAGCTCAAGGTATTTAGAAAAAGAGTCATTAAAACATCCATAAAAAAAGATGCCGAATATTCCAATGAATATAACACCTTTTACGGGATACAGCAGAAAACCCGTGTGGAAAATGCCTGCATCGGATGTGCCATGTGCACACTTGCCTGCCCCAATGATGCCATCCGTCCCGTGAGAAATCCCGGCCTGGACCGCTTGAAATTCCATATAAACCAAAAGGGTGTGCCCAGAAGAAGGGGAGGCAGAAGAAATGCCTCGGATTCTGTGCTGGATAGAATAAAATTTACTAGAATTTCCATGCTCACAGACCCGGCCCTGGATGCCGGACGCCATGAGTTTGAAATGAGAACTCTCCTGGGACGGGTACTTTCCCCCAGGGAAAACATGAAACGTCTCCGGGAAAAGGGCTGGATCCCGCCGGTAAGAGAAATTTACCCCATGATAATCGGCGGCATGTCCTTTGGTGCCCTTTCCCCCACCATGTGGGAAGGCCTTCAGATGGGAGTGGCCTATCTCAATGAAGAGATGGGAATGCCCGTGCGCATGTGCACTGGAGAAGGCGGATGCCCTCCCCGGCTTCTGCGCTCAAGATTCCTTAAATATGTCATCCTCCAGATTGCTTCAGGCTATTTTGGATGGGATGAGATCATCCATGCCATTCCCCATATGAAGGAAGACCCCTGTGCCATTGAGATCAAATACGGCCAGGGCGCAAAGCCCGGGGATGGCGGTCTTTTGATGTGGCATAAAGTTAATAAACTTATTGCCGCCATCCGGGGAGTGCCCCAGGGCGTGAACCTGCCAAGCCCCCCAACCCATCAGACACAATATTCCATTGAAGAATCAGTAGCTAAAATGATATTGTCCATGTCCATGGCCTGGGGATTCAGGGTACCGGTATATCCGAAGATTTCTGCTTCCTCCACCTCCCTTGCCGTGCTCAATAACCTGACACGAAACGATTATGCTTCCGGCCTTGCCATTGATGGAGAGGATGGTGGTACAGGTGCAGCCTACGCAGTCTCCATGGACCATATGGGTCATCCAATAGCCTCCTGTATCCGGGATAATTACCTGAACCTGACCAAAATTGGAAAGCAGAATGAAATTCCCATCTTTGCCGGGGGTGGCATTGGCAAAAACGGTAATATTGCCGCCAATGCAGCTTCCCTGATCATGCTGGGAGCTTCCGGGGTCCAGGTGGGAAAATATGTTATGCAGGCAGCAGCCGGGTGCGTGGGCACGGAAGAAGACAGGTGCAACGTCTGCAATACAGGCATCTGCCCCAAGGGAATTACTTCCCAGGACCCAAGGCTTTACAGAAGGCTGGACCCTGAAAATGTGGCCCAGAGAATTGTGGATCTTTTTGTCTCCTTTGACACGGAACTGAAAAAAATCGTAGCACCCCTGGGACGGTCCACATCCCTTCCCATCGGCATGTCCGATGCCCTTGGAATTGATGATTATGCTATTGCTCAACGCCTCAGTATCAAATATGTGGTGTAAAGGAGGCTTTCATGAAGACAAGTGATTATATCTATATATCAGGCAAAAGAAAAGACCAACGGGTTCCCTCCAGGGTGCTGGAAGAGATTATCCATCAGCAGATACAGGCAGGCCACAGAAAACTGGAAATAGAAGCCTATGGCCAGCACGGAATCGGCGGCAGGCTCTGGGATGCCAGGACTGGTGAGATCAATATCCGCATCATCGGCCATTCAGGCCAGCGCACAGGATCACTGGGAAACGCCAACACCAGAATCGAAATAATGGGACCAGCTTCCGATGATATTGGCTGGCTCAATGCCGGAGCTGAAATTATTGTCCATGGAAACACCTCCAACGGGGCCATGAACGGGGCTGCCCAGGGCAAAGTATATGTGGGCGGCAGCATTGGGGCAAGGGGCATGACCATGACCAAACGCAATCCAAGGTTTGAACCTCCTGAACTCTGGGTTCTGGGATCGGCAGGGGATTATTTCGGGGAATTCATGGCCGGCGGTATTGCCGTAGTCTGCGGCCATGGTTTTAATGGAAAAGGCTTTGGTGAA
>JAOZST010000027.1:19328-20400 GCA_029939535.1 Desulfobacteraceae bacterium | reverse complement strand
ATGGAAAAGGCTTTGGTGAAAGAGAAGGTGTTCTGGGCCACAGGCCCCTGGTGGGCATGGTGGGGGGCAAGGTCTTTGTCCGGGGCAGTGCAAAGGGATTTTCCCAAAAAGATGCTAAAATAGTTCCCCTGTCAGATGAAGACTGGGACTGGCTTATACCCAACCTTGAATCCTTCCTTGAAAAAATCAAAAACCCCGAACTCCTGGCCAGCCTGTCTGACAGGTCAACCTGGCAGATACTCACTGCAAAGTCTCCCCAGGAAAAAACAAATGGATCTGAAAAGCCCTCCATGTCCTGGTTCAGGGATCAGGTCTGGGACAAAGAACTGGGCAGGGGCGGTCTTATTGGAGACCTCCAGGAAACAGAAAAAGAAACCATCCCCCTCATTGCCAAGGCAGACCTGCGGCGTTATGTGCCAGTCTGGGAACAAGGAAAATATATATCACCCTGCCAGGCTGCCTGCCCCACGGGAATTCCCATCCAGGACCGATGGGCAATGGTAAGGGCCGACAACATAGACGATGCCATCAGCATGGGTCTTGAATACACACCCTTCCCAGCCACTGTGTGCGGATACCTTTGCCCCAGCCCCTGCATGGCATCCTGCACCCGTAACCTTTCAACCATGAGCCCCATTGATGTAAGGCTCCTGGGCAGGGCAGGCAAGGATATAAAGCCTCCAAAGCCGGCCAGGGCCAGTAAAAAGAGAATTGCTGTCATCGGAGCAGGCCCCGGTGGTATTTCCGCGGCCTGGCACCTGACCCTTGCCGGACACTCCACCACACTCTTTGAAACAGGCAAAGCCATTGGGGGAAAAATATCCTCGGTAATTCCAGGCTCAAGAATTCCCCTGGAAACCTTTGAAACAGAGCTTAAGAGAATAAAAAGTCTGATTCCCGACATACACCTGGAACAAGAAATAGATAAAAAAGAATTTATCAAAATCAAAAATGATTATGATTTCACCATTGTGGCGGCCGGAGCTAAAAAACCAAGAACCCTGCCCATCCCTGGAATTGAAACAGCTATTTATGCCAATGACTTTCTGAAAACTGCCAAGCAGAACAATGT
>JAOZST010000027.1:0-19228 GCA_029939535.1 Desulfobacteraceae bacterium | reverse complement strand
CCACAAACTCAGAAATAATTTCTGCATCCGAGGCCAGAAAATCCCGTTTCAAAACTATCTTGACCAGGATATCAATGGTTCCATGAACAGAATGGACCTCCTGGATTTCATCCTGGGAGAATAATTTATCAATAACCTCAGATTCTGTTGTGGTGTCAATGTTAATAAGAACAAAGGCTGTAATTGTCCGCTTCATTTCAGGATAGTCCGGAGCATTTTTCTCCAGCATGTTTTTTCTGAAACCTTCCATGCTCTTGGGAATAAGGCGGTCAATTCCAATGCCGTAACGACGGCTGGAGCTCCTGTCCCAGTGATGGTATGCAATATAGGTATACAGGTCTGCCACTGTCCTTCCTGGAAAATATTTTATCAAACCCCCATTGCCAATGATGGTGGCCAGGGGGAGATATATGGTATTATACCAGTCCTTTGAGGCCTTATTGAATTCACAATCCCTGCCTGACTGACTGGCAAGATACACCTGGTGTTTTTTGATCTGCTTTTCCAGAAAATTATACTTGCCCACCTCGCTCAAATCAATTTTTCCTGACAGACCTGTTTTTTTATAAAATTTTTTCTTTTCAATATACAGCAGGTTGTCCAGGGTATTTTTGCTGGATAAAAGTTCTATCACCTTTCCTTTTATGTCCATCCATCCCAGTTCTTTTGCTGCTGCAACCCGATGGTTCCCGTCCAGGACATAATAGTCGTCCCGAATCTGGTACATTTTCACCGGCGGCAGGGAAGTCCCCTCCCGCATTGCCCGTTTGACATCCCGGAACCTCTTACCGGAAACATGTTTTTTAGGCCTGAACCTGGAATCAAAATCATAATATTTACCCACACTGCCAATAATATTTTCCAGGGCAATGGTCTGAACCCCGTGGTCAACAAACTCCACATCCTCTTCCTGGTCCTGCTGTTCGTTAAAGGAATGGACATGGTTATTGTCTTCATCTGGTGTCTTGGATGATAAAAGTTTTTTCAGAAAATTTTTCATAACAGTTTCCTTACTTTACACCTGGAAAATGGTATATCCACAGGTGTTGATCACTTTTGTTTGATTAAATTGTGTCGTCCTGTCCTTAAATGCCTTAAAGTTCTGGTGAATATGCCCATGGATAAAATAGTCTGGATTCTGCTTTTGTATTAGGGGGATAAAACTTTCAAAACCCATGTGACATCTGTCTTCCCGATCATGGATATGCCTGGGGGGAGCGTGGGTCACCACCATGTGAATCCCTCCCTTGCGCCAGATGGAAAATTTATTCCAAAATATTATTTTCCCCATCTCTTCATCTGTGTATTGGTTGGCACCGCCATTATACCACAGGGAGCCTTCAAGGCCCAAAATATTCAGGGAGCCGAATGAAACCACCCTGTTATGAATATTTTCACAACCCATGGGATTGGAGCTTGTGTATCTAATATCATGGTTTCCCTTTACATAATAGAGGGAAGCATCTATACGATCCCGCAAAAATGACAGATATTCCGGGGCAAGGTCTCCGCAGGAAATAATAAGATCGACGGGTCCCAGGGACCTTGTCTCTACTTTTCTTGTCAGTTCCTTATCAAGGAAGTCGGAAACACTGAGAATTTTCAGATTATGTTTTCGACGGACTGTTTTGTTTCTAATCATATTCACTTCATTGTTATTGATTGATACTTATATTCTATTCCCCGATAATCTCCGGACATTTCACTGCCCCAAAGCTTTAAGGACCCATTTTTTTTCAAATAGAGTACGTTATTTCCCCTTCCCCAGTCAACCATGGGTTTTCATATTAAATTAGGGCTTGCCATTTAAATTGATTATGCTAAGTATTAGGCTTAACTTATAAGGAGGGTGAATCATATTTAATATGTATCTCTAGGGCAACCCGACTTCATTATTGGAATTGTAAAAACCAAATATTAATTTTTTAGGAGGAAAAAATGAAAAAACTACTGGTTTCATTATTTGCACTGACTTTTCTTTTTGTTTCAGCACCCGCATTTGCTGATGACATTAATCTTGCCAAAACATCTACAATTGAATCAATTGTAAAATCCGGTAAACTCCGGGTCGGATTTGAATCTGGCTACCTTCCCTTTGAAATGACTAATACCAAAGGGAAATACATTGGATTTGACGTTGACATGGCAAAAGCTCTGGCAAAAGCCATGAAAGTAAAATATACACCTGTCAATACTGCCTGGGACGGCATTATTCCTGCCCTGATCACTGACAAATTCGACGTTCTCATCTCAGGTATGACTGTTACCCAGGAAAGAAACCTTGCCATCAACTTTACCGATCCCTACATTGTTATTGGACAGGCCATTCTCCTCAATAAAAAACATGAAGGCAAAATATTGTCCTACAAAGATCTTAATGACCCCAAATTTGTCATTACATCCAAACTGGGAACCACAGGTGAACAGGCAGTAAAAAGAATGATCCCCAAGGCCACCTATAAATCCTTTGAAGTTGAAACAGAAGCCTGCATGGAAGTAATCCAGGGTAATGCAGATGCCACTGTTTACGATCTTCCCCTCATTGAAATCATGCAGGCACAGCATGGGGCAGGCAAAACCGTAGCCCTGACCGAACCTTTCACCTTTGAGCCCCTTGCCATGGCCATTAGAAAAGGTGATCCTGATTTCCTCAACTTCCTGAATAATTTTTTACGCCAGTACAAACATGACGGAAGATATGAAAAAGCCTATGATAAATGGATCAAATCAGATGAATGGCAGAAAGAACTTCAAAACTAAATTAATTGTGTAAAAATTAATCGGGCCGACAGTGAGCATATCCTGTCGGCCCGTTTTGTAAGGCAGACAAAATATGGAAAACAGAATATCCAATATAAAACGCCTGAGCAACCCCACAGCCTATGCATTTTCCGTTGCCGGATTCATCGCATTAATGATTTTAATCTTTGGTTCCGTTTACTTTGCAACTGTGGCCGTTGATTATCAATGGCGCTGGTTTAAGATCCCGAAATATTTCATATATCAAGAATCTATCTCCCTTTATGTGGAAGCTGACGGTGAAATTGAAGCTATAACACCCAACAAGGATAAGTTTGATATTGTAGTCCTTGATGAGGACGGGAAAAAAACCTATACAGTTCCGGCGGGATCATTTGACTGGGATGAGGGCGATATGGTCTCTCCAGGTGACCTCATCGCCGAATACAAGGGAGACTGGAAGCCGGGACTTCTGGCCAAGGGACTGTGGGTGACCCTGAAAATCAGCTTTATTTCCACCATCTTTGGGATACTTCTGGGGATTATAGGAGGTGTGGCCAGGGTGTCAGACACCCCTGTCCTGAAATGGTCAGCCATCACCTATGTGGAGATCATAAGGGGTTCCCCCCTGCTGGTCCAGATCATGATTTTTTATTTTGTCCTGGGAACCACTATGAACAAAATTTTGATGATGAACGGTATCCCAAAACTTAATCCAGAATGGTATGGTATAATGGCTATGTCCATTTTTACCGGCGCCTATGTGGTAGAAATCGTCCGGGCAGGTATTGAGGCAATTCACCCGGGACAGGTGGAAGCTGCCAGGTCCGCGGGCATGAGCTATTTTCAATGTATGTTCCACATTGTCCTTCCCCAGGCCCTGAAAACCATTTTACCTCCTCTGGCTGGACAATTCATCAACTTGATCAAGGATTCATCCCTGCTGGGAATGATTTCCATCAGGGAACTTACAAAAGCGACCCGTGAAGGGATTACCACAAGTCTCCAGACCTTTGAATTGTGGATATTATGTGCAATTCTTTACCTGCTCATGACCTTTACGCTTTCCATGTTTGTTCAGTATCTGGAAAGGAGGACTGCCACAAGATGATAGAAATCAAAAATATTTACAAGACCTTTTTTGTTCCCCATGAGGTCAAAGCCCTGGTGGATGTTTCCAATAGAATCAAACCAGGAGAAGTGGTGGTGGTCATCGGCCCTTCGGGCTCTGGAAAAAGCACCTTTCTCCGGTGTTTGAACCGGCTGGAAACAGCCGAACAGGGACAGATCCTGGTGGAAGGGGTGGATATATTTGACCCTAAAACCAATATCAATAAAATACGGGCTGAAATGGGCATGGTATTCCAGTCCTTTAACCTTTTTCCCCACTTGTCCATACTTGGGAATGTGACCGTATCCCAGAAACTGGTGAGAAAAAGAGGAAAACAAGAGAGGGATGAAAAAGCCATGGCCCTGCTTGAAAAGGTGGGGATTGCAGACAAGGCCCATGCCTATCCATCCAATCTTTCCGGGGGCCAGCAACAGAGGGTGGCTATTGCAAGGGCCCTGGCCATGGACCCTAAAATAATGCTCTTTGACGAGCCCACATCTGCTCTGGACCCGGAAATGATCGGTGAGGTGCTGGATGTAATGAAAACCCTGGCAAAGGAAGGAATGACCATGGTCTGTGTTACCCATGAAATGGGATTTGCAAGGGAGGTGGGACACAGGGTTATCTTCATGGATGAAGGTAAAATTGTGGAAGAAGGTACGCCGGAACATTTCTTTACCGCTCCCAGTCACGACAGGACCAAGCTGTTTTTAAAACAGATCCTTTAAATCAGCTGATAAAAACCAAGACAGAGGTTGGCTGAAAAATTTTTCCAGCCAACCTCTGACTAATATTTTCAGACATGGACCCATCAGGTTTCGTCCTATCAGATTTCATCCTATCAGATCAGATTTCGTCTAAGGCAGTCCCCCAGTCATAACGTCTCTTAATGTATTTAAGAATCATGGAGGTCTGGGTCCGGATTACCCCGTCGATCTTATAAATTTTATTAAAAATAAGATCATTAAGTTCTTCTGTGGACTTGGCCACAAATTCTGTGTATATGTCTGATTCCCCGGTTGCAAGCACGATAAACCATATGGGCTTAAGTTTTTTCAGCTCAAGGGTCACATAATCAAGTTTTTTAACATCCACCTTGATCTTTAAAATACCCACGGTTTCAAATCCCAGCTTCAAAGGATTGCTCACAGCAACGATCTGGATATACTCTTCTTCAATGAGCCGGTTCAAACGGGTTCTTACCGTTGCTTCAGAAACACCAAGATCCTTGGCTATCTGGGTGTTTGGAATCCTGCCGTCAATCTGGAGCAGTTTGATAATTTCCCGGTCAGTTGAGTCGATCCCTTTGTTTTTTCCTCCATTTTTCTGACTGGACATATACTCTCTTTTACAGATTAGTTATTAATCGAATTAAAACAATATTTTTATCAATATTATCAATATTCGATTAATATGTCCATCTAAATTATCCATTTCGAAAAATTTAAATAAATTATATTGACATGATCTGATTCTTTCGCTATTTAGATTCACACAGGTTTAATTAATTATTGGGCAATTTGCCTGGGAATTTTATATTTTCAAATAATAATTGGTTATTTCGAAATTTTTACAATTGGATTTTAAAATGGATTTAAAAAAAGGGAGATCATGGAATGTCATTACCACTCGTAAAAAATTATATCAATGGTGAATGGGTAGAATCAAATGGAACCGAAATCGGAGACATAAGAAACCCTGCCACAGGAGAAAAAATTGCCCAGGTTGTTTACAGCACACAAGAGGATGTTGACAAAGCAGTCCAGGCCGGCCAGGAAGCCTTTGTACAGTGGCGGAAAACACCACCCCTTACAAGGGCCCGCTACCTGTTCAGAATAAAAGAATCCTTTGAGGAAAATTTTGAAGAAATTGCCCGGGCCCTCACACTGGAACAGGGAAAAATCATTGATGAGGCCAGGGCTGAAGTTCGGCGGATGATTGAGAATGTGGAACATGCCACAGGCGCAACCACACTCATGTGCGGATATACTCTTGAAGATATTGCCACAGGGATCGACTGTGCCGGCCATCGCCAGCCCATGGGAGTTTTTGCCGGTATTGCCCCCTATAATTTTCCTGCCATGGTACCCTGGTGGTTCCTTCCCTATGCCATTGTTTCAGGAAATACCTATGTACTGAAACCCTCGGAACAGGTGCCCATGACCCAGACCAAAATATTTGAATGCCTTGATGAAGTTGGACTTCCCGATGGCGTGGTAAATATGGTCCATGGATCCAAAGATGTGGTAAATGCCATTCTGGATCACAAAGACATTCAGGGTGTATCCTTTGTAGGTTCCACGCCCACTGCCAAATATATTTACAAGCGTTGTGGAGATACAGGCAAGAGAGTTCAGGCCCTGGGCGGAGCAAAAAATATCGTGGGAATCATGCCCGATGCCAAACTGGATTCTGGAATTCCTTCCCTTGTTACTTCCTTTTTCGGTTGCTCAGGCCAGAGATGTCTGGCAGGTTCCATCCTTGCTCCTGTGGGAGATGTTGCAGATGGTCTCCTGGAAAAATTCATAGCCGAGGCCAGTAAAATAGCCGTGGGGGACGGTATGATAGAATTTAGCGGTATGGGACCCATGGCCAGTAGTGCACACCGAGACCGGGTTCTGGGTTATATTGAAAAAGGCATTGAAGAAGGGGCCACACTGGTGCTGGACGGCCGTGACTGCAAGGTGGAAGGATATCCTGAAGGATATTTTGTAGGGCCCACCATCTTTGATAATGTAACACCGGATATGGTCATTGCCAGAGAAGAGATCTTTGGCCCTGTGGTATGTGTGGTAAGGTGCAAAGACCTTGATGAAGTTATAGAACTGGTCAACACCAGAGACTTTGCCAATGCAGCCTGTCTGTATACAGATTCAGGAGAGGCAGCCAGAAAATTCAAGTATGAAGCCCTTCCCTCCATGGTTGGAATCAATATCGGCATTGCAGCTCCCATGAGCTTTTTCCCCTTTGGCGGATCAGGCAACTCCATGTTCGGAGATGTCAAAGGCCATGGCCAGGAAATATTCCAGTTCTTCACAGACACCAAGGTGGTCATAGAACGCTGGTTCTAAGGAAATAAATTTAATCGGAGGAATAGTTTTATGCCCATTATAAATTTTGGCGGATTATTGAATTTTGCCGAAGCAATGGAAAAACAGGACATGGAATTTTATCTGTCAGCTGCATCCAACCCGGAAATATCTGATCTTTCAGACCTTTTCCAGGGCTTTGCCAAGGACGGAAAAAAGAATATTACCAATATTCAGCGGACCAGAAGGGAAAATGTAACTGAAATGATCCTGGAAGGTATTAAGGATTTCTTCAGAAAACCCTTTGTGCTGGATACCGGTGATGACAAAAACATGGATCGTGCCCAGATCCTGGCCTATGCAGGAAAAATGGAAACCCGGGCCCTGGCCTATTACACGGAAGGGGCTGTAAAAATTAAGGCCCTTCCTGAAGTTGCCATGGCATTGAAACAGACCGGGAAAAAGAGAACCGCCCATATAAAGAAACTTTCCAGCCTCTGAAAAAGAGGCTGAAGGGAAAATAAAAAAAGGAATTGCTATGAATCAAGAAATCAAAGCACCTGAACTGCCGGGTTATGACCATCAGCCCAAGCCCTATACAGGCCCCTCCTATGACGAGGTAATGGCCATGAGAAAACAATATTTAACCCCCTCCTTATTGACCTTTTACAAAAAACCCATCATGATTGTGGAAGGCTCCATGCAATACCTGTACGATGAAAAAGGAAAAAGGTATGTGGACGGCATCGGCGGCATTGTAACCGTGAGTGTGGGTCACAGCCACCCCTATATTGCCGACATCGTGAGTGAGCAGTTTAATACCCTGGTCCACAACCCTTCCATTTATCTGAACCCCATAGTCGGTGAATATGGGAAAATGCTGGCTGAACACCTGCCCGGCGACCTTGAAGTCTGCTATTTTGTAAATTCAGGTTCCGAAGCCAATGACCTTGCCATGCTAATGGCAAGGCTTTACACCGGGAACAATGATATCATTGCCCTTAGAAACGGCTATCACGGCGGCAGCCAGAGCACCATGGGCCTGACAGCCCATTCCACATGGAAATACAATATAAACCAGGGCTCTGGAGTACGCCATACCATTCTCCCTGACTGCTATCGGGGACCCTTTGGTTATGATGATCCCGAAGCCGGCGTCAAATATGCGGCAGACGTAAAAAGTGTCATTGATCATACCACTCCAGGACGGGTGGCTGGATTTTTTGCCGAACCCATCCAGGGTGTGGGTGGAAGCGTTGTACTGCCCAAGGGTTATCTTGCCAAAGCCTACGAACATACCCGGGCAGCCGGCGGTGTCTGCATAGCCGATGAAGTCCAGACCGGTTTTGGACGGCTTGGAACCCATTATTGGGGTTTTGAATTTCAGGAGGTTATGCCGGACATCGTAACCATGGCCAAAAGCATTGGCAACGGTGCGCCCCTGGCCGCAGTGGTAACCACTCCTCAAATTGCTGCCAGACTCACCGAAAGAATTCATTTCAACACCTTTGGAGGCAACCCTGTGTCCTGCGCAATCGGCAAGGCAGTCCTGGAACTCATTGACAGAGACAAACTCCAGGAAAATTGCCTTAACATGGGCAACAGGCTCATGGCCGGATATCATAAATTACAGGAAAAATACGAGCTGATCGGTGATATCAGAGGCAGCGGCCTTATGACAGGGGTTGAATTTGTCAAAGACCGTCAGACCAAGGAACCTGCTTCCCAGGAATGCATGGAGGTTTTTGAAACCTTAAAGGATCTCGGGCTCCTGGTGGGCAAGGGCGGATACAACGGAAATACATTGAGAATAAAACCCCCCATGTGCATCAATGAAAAAGATGTGGATTTTATGCTGGAAACCCTGGATATTGCCATTGGAAAAATAAGCATGCAATAGCAGACCCCTTATACCCATACTATCCATTGACACATTGGATTGATTGCCTGTATTTTTATAGGAGCCGGAACCTTGTTTCCGGCTCCTATATTAATTTTTTTATAAAGGCAAAAAAACCATGTCTCAAATTTATACCATTCATCCCATTGCCATGGGATCCAAAGTCTTTGATAAAAGCATGATGACCTATCAATACGGCCAGGGCGAGCAATACACAATTCCAATTTTTACCTGGGTGATCAAGGGCGGGAACAAAAACATCCTTGTGGATACAGGCGAAATGAGCCCGATTCAGTCCAGGGACCGGGAAGATGCCATTGGCGGCAAAATCCACACCTTTGAACAGGGCCTGGCAAAACACGGCCTGACTCCCTCTGACATCGATATCGTCATCCACACCCATCTGCATATGGACCACTGCGAAAACGATTACAAATGTGAAAATGCCCTGTTCTATGTCCATGAAAAAGAGCTTGAATCAATCCATGACCCCCATCCCCTGGATTATCGGTACCTGGAAGATTATATTGAAGATATTGAAGAAAACCATCAGATCCAGGTAGTCACAGAAGATATGGAAATCATTGAGGGAATACGTGTCAAGCACACCCCGGTTCACACCCGGGGCGGACTTACAGTCTTTATTGACACGGCCAAGGGGAAAGCTGCCATCACTGGATTCTGCATAATTGATGAAAATTACAATCCCCCAATGGAGATCAGGGGAATGGAAATGGACCTAATACCCCCGGGCACCCATGTGGATGTATATTCAGCCTACGATATAATGGAAAAAGTAAAAGAGGAGGCTGATATCATCATCCCCCTCCACGAACCCAGGTTTGCCTCCTTGGATGTTATCGGATAAATCATACCCTGCCCCAAACGGAATATAAGGTTCCGACTATACACGGGGATATCTGATAAATTCAATACCAAATATTTTTCCCAGGGAAAAAGAATTTTACTTGACTTTAAACTGATATCTGATATATTAGATATCAGTTTAAAAATGACCTGATAAATTATTGACCCTGTTTATTGACTGGGCCTACAGGTTCGTATATCATACAAAGTTCTTTTAAAAGCATGGAAACCAAAGGCAATACCCTAAAATGAAGAACAGGTTAAATATTTTATCCTTACGTGAACAGGTCTATGAGTACCTGAGAACCGAAATGGTTACCGGTGGCCTGGCTCCCGGCTCAACCATCAACCTCAACAGGATTGCTCAACAGCTGGGCATCAGCAAGACCCCTCTCAGGGACGCATTGATCCATCTGGAGCAGGAAGGCTTTGTCACCATACTTCCCAGAAGAGGTGTCATGGTAAATGCCCTTGAATTAAAAGACGTAAAAGATGCCTATAATGCCATAGGCATCATTGAGGCCTCAATTATTCAGGATTGTTTTGATAAAATTACCCCCTCCCATATTTCCCGGCTGGAAGATCTCAATTCAAGGATGATACAAGACATTGAAAACAATGATTTTTCCAGGCTTTTTGCAACCAACCTGGCATTCCATGATGTGTATAACAATCTTTCAGACAACCCCCTCTTAAAAAAATTCATCTTTCCCATCAAACACAGGCTCTACGATTTCCAGGGCCAGAGTTATATTGCTGAATGGGAACTTAGAAATTGTAAAGAGCATTCAAAATTCATTGATTTCCTGCAACAGGGGAACCCTTTGAAAGCCTCACAGATATTAAAGGATGTCCACTGGTCCTATGGGGTGCAGGAAAACTATATCAAACAATTTTATGCAATGACCGAACAAAATTAAAAAGACAGAACCATGAATGTCTTGGTAATCAATACGGGCAGCTCTTCCTTAAAATATCAGCTCTTTGATATGAAAAATTCTCTCACCATGATCGCAGGTGTTGTGGAGAGAATTGGTGAAACCAAAGGAACAATAACCCATAAAAATTTTTCCAGTTCCAAAATAAAAAAAAACAAAAAAACACTGCCCATACCTGACCACCAGAAAGCCATGCACCTGGTGGCCGACCTGATAACCCAGAAAATTGATGCCATTGGCCACCGTGTGGTCCAGGGGGGAGAGTCATTCAAAACCGCCACCCTGATCACCAGGAAAGTTAAAAAAGCCATCCAGGAAAACAATCTCCTGGCCCCCCTGCACAATCCCCCCAACCTCATTGGGATTACTCTGGCTGAAAAATTTTTTCCAGGCAAACCCCAGGTGGCTGTATTTGACACCAATTTCCACCAGACCATTCCGGAAAAAGCTTTTTTATACGCCCTTCCCCATGAATACTATACAAGATATAAAGTACGCAAATATGGATTCCACGGCACTTCCCACAAATATATAGCCCAGAAGGCTGCCCTTCTCATGGGCAGAAAACCAGAAGAAACCAACCTCATCACCCTGCACCTGGGCAATGGCTGTTCAATTTCTGCCGTTAAACAGGGCAAATGCCAGGACACCTCCATGGGCATGACCCCCCTTGCCGGAGTGATGATGGGAACAAGGACCGGTGACTTTGATCCAGCCATATTTGGATACCTCATGGACAAAACCGGCATGACCCAAAAGGAATTAGGTGATGTTCTCAACAAGAAAAGCGGGTTCAAGGGTATCTGCGGCCTCAATGACCTGCGGGATATCCACGAACAATCGGCCCTTAGTGATAAAAGAGCCCAACTAGCCGTCGACATGTTTGCCTATCAAATCAAAAAATATGTCGGGGCCTATATAGCAGTCCTAGGCCATGTGGATGCCCTTGTATTTACCGCAGGCATCGGAGAAAATGACGAAATCGTCCGAAGTAAAATCCTGGAGGATATGTCCTTTCTATGCATTGAGATTGACCCTGAAAAAAACAACACCAGATCCCGGGAAGCCCGCTGGATTCACAGCACCAACAGCCAAGTCCAGGTTTGGGTGGTTCCCACCAATGAAGAGCTCCAGATTGCTTTGGAAACATATGAGGTTCTGGAAACTATTTAACTGTTCAGTTCAGCAGTTCAACCTTGCCTGTGCCTTGATTGTGAATCCCTTTTTTTATGAAAGTATTTTCCCCTTGGGAATACCCGTTTTTATAGGCATCATTATCATAATAAGCACCATAGTAACCTTTTTTTAGTTTTGGAAACACTCTGTTTACCTCAATGGCATTTATACTTTTTACCTTGGAAGACAGGGCTTTGGATGTCTCTATGGGTAAATTATCATGGGCATAAACAGTTTTTAAAACTTCTGGTTTTGCTAAATTTTTCCGAACTCCCTTTGTAAAGCCCATATCAAAAGAGACTTTATCTTTCCGGGTGTAGCCGTATTTTTTTCTATTTTCCTGCCAGAGTCTTTTGCCCGTGGAAAACAAATAATAGTATACATATTCAGCGACCATAAGGTTTTCCCGGGTGCCGAATAGTACAATGGATCGATAGGATTCATCATCCTTGGCATGGTAAAGAGAAGAGGAGACCGTATTCACAAAAAAGTATTCTCTTAGAATTGATAGAATGCTTTTCTGAAGACTTTCAATCCTTTTCTTTTTGTGGGTTATCACGATATAGGTTGCCTGAATATTTTTTACATGCCCAGGATTTTCAAACATTTCAAGATTATGCTTTTGTATCAAATCATTGGCCTTTTTAGATGCTGCCCGGGCCTCATGTTCATTGTCAGATTTTCCCAATGAAAGCAGTTTTTCAACCCTGCCAATCATTTTTTGAGCTTCAGAAGATAGTTCTTTTCTCATTTTTGCAATACTTGAAGAGATGTCAGTACTTGCCTTACAAAATTCAGGATGCACTCCCAGTTTCTGACATGCTTTTTTAAAGGAAGGCCCGTGAGCAGATTCTTCTCTCAATACTTCAGAAACATATTGGTGGGCCATTTCATGCTTTACCATCTCAATGACAAGATACCATGGATATTTTTCAATAAAATATCTGGATATGTAAATGGTTCTTGTATTTGGTTCCCATGAACCATAGTGCTCTCTTGATTCAGATAGACCAAAGGATGGATGCTCCATATGGACACCATGATAATAAAGGATATTTTCATACTCCGCTATAATCTGCTTGGTCCATGCAATTTCTCTGGAATATATTTTTTCCACAATTTATAATTCCTGTTTTTATGGGTTACGGACAATAGGTAGATCCTTTAACCATATTTTAAAAAGAGACTGCCTGCAAAAAAATAGATGATAATACCATGATATCTAACAGAAAAAAACCTTATTTTCTGTCAGGCTTAAAAACCGGCTGCCCGTGGGAGTGATGAGGATCATGCTTTCAATTCCAGCTGCAAATCGATCTTTGAAAATAAACTTGGGTTCCACTGCAAAGACCATGCCCTCCTGGAGCCGGGTGGGCCTTGCCCTGGCCAGGATGGGATTTTCCACCAGCTCCAGGCCTATTCCATGACCCACAAACCTGGATTTTAATTCAGGAAGTCCAAGAAATTCCTTTTCATACCCCAGTTCATTGGCCATTTTAACAGAGGCATCAAAAATATCCTTGATCCTGACCCCGGGCTTCATGGCCTCCTGGATTTTATTTAATATCTCCATGGATGCCAGGCTTGCATCCATGGCAGCTGTCTCCATCTTTCCCAGGACAAACATCCTGGATTCATCCATATGATACCCATTGACCATGGACCCGAAATCAATGAGGATTGGTTCATTTTCCAAAATCAACTTGGGACCTGCCCCAAAGGGGTAGGCAGTGCAGGTACCGCTGCCGCAGACCGGGGAGTCCAGAGCCCCTGGCATGCCTCCAGTTTTGCCGCTCATGAGGTGAAAGGAAAAACCTTCGGACCTGTAATGCCGCATCTGGAGCTTACCGGAATGTCCCTGGCTCCTGGCAAAGGCTTCTATCCTGCCACAGAATTCCGTTTCAGAAACCCCGGGGACCAGGGCTTTGGCCATAAAATTAAAAATCTTTCGGGATATGACAGCACCTGCTTCCATCTGCTTGATTTCATAGGGAGATTTGATTTGCCTGCAGGCTTCAATCAAGGGGGTTCCATCCCTGAAAACCGTATTTCGAAATAAAACCTGATAAAATTGAAAATCCCTGACCGGAACCACATCAAAGGCCAGGCCCATGGTTGAGGGCAATTTTTTATGGGCATCCAGGATCTTATCTGGAATCTCTTTCACGGACAGAATCGGGACAATCTCTCCGATGGTGGTCTCCAGCTCTGCCCTGGGCAGATAACGCTTCACAAACAGCAGGGGATCTTTGTCCACACATACATATAAATAACAATCCTGGGCAGTGCCGGAAAAATAATAGATATCAGGCCTGTGGGTAAGAAAAAGCGCATCAACTCCAAGGTCCTGCATCTGGATCTTCAGGGCAGAAATCCTGGAACAAATTTCATCCCCTGGAGTGCAATCCAGAATCATGTCTGCCCCTAAATCAGGATTCATGGGAAATCTGTTGGCAGTGGGTTTCTCTGGTAAAGAATAAAAGCAATACTGACAAAACAATCCACACCATCATGGGAATAAATCCATATTCATAGGCATCCAGAGAGTAAATCCTTGCCCCACCCATCATCTGACCTGTCCAATATCTGTCCAGAATCAGGCCCACCAGGGGCTGAAGCACCATGGGACCCATCATCACCCCCATGTTGGTCAGGCCGGACACAGTTCCGGACAAAGAGGGGGGAACCGATTCCGAGGCAAAGGGAAAACTTAAAATCATACAGCCGGAAAAAAAGCCAGTAAGAGCCAGAATCAAAATCAGCTGCCCAAAAGAAAGTGTTTCCCAGAACAGAATAAATGCCCATCCCAGGGCAGCCAAAAAACAGCCTGCAATATACAGGGGTTTGCGTCTTCCCATGAAATCAGATACCCATCCAAACACCGGGGCTCCCACTGCCCAGCCAATAAGCAAAACAGAGGTCAGCCCGGCTGCCCTGCCCGGGCTTATCTGATCATGGGAAACCAGAAAGGGCACACCCCAGAGACCGGAAAAAGTAAGGATACACCCCACAATTCCCCCGGGAATAATAAACAAAAGCAGGGTATTGGGATATTTAAGAACCTTAAAAAAACTGACCCAGATGCTGCTGAAAGACAATGATGCTGGCCGGGTAACCTTTTTTGTAAAACCGGAATACCCTTTTTCCTGGGGCCAGTCTCTGACAATAAACCAGATCAATCCACCCAGGACAAGGGTCATAATGCCTGTAATACCAATAATCTGGCGCCAATGGAAGATATCCATGAGCAGCCGCAGGGGGGTGCCTGCGGTCACAGCGCCAATAAGTCCTATGGACAGGGCATTACCAGCCACAAAGGCATAAATCTTTTTGGGAAACCAGGAAGAGGAGAGTTTCAGCAGTCCTACAAAGGCCACGGCCACGGATCCTCCGATGAGAAGCCGGCCAAGGCCTGCCCAGAAAAATCCCGGGGAAAGAGCAAAGAGAAGAGTGCCCAGGCCTGCCACCAGGCAACCCCCGGTCAAAAGTTTTCTGGGTCCCAGGGTATCGGCCAGAATTCCCGTGGGGATCTGCATGGCCACATAGGAATAAAAATAAAGGCCGGACAGATGGCCCAGGCCGGCAGCTGAAATACTAAAATCCTGCATCAATTCCCGGGTCATGACAGCCGGAGCCACCCGCTGGAAAAATCCAGCCAGATAAAAAACAGCACCCAGGCTCCAAATAAACCAGGCCAGGACCATGGGCGGTTCAGGCCGTTTATTTTTCTCCATGAAGACTTCCCTTCCTATACATGGTATTTCTATTTGTATTATTTTATTGCACACCCAGTTCCAAGTGAATATCTATGGCACATGGAGGCTGGTGAATCAAGGATTAAAACAAAGAATTATCCAGGGAATTGTCTTCATGAAAAACCGTGGCAAATGAGAGATATCATAATATGGTAATTGTCCATATTTTCCTTGACAGACTTTAAATAAAACCGGTATTTTCAAATATATTTTACTTGGCGCCATCTGATTTTGTTCAAAGATTTCTTGGCAGATACTCTCAATATATAATCTCGAAAAAACAGGGGATCAATGACAGAAAATTCTTCACCTGACAAGGCAGACATTCTGATCGTGGATGATGATCCTGCCATCCGCGACCTTTTGGAAGCAACAATGGAGATGGCCGGGTATAATTGTACCCTTGCCGATAACGGGGAATCAGCACTTTCCAAACTCAGCCAGAGCCCCTTTGATGTTGTGGTCACGGATATCAATATGCCGGGAATTACAGGGATCGAACTTGCCAAACAGATAGTCACCCGTTTTTCCGCTGATATCATTGTCATGACGGGCCAGACAAAGGATTACCAATACGATAAAATTATCAATATCGGTGCCAGTGATTTTGTTGAAAAGCCTTTTTCAATCAAGGAAATCGTATTAAGAATTCAAAGGGTGCTGCGGGAGCGGCGATTTAAGGAAGAAGCCAGTACCTCCCATGAAGAACTGAAACATGCCTACCTGGATTCCATACACCGTCTGGTCATGGCCTCGGAATTTAAGGATGAAGACACAGGAGACCATATTATCCGCATTGGGCAATACTCCGCATTGATCAGCCAGAAACTCAACAAGTCAGACCTGTTTATTGAAACCATTGACTATGCAGCCCCCATGCATGATGTGGGGAAAATAGGAATACCTGATAAAATTCTGATGAAACCCGGGAAACTGACAAAAGAAGAGTTTGAAATCATGAAAACCCATTCCCTCATTGGTGCAAGACTTTTGTCAAAATCAAAATCCAGGATACTCCAAATGGCCCAGGAAATAGCCCTGTCCCACCATGAAAAATTCAATGGTAAAGGATATCCCAACGGGCTTTCCAAAGAAGATATCCCCTTTTCCGGAAGAATCGTGGCCATTGCTGACACCTTTGATGCCCTTACCTCCAAACGTCCCTATAAAGACCCCTATCCCATGGACATGGTCTATGACATGATAAAAAAAGAAAAAGAACAGCATTTTGATCCGGAAATTACAGAGCTTTTTCTGAAAAATTTTAATGCCTTCATAGACATCCGACATAAATTCGGCAAGCCATTCCAGATAGAGCTTGAAAGTTTCCGGCTCAGTGAAAGGGATAAGAATGGTTCCCAAACATGAATTTTATATTGACAATCCAAGAGAAACCCTTACTTTCTGAAACGATTTTTTTTAATAGTAAGGAGATAAAACATGGCAGACTTGACAGCAATAATGGATACAAACAAGGGAACCATCCGCATCAAATTATTTGCAGACCTCACCCCCACCACCTGCGGGAATTTTGTAAACCTGGCCAAGAGAGAATATTATAACGGCCTGAAATTCCACAGGGTAATCGCTGACTTCATGATCCAGGGCGGATGTCCCTATGGAAACGGCATGGGCGGACCTGGCTATGAGTTTGAAGATGAGTTTAAGAAAGACTTGAAACATGACAAACCCGGAATCCTTTCCATGGCCAATGCAGGACCCGGCACTAACGGCAGCCAGTTTTTCATCACCCATGGCCCCACCCCCCATCTGGATGGTATGCACACGATTTTTGGTGCGGTTGAATCTGAAGATGACCAGGTGATTGTCAACAGCATTGCCCAGGGTGACATCATTGAAAAAATCACCGTCCAGGGAAATGTGGGGGCACTCATGAAAAAGGTGAAACCTAAAGTGGATGAGTGGAATAAGCAGTTGAACAAATCCTTTCCCAAGCTTCCAAAAGTCTGACCCCCAGTCTGGGACAGGCCCTGAAAAAAATCTATCGATATAGGATCTGTAAAGACATGAGAAGGCCTGATTGATATTCAATCCGGCCTTTTTTGTTTTAGCCACCCATGAGGTTCCTTTATATTTTGCCAGCGCTTTTGGCCTGGCACCACCAAAAGAAGATCCGTATTCAACGAAAGGCAAAAGATATTCGTGAATTTCTTCTGAATTATCAATATAAGCTTGTGCGGCAACAACAAGTTCATCAAGGTTTAAGTTTGGTTGAATTTTTGAAGGTGCACTCATACGAATTGGGCCATTAACAGGATCAGGCCAAAAACCCAAAGCCCCTATTCGATCTTGGCTTGCTGCAACAAGATAATCAAATTCTGACAATACGTTTTCTGTCTCTTTATCCAGGACATACCTTCCCCATGAATCTGGCGCAGAATCTCGGATAGAACCAAATAAAATTAGCCAGTCAGGTGTCTTATAGAGTATTTCAGAAAGTGGCAGGGTAATTGGATCAATGGCCACGGCATCAGGCCGGGCAAGATATTTTTTACCATATTGAAATGTGGAATACCCATATCGCTTTTCCTCTTGTGTTTCCATAACGCCGGCAGGGATGAATTCATTATTGATGTGGAGTATACATAAGCTCTTTGCATATTGAAATCCTATTTTAAAAATCCAGATCAACATCTGGTTTTTCTAAATGTACTCTTTTAGGCAAACGATTCTCTTCTTTTTGAATACCAACAATATCTTTTACAGGTTGAACATGAGGCCCTTTTCAATAAATCTCCCTTTGCCATGTTTATCATTGATCAAGATCTCCGGGTATGCCAATTAAATGAGGCGGCTGTTGTTATGAGCCGTGGCAGGGAAGAAAAATCCAAAGGAATTTTTGTGGGAAATGCCATTCACTGCATTAACGCTCTAAGTGATCCTGAGGGATGTGGCTTCAGTACTCAATGTAAATCCTGCATGGTCCGGAAAACAGTTTTGGATACATTCCAGACGGGTCAGAATTGCCAGTCAGTGGAAGCGAATATACCCTTTGGCGCTGAAAATGGAATCCTGACTTTACATGTTCTTGTTTCCACGACCCTGTTGAAATTCCCCCAGGAAAACAAGATGATTTTGTGTCTGGATGATATCACCCTTCGCAAAAAAGCAGAGACAAAACTGAAAAAAACAAAGAAAGACCTGGAGCATTTTGTGTGCCCATCCCCTGAAAGCTTCTGCCAAAGGATTTTATCTTAAATCAGGCATGGCCGATGCCCTGAGAAAAGAGGGGTATAATCTCCCGCACCATTCAATCCCTTCTGGATTTACAAATCCCTGTTCCTTTGCCACATAGGCCCGGTGATGGGAAGACCGGGGAATTTTATATACAACCCTGAGAAACTGGATTCTCATCTGTTTCTACATCCTTGGAGTCCCTCCAGAGGTGCTGACAAAATATTATTAAATTAGCGCGCTAGGGCGCGAGCTTTTAGCCATTCGTTATTGGCTGGTAACTAATGACGGATCCTCAATGATTTTTTTATTACAAAAACCGTGATATTAAATTTGTTGCCAAAATGGCACCAATGCCGTATTCTATATGGAACAACTGAAAAGCAAACCATAAAATACAAATAATTAGGAGAGAACTCAAAAATGAAAACTGAAACTAAAACCGCTCGTGTCTCAGCGCGGATATCACCTAATGTTTATAACACATTAACCGAGGCATCGGAAATCACGGGATCTAC
>JAOZST010000026.1:19392-29186 GCA_029939535.1 Desulfobacteraceae bacterium | reverse complement strand
TTCTTCTTATCTTTTAAATCTTTTTCCAGATTCTCCACTTTGACTTCTTCCACAGGATCTTTTTTTTCTTCAGTCATAGGTACATCCTTTCCGTTATTTCATTTTTAAAATGATTAGTTGTGGGGAACCGATTTTTTCAAAGGGGAGCCCCTTTTACTCAAAATTGTTAAATACGCAATATGATTACTTTTATTTTGCTGAATTGAAAATGTCAATCAATATTTTTTCTCATGATTTTTTCTCATGTAAAAAATTTCAACCTTTGCGGGTGGGTTAAGCCGCCAATTTGAAATTCAGATTCTTGGTTTCAAACCATTTACCATTCTTTGGCGGTTCCACCTTGTCATGCCGTACTGCTTTGAGGTACTCAATATTGAAGTCAACCCAATTCAAGGAGAACTGCAGGATTGCCGGCTGCGATCCCGGACACATCCTCCCCCATGACGGTTATTTGATCAATCTCGGGCATCCGGACGAAGAGGCCCTGGAAAAATCAAGAACCGCCTTTCTTGATGAGATGCAGCGCTGTGAGCAGCTGGGCCTTAAATATTTGAATTTCCACCCGGGAAGTCACCTGAACAAAATAGATCCCCATAAATGCCTTGAACGAATTGCCGAATCCATTAACCTGGCTCTGGACAAGACAACCGGCATTGCCGCTGTCATTGAGAACACGGCTGGCCAGGGAACCAATATGGGACATAGATTTCAGCACCTGGCCAGGATTATTGGGAATGTCCAGGACAAGAGCCGCATGGGGGTCTGCCTGGATACCTGTCACACCTATTCTGCCGGATATGATATCAAGACTGCCAGGGCTTTTGAAAATACCCTCCAGGAGTTTGACAATATAGTGGGTATCAGCTATCTGAAAGCCATGCATTTAAATGATTCAAAAAAAAAATTCCAAAGCAGGGTGGACAGGCATGAGAGCATTGGAAAGGGGTCCCTGGGGATTGAGCCTTTTAAATTTATCATGAATGATCCGCGTTTCGATCATATCCCCATGGTTCTTGAGACACCGGATCAATCCATCTGGAAAGAGGAGATCAGGCTCCTCTACAGCCTGATTGAATAAAATGAACAGGGAATCTGCGCCTGGAATGGCCATTTTTATGGCATACGGCCCATGGAGATTTTTGGTTACCTGGAAAAAGGAGGTATCACAAGAGTTGGTGTTTCTGTTTACAATACCACAGAGGAAGTGGATCGTTTAATTGACGCAATTAAAACAATTTATCTAGTCCCAGACAACTTTACCACTGTCCCAAGCCTCCTTTGTCAATGCATCATATTGAATCTTGTGATGCGCCGGCGGTCCATACGGCCGAGGGTCGATATTTCAATAGTACACCTTTTAAAAATTTACGCAAAATCTGGTCTTTACAATTTCGGTAATGTCTATTGTCGGGGCTGCGGAAAAAGGCACTTAATTCGTGTTTGCTGATGTGTGCATCAGCCATGGCCAGGATTTCAATAATATCATCGGCTTTAAGGTTCAATGCGATTCTTAATTTTCTAAAAATGATGTTATTTGTTAACCTTGTTTCCGGCTCGGGCTGCGGGCCCTCTTTTTTCCCTCGTTTGTCATTGATCAGACCATTGAGGAAGATAGCAAGATGAATGTCGCTGATTTCCTTGTATGCAGGGTCATCATCTTTTTTCAGCCAGTCGCTGACCCGGGCCCGGGATACGGTCAGGTCTGCCAGGCTAAAAATAGCAATCATTTTTGAATCACCAAAGTCAAAGGTATAGCGGATACGTCGCAGGATGTCATTATTGGTCATATTTATGTCCTTTTTTTAGACGACTTCTGGAAACGGGATCTTGATCGGGATAGATTTTTCCCGGCCTTTTTATTTTTCCCGGGTTTTTCTTTTTTCCGGGTGGATTTGGGCCTGGTTTTCCGGCCAGGGGATTTTGAAGCCTGGTTTTTGGATTTTCTTTTATTGACAAGCTCTTTTAATTCTTTGGCTGCTTTTTTTTCGCTGTCAGAATCATTGGGTCGCAACAGAACAAAATCCGGAACAACACCTCCCTCTGTAAAGCCGCTGACCTCTTCCCTTGGAATTTTTTGATCCAATAGTTTTTCAATGGCCTTAAGGTGTGCTTTTTCATGGTGGCTTACCAGGGAGACAGCAATTCCACTTATCCCGGCTCTGCCCGTACGGCCGATGCGGTGAATATAATCCTCAGGCACTCCCGGCATATCATAATTGACCACATGGGGAAGGTTGCTGATATCAAGCCCCCTTGCAGCCACATCTGTTGCCACGAGGATTCGGATTTCCCCGTTCTTGAACTCCTTAAGCGTCCTTGTCCTGAATGACTGGCTCTTGTTGCCATGCAGGGCAGCAGCAGAGATTTTCTTCGCAGCCAGCTTTTCCGTAAGCTTGTTTGCCCCGTGTTTTGTGCGGACAAAGACCAGGACCTGGGACCAGCGTTCCTGGGTAATTAAATGGATGAGCAGGGCTCGTTTGTTTGATTGATCCACAAGGTGTACCTTCTGGACAATGGATTCTGCGGCTTTTTTGCCGGGTGTCACTTCAATATATTCCGGTTCCTGGAGCATGATTTTGGCAAGATTTCGAATCTGCTGGGTATAGGTGGCAGAAAAGAGCATTGTTTTCCGTTTTTCAGGAACCAGGTCAAGAACCTCATTGATCTCCTCACTGAATCCCAGATCCAGCATTCTGTCTGCTTCGTCAAAGACCAGGAATTCTATCTGGGAAAGATTAAGATCCCTGTGGGCGGCAAGATCCAGAAGCCTTCCAGGTGTTGCCACAAGAATATCAATGCCACGCTTGAGTCGATCGATCTGGGGGCCGATGTTAACCCCGCCATAAACCACGGTACATCGAATGGATACCCTTCTTCCATAGGCCTTTATGCTATCTCCAACCTGAAGTGCAAGTTCCCGGGTGGGGGCCAGAATAAGGGCCCTGGGATGCTGTCTTTTCCTCTTGTCATGGCTCAGAATGTTAACCAGGGGAAGGGCAAATGCATCTGTTTTTCCCGTTCCTGTCTGGGCTCTGGCAAGAACATCCTGTCCTTTAAGTATTACAGGAATGACCCTGGTCTGGATGGGTGTGGGTGTGGTGTATCCTTTGGAGTTAACAGCGTTAAGCAGTTCGATCCGAAGGCCAAGTTCATCAAATGACATAAAAAATCCTGAAATTTCTTTTACTATTAAAGTTTCAACTACACCCGGTCTTATATCATAATTCCAAGGGAATGTCCCATAACTTCAACATTATCATCAACCAAAAGAGAGTTTGGGAACGCTAAACAGCTATCAGCTGACGTTTTGATTCATAGGTCAGGAGTCTGGCAGATATTGGATCATGGAATCGAATTTTTTGTTGGGGTTTGTTTATAAAAAGTGTTAAAACTCTTTGATCTGAAATATTTCGGTTTTGAAAAATACAGAACCCTTGTTAATGGAAGACCCCTTCAAAAACAGATCATTGATTCCTGCCTTGGGGGCACTTCCCTGCTTGGTATCCTTCCCACGGGCGGCGGAAAATCCATCTGTTACCAAATCCCGGCCCTTCATAGGTATCATCGCCTGGGGGAACTGACCATTGTTATTTCACCCCTTAAGGCCCTGATGAAGGATCAGGTTGATAATCTGTTTGAGGGGGAAAATATATGGACAAATCAAATTGAACTTATCCTTGAATCCTGGTGCCTGATTAACAATGACATGGAAATTTCCATTGCCAGGGCAAAGGATTTTGCCCTTGAAACACTTTATGTGCAATAATGATGACATTAAAATTGCAGCACTTTCGAAAAAAGGATCAGAATTATGACGTTCCAATATCCAGAACATTGTAAAGGCAAGGGTTCTGGGTGTAATTAGAAGAGATGCTAGGGAAAATAATGACAATGGATATCAAAAAGTCAGGGTTGAATCATGGGAACTGCCAATTGTTGAAATCCTTCATTTGAAAGCAAGGGGAAATGGGACGTAAAATAATAAAAAAAGTTTTTATCAGGAATGATATGAAACATCACTGGCGTATCCATTTTCTTCCCACAACCATATAAACAAGAACAGAACCCAGCATCAGATATCCAAACATCTGGATATCTTTTGTTTTAAAAATATAGGAAAGGGTGATAATAATTGCTGCGCTGATCACAAAAAATACAGGTTTGGGGATCTGTTTGAGTATCACCCGCCCAAAATGGGCAAAACGGATATGGCTCACCATCAGTCCCACAGAAACACTGGTCAATATCCATAATATGCCTGGAGTTGCGATAAGAGATGCACCCAGAACAATCAAGGCACCTGCCGGGCTGGGAAGTCCGTTAAAAACACCCTCTGGCAGGTCAGTCCGGTTTTTATCCTTTGCAACAAACCTGAAAAGGCGGAAAGCAACCCCCATAATAAAGATACTTCCTACAAACCATGCCATTGAACCGCCTGTCTTCACAATCACATAGGCAGGTGCCAGCCCAAAGCTTACAAAATCAGCAATGTCATCCATATAAGGACCATACTTGGTTCCTCCGTGCTTTAGCGCCATACGTCCATCAAATAAGTCAAACAATTGCCCGATAATGATGATGCAGATTGCCCTGGCAAAAAAAAGGTTATGGGTCAGGATAAGACTGGTTACACCACAAAAAAAATTAAGGGCGGAAAGGATATCTGCATAGAGCCGGTTGGGGATGAATTTAAAGATCATGGATGCTGAGGAAAGAACAATGCAGGCAACGAGCACCTCATGGGCAATATTTATGATTTCAGGATTTTTGTCTATTAATGCACACAAAATAACAAGGCCAAAGCAGATGATGGCCTTAATTTTTCCAAAATTATTGGCAGCACCGGAGAGTCTGACCCAGGTAAGGATTTGCCTGGCAAAAAATTGTCCCACAAATTCAATGATTACAAGGGTCCATATCAGGGGTATGGATAGAATTCCTCCATAGGCAAATCCAATCAATACAGGCAGATAGGTTAATTTGTCACACATGGGGTCCAGCCATTCTCCCCAGGTTGATCCCAGATTGCATCCCCTGGCCACAACACCGTCAGCACCATCAAGTATTGCCGCAAAGGTAAATATAAAGATCGCAAAGGATTGATAAACAGTAAAAAAGTAGAGGAAAAATCCCACACCGGCCATGGCTGTCCGCCAATAACAAATTGAATTAGGATGCAGCAGCCATAGGTGGGACATAATATATTCCCGCATATATTGCTTTTTAACAGCTTGGGAAAACCATAGAAAAAAAGCAATGCCAATGGCAGCAGAAACAACAATAACCCAAAATTTTTCCATTTTATTATCTCATTTGATTAAGTTTTTATTTCCAGGATACTTATCATTTAATCAGTCAATAGTCCATGCCATAGCTTTGGCCTGGATGTGTTTTTAAAAAAAGAGCCATATTGTTTTTTTTCTTGACTTGTTTTTATGATTGATTCATAAGGTGTGTAATTTCAGGTGGCTGTAAAAAGCCTAACAGGGAATCCGGTTTAAAGCCGGAACGGACCCGCCGCTGTGATTGGGGACGAAAACTGTGTAATGCCACTGCCGGTTTGAAGCTGGTGGGAAGGCGCAGTGAGTAGAATGATCCAGGAGTCAGAAGACCTGCCTGACATATATATGTTGTACTCCGTGGTAAAGAGGACCTCATTAAGATCTTGGTGAAAGAAAAGGGATACCCTGGATCGATATTTTTATCGGTTTGGGGTTTTTTGTTTTTGGGAAAATCCTGAATCAGAATGAATATGGCATGCCTTGGTGTTTTCCAGGGCCTAATTAATTGATTAGATTATGATCTATGGGAGTTATTTAAATGAAACAAAATATTGCCAGGGCTATTTTTCGATCCCTTTTCCTATTTTTTTTATTGTATGGAATTTCATGGGCTGAAACTGAAAAGTCTGAACCCGAATATACCAGTGAAATGGATACCATTGTGGTCACAGCAGGCAGAGTGGAAGAACAAAAAAAAGAAATTGCCGCAAGCATAACTATTCTGGATGACCAGGAAATCAAGATCTCTTCAGCCAGAGACCTTGGAGAACTTCTTGCTGAAAAAGGTGTTGGTACCATTAAAAAATATCCAGGGAATCTGACCACACTGGGCATCAGGGGGTTTAGAACAGATTCCCATGGCAATGATCTCAAGGGCCATGTGCTGATTCTGCTCAATGGGCGCAGGGCAGGCACTGGAAATGTGGCCAAGATTCTCACCAAAAATATTGAGCGCATCGAAATTATTCGGGGACCTGCCTCGGTCCAGTATGGATCAGCAGCAATGGGGGGTGTTGTTAATGTTATTACACGCCAGGGGAAAGAAAAACCCACTGTATTTGCCCAGGGGTATTTAGGTAGTTTCAGCCATGAAGAGATCAGCGCAGGCGGTTCTGGTAAAATCAATGGATTTGATTTTTCTGGAAGTGCAACTAAGGAAGAACAGGGGGATTATACCACGGGCAATGGCACAAAATATCAGAACACTGGATTTGACAATCGGGAAAGTCTGAGTCTGAATCTGGGATATGAGTTTTTACCTGGCAATAGACTGGGTTTTTTATTCAATGGATTTGAAGTGGACAAGGCTGGTTCTCCAAGCTATCTGAGTCAGAATGATCTGGATGATTATACAGACAAATCCAATCAATCTTTTGACCTTGTCCTGGAAGGAGAAACCGTAAGTCAGATTTTTTCCTGGAAGGCAGGATATTTCCAGGGCAAAGATGAAGACACCTGGATGGACCCGACTGCCAGTAATCCCGATGGATGGGATGATGGGATTGCCAGTGAAAGAACAACAGACAGCCAGGGTGCCCAGGCCCAGGTTTCCGGGGATTTTGGTCCCAGCCGCATCACCATTGGATTTGACTGGGTTGAATATGATGTGGAGGCAACCTGGAGCCCTGAAAAAACATCCTATGATAATCCAGCCGGTTTTGTGATGGGAAAAACTAAATTTTTAGATGAACGCCTCATCCTGTCTGCAGGTGTCCGCTATGATCAATATGAGGTTGATGTGGTTGAACCTGCCGGGAGCACGGCCGATGACAGCAATCTTACGCCCAATATAGGGCTGGTTTATCTGCTGACAGATATTATCAAATTACGTGCAGGATACTCAGAAGCTTTTGTCATGCCCGGTGCGGATCAAATGGCTGCCGATTATACCATATGGGGGATGCACTATGCGGGGAACCCTGACCTTTCGCCGGAAAACAGCAAAACCTATGAGGCAGGTATGGATGTTTTTTATAGGTCATTGTCTGGTTCCATCACGGGTTTTTATACGGATTTTACGGATAAAATTGAATCAATGACCCTGTCAAACGGTGACAGTTCATGGAAAAATGTGGGAAAAGCAAGGATTTCAGGGTTTGAGGGTGAACTGAGTTTTGATCTGGGAGATTATTTTAACTGGGATTATGAAATCAAACCCTATGCAGGCTTTACATATCTGACAGAATATGAAGACAGGGAAACCGGGACAGATCTTTTGGAAACCTCTGACCTGACAGCATCCTATGGTATTTCTGTCTCAGATTTTCAAGGGTTTTCAGCCCGGTTGAATTTTTCCTATATCGGGGAAAAGACAGTTACAGACTATGAAAGTGGATTTCCCTATTCAGATGTGGAGCTGAAAAGCTCTACAGTGGCCAGTCTGACCCTGAGAAAACAATTGTTTCAGTCTGCAAAAATTGGCCAGCTAAGCCTGCTGGGTGAAATAAATAATCTCTTTGATAAACAATATGAATATAATAAGGGATATCCCATGCCTGGCAGAAGTTTTTATGTGGGCATAAACTATACATATTAATTGAGAATATCATCATGAAATTGCTTAAAACTAATATCCAAACCACTATTCCTCCCTTGCTGATTTTTACTGCACTGGGCTTTCTGGTGCTGGTTTTTCTGGGAATACCCTGCCAGGGCTTTGCCTATCCAATTGAAATAAAGGATGGGGCCGGCAATCAAATGGTTTTTAAAGAAAAACCAATGCAGATTGTTTCTCTGGTGCCTTCTGCCTCGGAAATTCTTTTTAAAATTGGCGCAAAGGATTTAGTCTCAGGGGTCACTTATCACGATGCAACCCTTGAAGGTGTCCAGGACAAAGAGATTGTGGGCAGTTTTTTCAGGCCGTCCCTTGAGAAGATCGGCTCTCTAAAGCCTGATTTGCTCATTGTTTCTGACCTGCACAAAGAGATCATTCAGCACTACAGCGGATCAGCCTGTCAAGTCTTTGTTTATAAGACTGATACCATTAAAGGGGCCTATAAAAATATTTTGACCCTTGGAAGGATAGTTGACCAGGAGGTTGAGGCAGGGAATATAGTGGCAGAAAATCAACAGTCCCTTGCCCATATCCAGGCCAAACTGGCCAAATTGAATAAGACCGGATTAAACAAAAATGGTGATATAAAACCTAAACGGGTGTTCCGGCTAATGGGAAGGGATACCATTATGACTCCGGGCAGCACTTCATTCCAGAATGAGATGATTCGTGCTGCCGGGGGAACACCCCCCGATTTTGGCAGGCAGGGCAGTATTGTGCCTGTGACAAAAGAAGAATGGCAGAACTTTAATCCCCAGGTTATTTACGGGTGTACCCCGGACCAAGAGGCAGCTGCTAATTTTTTTACCAGACCAGGCTGGAAAGACGTGGATGCAGTAAGGAATCAACAGATCTATTATTTTCCCTGTGAGCTTACCTGCCGGGCCTCAACAATGATCGGGCCCTTTGTGTCCTGGCTTTCATCAATGATTTATGCACAGGAATTTGCAAACCCTGAAAATGATGTTTATTCTCCAGGGATTTTGAGCTCAAGACCCTTAAAAATTGATCTGGATCTGGTGGCATCTGCCTCCATCATTCACAGCCCTATATATGATTTTGAAAACAAGACCCTTGTGATTGATTTTATTTCTCCCCAGACCATAATTTCCACCCTGGAAGGCCAGAGGGATAATATTAAAACCATTGGTAACCATTATTTGCCTCCTCCCACCTGGTCCCCCAGTCATTACAAGGGGATTGATCATATAAAGGACTCCATCCGTAAAGCCATTAACAGGGAAAAGCAGGATATTTCTTTCTTGATTACCGGCGCTGACATGGACAATTTATCCGTTCAGACCCAGGAATTTAAAGAGATGAAGGTAGTGGCCCTGGTAACAGCCGGGGTGATGTCCAATGCCATGCGCATGGCAAAGGATGAGGGCGCTTATTATGAGCCTGGAACCATCAATGTGATCATTTTGACCAATTACCAATTGTCCAGGCGGGCCATGACCAGGGCCATTATTGCAGGAACAGAAGCCAAGACAGCAGCACTTGAAGATATGGATATCCGGTCCAGTTATACGCCAAGGATAAATGAAGCCACTGGTACGGGGACGGACAATATACTGGTGGTTCAGGGTCAGGGCCCAAAAATCAATAATACCGGCGGCCATTCAAAAATGGGAGAATTGATAGCCAGGGCAGTGTACAAGGGGGTGAAAGAGGCAGTACTGAAACAGAACAAGGTAATTACCGAACGAAATATTTTCCAGCGTCTCAAGGAGAGACAGATCTCCCTGTACAAGTTGTTGAATGATGCTGACTGCGGGTGTCAGAAAAAAAAGAAAAGTGATTTTTCAGTCCTTGTGGAACACTTACTCCTGAAACCTGAATATGCTGCCTTTATGGAATCCTCCCTGGCCATTAGCGATGAATATGAAAAAGGTTTGATCAGCAACCTGGATTTTTTTGATCTCTGGTGTAAACAGGTTGCAGAAGATATTGCCCCC
>JAOZST010000026.1:10397-19292 GCA_029939535.1 Desulfobacteraceae bacterium | reverse complement strand
AGATGAATCCATTCCCGTTGTTGTTCGAAAAGCCCTGAACGGGATAATGGCCGGCGCCAGGATCAGATTGAACTGGAACACGACTGGAATTAAAAAACGTGTGGTCTCACTTTCGCCCATTATAACAGAAACCATTTATCTGCTTGGAGCCCAGGACCAGCTAATTGCCAACACCACCTATTGTAATGTGCCTGCAGAAGCCATGGAAAAGGAAAAAGTCGGGTCTGTGATCCAGATGAATGTGGAGAAAATCATCACCCTTCATCCAGATCTGGTGATTGCCAGTGCCCTTTCCAGTGAAAAGCAGCTGGGAACCCTTAAAAAACAGTCTGTTCCCATTTTTAAAGCCCAGAATCCCCAAACCTTTGTGCAGATGTGTGACACCACCCTGGAAATCGGGCAGGTTTTGGGAAAACAGGAAAACGCCAGGCAGATTGTTGGTCTGGCCAGGAAACAGGTGGATGAAATCCTGGAGCAGACAAAGGATTTGCCCCGGAAAAAAGTCTTTATCCAGATTGGAATGAAACCCCTTCATACAGCCAATAAAGAGATGTTCCTCAATGAATACATCAAGTTCGGTGGTGGTATCAATATTGCTGAAAATGAGAGATCCGGTATCTACAGCCGTGAAAAGGTGGTCAGGGAAAATCCAGATATAATCCTTATCGCCACCATGGGAACATCCAAAAAAGCAGGTGAGACCGAACGGAAACGCTGGATGTCATTTCCATCCATTGCTGCCGTGGCAAATAATAACGTCCATGTGCTGGATTCTGAAATCATCCTCAGCCCCACACCCATTACCTTTGTCCATGGATTAAAAACCATTACCTCTCTTATTCATCCTGAAGTCCAGCTGTGTCCTGGGACCATGAACCTTTCTGAGAGTAAGGCAGACCAAGACCATGGGATTCAGACAGACCAATGAAAAATGCAAAGCTCGAACGCTGGGGAATCATTGTACTTGTGCTTTTTATCATACTGGTGCTGGTTTCTTTTCTGGCCCTTTGCCTGGGCAGTGCCGGCATTGATATTAAAAATATTCCAGGCATATTGATCAATGGAAAAGGGACCTCAGACTATGGTATCCTTGTGGGAATCCGTCTGCCCCGGATTATCCTGGGATTTTCCATAGGAGGTGCCCTGGGTCTTGCCGGTACCATGCTCCAGGGCATGTTTAAAAATCCCCTGGTAGAACCTTATACCCTGGGGATATCCGGGGGTGCCTCCCTTGGGGTATGTATAAATATTATATTTAAATTTTACAGCCAAATAGGGATTATAGCCTATCCTTTGTCAGGATTTGCCGGGGCCAGTCTGGTGATATTCCTTGTTTACAGCCTGAACAGCCAGACCCGGCATATACGTTCCAACAGGATGCTGCTAACCGGGGTTATGATCTCCTATGTAGCCTCCTCGCTTGTTATGCTGCTCATGGCCATTTCCAAGAGTGACGATTTACAGAATATAGTACTCTGGATCATGGGATCTCTGGATGAGCCCAACACAGCTTTGATCCAACTGGCCCTCTGGGGCTCCCTCGGGGGTCTTGTAATGTCCTATTTTTTTTGTTTTGATCTCAATGCCCTGCTCCTGGGAGAGGAAGAAGCTACAAACCTTGGTGTAAATACAACCCGGACAAAAAAATGGCTGTTTATAACAGCATCTTTCCTGACCGGGTTAAGTGTTTCCGTGGCAGGAATTATAATGTTTGTGGGACTCATCGTGCCCCATTTCATGCGCATGGTTACGGGTCCTGATCACAGGATACTTCTCATCAGTTCATATCTTGCAGGGGCATCTTTTCTTATCCTTTCCGACGTGATTGCCAGAACCATAATTTCTCCCCTGGAACTGCCCGTGGGAGTGATTACCGGAATCATAGGCGGGGTTATTTTCATCTGGGCCCTTTCCAGAAAGCAGGTGGCCCTGTGAACAATTTAATTGACCCTGTAATTGATCCGGTAACTGATCCTGTAATTGACCCGGTAACTGATCCGGTAACTGATCCTGTAATTGATCCGGTAGTTGACCAGGTAATTGATCCGGTACTGGAACTGGAAAACATCTCCCTGGGATACCAGGGAAAAACAATTCTGGAAAATATTTCTTTTTCCATTAATTCCGGAGAATTTGTCAGTATCATCGGTCCCAACGGGTCAGGTAAAACAACCCTGGTTAAGTCCATTTCAAGGATTTTAACCCCTGAAGCCGGTCTTATCAGCATCAAGGGAACAGATATTCAAGGCATGTCCCATAAAACCCTTGCCAGGAATATTTCTGTGGTCATGCAGTCTGTGGATCCTGTTGCCATGGAAGTGGGGGACTATGTCCTTCTTGGCCGGCAGCCATTTTTTCAAAAATATCAGTTTTTTGAAACTTCAAAGGATGTTGACATTGCCAGAAAATATATGGAGCTCACCAATACCCTGGGATTATCAAAATCAAAAATAAATCAGATCAGCGGCGGAGAACGCCAGCTTGCATCCATTGCCAGGGCCCTTACCCAGGAGCCGCTTCTGCTGATTTTGGATGAACCCACCTCCCACCTGGATATCACCCACCAGGTACAGGTGCTGGAATTGATAAGGTCTTTACAGCAAACCCTTGGCCTTACCATACTCGTGGTGCTCCATGACTTGAACCTGGCAGCTGAATATTCCGATCGGCTCATCCTGTTAGATAAAGATAAAAAAAGTATTTATGGAACAGGAACACCAAAACAGGTACTCACGGGAAGAGCTATCCAGGATGTATATCATACCAGGGTGATGGTGCAGAAAAATCCTGTTTCCGGTAAACCTTGTATTTTTCTGGTGACCCAGTCTGAAATGGAGAAGGGTAAGGATAAGGATAAAAAATATGAAACTTGCAAGATTCATCATGGAAAATAACCCTGTAAAAAAAAATGACGGGCAGGATAAATCAGATCGGCGCCTGAAAGGGAAGTGCCTGCTGGCTATGGGATTGCTGTTCACAATGCTCATGCTCTTGCTCCTGGTGGTACTGCCGGTTTATGGAGGTACCATCAAAAAAGCTCAAAAACAGGTCAAAATGTCCATTGATACCCAGCAGGAAACCCAGAAAAAACAGGAAAACTGGGACTTAGAAAAACAGGAACTTATGGTCATATACAACGGGCTTATCCTGGAAAATGAAACCTTGAAAACCACAAATGAGACGCTGTCCCAGGATGAAATAAAATACCATGCCCTTATTAAGAGCCTTGAGCAGGAGAAAATCGAAAGTCTCCGCATTCAAAGGGAAATGCTCCCTTTTTTAAAATTAACCCTGGACAAACTTGAAAAGAGAATACAAATGGATGTCCCGTTTCTGCAAAAAGAACGTCATTTAAGATTGCAGAAACTCAAGGATACCATTGAAGATATTGATACAGGTATTGGGGAAAAATACAGGAAAGTCATGGAAGCCCTGTTTGTGGAGGCTGAATACGGTAACACCATTGAGGTCTACCAGGAAAAAATATTGGTTTCCGGCCATGGGGTGTTGGGAAATATCCTGCGCCTGGGCAGGGTTTCGCTGCTTTTCCTCTCCCTTGATCAAACCTCGGCAGCAATGTTCAATGTGGGTCAGAACCTATGGATACCTCTTGATAAGTCCTATGTTCCTTCTCTGGTGGCTGGTGTGGAAATGACCACCAAAAGGAGGCCTGTTGGATTGATATCTTTACCTTTGGGCCGTTTGGGGAAAACATCATTGGGGAAAAAGCCATGAAAAAAATATATATGTTAATGGGTTTTGTTTTTTTTCTGGGTTCCTTTTTTTTAGGGGGAGCCATTTTTTCCCCGGGATCCATGACAGCCCGGGCCCAGGATATGCGCCAGGACCATTTGTCCCTGGAAAAAAAACAGCAGATGATTCAGGCAAAGGCAAACAATGAATTAAATGAGGCCAGGGCCCAGGCTGAAAAAATAAATCTTGAAATCAAAAAGAATAAAAAAAACCTGACCGCAGCCATTGAAGATCTAAAGGCCAGGAATAGAAATTTAACACAGGAAAATCAGCAGATTGAAAAACATATCCAGGAGCTAAAGGCAGTCCAGGTCAAACTCAGGGCAGATCTATCTGAATCCCAGTCCGTAAACCAGGAACTTTCAGGGTATATCCGGATCAATACAAAAGATCTTAAAAAACTTTTAACCCAGAGCCTTCAAACGGGTCTGTCCAGTGTTGGTCCAAAAGATATAGATGATTATAAGGATTTGGATAGTCATGAAGTTACAGCTGGCCAGGAAGCCCTGGATCGTTTTAAGTTTTTGGATGGATATGAAAATATTTCGTCCGATTTTGGAATCGATTTTGGATCTATGGATGATATCGTTCATATGGCTGATATCCTTTTCCAGGAAATTCAGGCTTCCGGGGAGGTTAAAATAAGTTCAAGCACAATCATTGACCGCCAGGGCAGGGAACAGGAGGCTCAAGTACTGACCCTGGGGAATTTTACCGGGATCTATCTGCTGGAAGATCAATCTGGATCAAAGGATGAAATTGGATTTTTGCTTTATTCTGAAAAGAGCCGGCAGTTTTTTGCCCTGTCCAAACTTCCGTCCAGGGGTATGGCAGCAAAAATGTCTGATTATTTTTTCGGAAACAGCGATGATGCGGTCATGGATATTTCAAAGGGAGAGGCCCTGGGCCAGCTTACCCATGAACTTAGTCTTGTGGAACAGGTGCCAAAGGGAGGTCCCATTATATGGCCTATCCTGGTCATCATGGCCCTGGCCCTGGTCATACTTGTGGAAAGACTTTTGTTTTTTGCCCGGAAACAGATCCGAATTGAACCATTCATGGCAAGGGTTAGGGATCTTGTGGCCAGGGATGACTGGGAGGAATGCCAGAATCTTCTAAACTCCAAAAACCAGAGACTGATTCCCAAGATCCTTTTGACTGCTCTTCCTTTTCGAAACCAGAGCCGTCAGGACATGGAAAATGCTCTCCAGGAAGCAATCCTGGGGGAAATTCCCCGCATTGAGCGGTTTTTGTCAACCCTGGGCATGCTGGCAGCCATTGCTCCTCTGCTGGGGCTTTTGGGGACTGTTACCGGTATGATCAACACCTTTCATGTTATTACCTATTTTGGGGCAGGTGATCCAAGGATGATGTCCGGCGGTATTTCCGAGGCCTTGGTCACCACCATGCTGGGTTTGTCTGTGGCCATTCCCATCATGCTTTTTCATACCTTGCTAAGCCGCAGGGCAGATACCCAGATCAGCCGCATGGAGGAAAAGGCAGTGGCCTTTGTGAACATGGTGTTTAAAGCCAGGAATGAGTGCAGGTAGTAAGCTGATGCAGGAATTTTTTTATATAATGTCAAATTATATAAAATCCGGAGGAATTGTCATGGTTCCCATCCTTATGGTTTCCTTTTCCATGTGGGTGCTGATCCTTAACCGGGTGATATTTATGCGCAGGCTGTATGTGAAAAATATTCCCAGGACAGAGGCAGGAGAGATGGTGAAAAATAACCTCTGGCCCCATGCAAAATACAAGGGAGCCAACTCTTTTCTGGTCAGGGAATTCCTTACCAATAGAAGCTTTGACCGGGATCTGGATGACTTTATCCTGGATGAGATTGTTTTAAGTCTAACCAGCACTCTGGATAAATATCTTGCAGCTATTGCCGTGCTGTCTGCTGTGGCACCCCTTCTGGGTCTTCTGGGCACGGTTATCGGCATGATGCAGACATTTGACGTGATCACCATGTTTGGTTCAGGCAATACCCGGGCCATGGCAGGGGGGATATCTGTGGCATTGATCACCACCCAGACCGGCCTTATGGTTTCCATCCCCGGCCTTTATATGAGCGGATGGCTCAACCGACGTTCCCAGAATCTGAAACGCCGGATTTCAGCCACTGGTATTTATTTGAAACGATTTTTATAAAAGGGCAGCCCCATGCTAAATATATCTGCAGCAAGACGCGCCAATAAACAAAATCTGGAATTGAATATTGCCCCATTGATCGATATGGTATTTATCCTATTGATTTTTTTTCTGGTTACCACAAGTTTTATAAAAGAGACAGGGGTGGAAGTATCAAGGCCTTCTGCATCCACAGCAGTCAGTAAAATTAACACAAATATCCTCATTGGAATAACCCGGGATAATACCATTCACCTGGACCGGCAGGAGATTGATATCCGTGCGGTCAGGGCCAATGTGGAAAGGGCTTTGCTGGAAAATCCCCAGGGCAGTGTCGTGATTGTGGCGGACAGGGAAAGTCTTACGGGAATTGTGATCAGGGTAATGGATGCCTGCAAACTGGCAGGAGCTGAAGATGTATCCATAGCTGCAAACCTTCCCCAGGGTGAATAATGTGTTAGAACCTGGGAATCGCTCTGGCTGGGCCCTGGCAATAGTTTTGTCAGGACTTCTTAATATCACCCTGTTTGGCATCATGCCCGGGATGATCCAGAAACTTCCTGAAAAGCCGAATCTGCTGGAAAAAATACAGGCAATAAATGTGATCCATCTGGATAAACCAATATTACCACCTGATAAGCCAGACCCGCCCCTGGAAAATTCTGAGACCCACTTTAATAATGAACAACCCGTTCATAAACCTTTGGAAAATTCCCTGGCAACCAGGCCAAAGATAAGGGTTTATAAACCCAAACAGCCCAAACCTGAGCTGTCCTTTGAGTTGAACCCTAAACTTCCTATACCTGAAATCACTCTGGATATGCCGCCCCCTGATATACCAGATAGGGATGTATCAACCAGGGACATTTCTCCTCAGGAAAAGGAGATCCCGGAAAAACAGACCCCGGAAAAACAGACCCCGGAAAAACAGCTCATGGAAAAACCGCCCCTTGAAATTTTGCCCCCGGAAACACAAATAGTAGAAACACAGATAGCGGAAAAGCAGATATCAGACAAACAGATGCCGGAAACACAGACACTGGCCAAGCAAGCACGGGAAAAGTTCAGCTTACCCACCCCCAGGGTTCATTATCATGCAAAAGAGCTGGATTTACCCTTGACTGCCCTGGTCAAACCTTCTCCTGTTTATCCCTTAAAAGCATCCAGAAGGGGTATCCAGGGCTGGGTAAAGGTACAGTTCATCGTCAATACCTCTGGCCTGGTGGAGGATGTTGAGATTATCCAGTCAAATCCTTCCAAGGTGTTTGATAAGAATGTTATTAAATGTGTTGCCCAATGGAAATTTAAGCCAGGTACTGTGGAAGGTGCTTTGGTTTCCACACTGGTTAAGACCACCATTAAGTTCCAACTGGAGTAGCAATGAGGTATGTTTTATCAATTTTATTGATTATTTTTTTATTACCAATGACTGCAGGTGCAGCAGAAGACCACCCCTTGCTATCAAAAACCAATATGAGGTGGGGGATATGAAAGGGGCAGCCAAAGCATTTTTAAAAGCATATGAAGTTTCTGAAAAGAAAAACCCAGCCACGCTTTATCAGGCATTCCTATGCCACAGCCTTGCCAGAGACTATGATGATTGAAAAGGGTCTGTCCCTTAAAACAGATCCAGAGCTTTTGCAGCTGAAAGACATTGCCCTGGAAATAAATTTAGAAATAGGACATAAATGTAAAAATGGGATATAAATAAAGGCCATGGATTCTTCTATTACATATTTTGACATTGATAACTTTGATGCTCAATGGGAAAATTCCACTGAAAAACAAAAGGTTCAGATTGTACAGAAAGCCAGATATCTGGAATCGTCAATTGGAATTGAACCTGTATTGGCCGGCTTTTTTTCCAACCATGCCCAGCTAAAAAATTATGCAATAAATAGTCTTGAATTTCTGTTAAAAAAAAACAGGATGCTTCTGTCCGACAAAAATAATCCCTTAAATTATAAAAAGGGCATGAAGGAATCTGCTCTCATCAGTGCAAGGATTTACAGCCGGCTTTCATTGGAAACTCCTCTCAATGACATTGATTTTTTTCTCAAGTTATTGTTGGAGCTGGGTGGAAAAGGCCCAGACTTTGCTTTTAAGGCATTGTATAAAGGCTATATAAATTTAAATCCCCTGGGGAAAAATATTTTATCTGTTTCTGAGACAGGCCGTCTCGCTTTTGTAGATCAGTTTCTACAGGCTCGGCCCTCGGTACGGTTAAAGCATGGGGAAATTTTTAAAGATATATTGAAATCCATTGGGTCAAGAGCCTCTGTGGTTGAATTTTATGCCTCTTTATTTGACCGGCACCAGGACGCAGATCCTTTTTTACATAACATTCAGGCATCTTTGAGAAACTCCAAAGACATAATGGAGACAGAGATGGTTTCAAAAAACCCTGCAAAAAGAATAAAGGGCCTTAAAGCATTATCCATGCTGCTAAATAGGATTCCGTCAAAAACATTGCTCCAGTATTTGAAGCCGGAAGAGAAAATTGATGTTAGAATAACTATTTACAATATTATTGAAAATTCATCCATGGGGGTCTATTCAGACCTTTTTGATTCAATATTAAAATTGTTTTCCCTTTCCGGGGAAGATGAGGCGCTGCACGCATTCAGGGCAATGGTAACAACTGGCAAACTACCATTATACAAATTGATGGACAGGGTAAACCAGGTTTATCCATCACTTCTTCCTTTAATTAAAGATGAAATTTCTTCTTTATCAAAAATTGCTTTTTTCTTTATACAGGATATTGCCCTGAACAAAGAACAGTATAAAAAAGGGATTTTTCGTGAAATAAATATTGCCTGTATTTTTGCCATGATAAAAAAACGGCCGGAAAGGGTGGTGGAAATCTTTAAAAGGGGTGCCCTTGGTTCAAAAGATATCTCTAAATCAGAGATGATTAAATTTGTCAAAATCATTAAAATTTTATTATCCAATGAGAAAAAAGATATTGAATCGGAATTTTCATCGATCATTTCAAGTATTTTCAAA
>JAOZST010000026.1:0-10297 GCA_029939535.1 Desulfobacteraceae bacterium | reverse complement strand
TGAGAAAAAAGATATTGAATCGGAATTTTCATCGATCATTTCAAGTATTTTCAAAAAGGAAAAAATAATAGAAAATAAAACTTTGATTCAGTCTTTTTTAAAAGATCCCTTTGAAATAAAACTTGAGATTTTGAAAAAAAACAGATCTTCCAGGAGTATTAATTTTAAAGGGGGAAAAATATCCTCACAAAATCTGTCAAATAAAATTTTTAGATCTTCCCCTTTGTTTTTTAATAAAACCAGGATTCAAAATTGTGATTTTTCCAGGTCTTGTTTTTCTTCTGCATTTTTTGAAAAATCTGTATTTTATAAAGTTAACATGGGAAATGCAGTTTTTAAAAATGTTTCATTTGACAGGGCTGTTTTGATAAATGTTGATGCACAAGCTGCAGTTTTTCAGAACTGCAGCTTTCACAACACTTTAATTTATAATTCCAATTTTAATAATGCTGAAATCAAAGATGCAATTTTTATAGAAGCTGTTATATCCAGGTCTTTTTTTGGAAATACTGATTTGTCCTATTCATGTTTTGCATATTCAAAAATTTCCAGGGTATCATTTTCAACTGCCAATATTAACCAAGTTGATTTTTCCGGCACCAAGGCAAGGTTCTCCCGGTTCCCCCACAGCAACAGAGCCGTTACCAGAACAGAGGATATAGATTATAACGCACGAAAATACCAGCTCTCCTTTGCAGATGTGCCCAAAATTAATGATACAATCCTGGGGGAAATCAATACGCTCCTTTTTTGTGAATTCATCCATTATGGCGAATTAAAATTTTTAAAACAGAATAAACTCAGTCTGTTGGCTGCCTATGACATATTCAAGGCAAAACAGGCAGATCTGTTCAGGATTATCCCAATGCTTATCCATGGAAATATTGATTTTCCCTTGCTGGATATTGTTCCTGAACAAACCCCTTGTGGAATTGTAGATTATCTGCCAAGCCTTGAAACCCAGTCTGTTTGTGAAAATTATATGGATAGCAAAAGGCTGATCCTGGAGAAAAATTCAAAACCAGCCATCCAGAGCCTTTGTACAATAGGCAGTATAGGATCAATTGCCCAAACCTCTGAATCAGATATAGATTACTGGGTTTGCATTCAGGAATCGGATTTCACTGCATCTCAAATTAAATTATTAGAAAAAAAACTCTTATTGATTGAAAAAATGGCCTGGGATAAATTTAATATCCAGGTAACTTTTTTTATCGTGGATATCACAAAGGCCAAAAATAATGATTTTGGAGATTCCACCCTGGAAAGCTCCGGATCTGCCCAGGCCCGTCTGCTAAAGGAAGAATTTTACAGAACCATGATATACCTGGCTGGAAAGATTCCGCTGTGGTCGGTATTGCCTACTGCTATCAGCCTTAACCATTACGACAATATTGGAAGCAGCATTTCCACAATTGATCCCCAGAACAGGTATGTGGATCTTGGGGATATCCATGGGATTCAAAAGGGAGAATACTTTGGTGCCTCCATATGGCAGATGTTTAAATGGCTTAAAAGTCCTTTTAAGTCTGTAATTAAAATGGCCCTTTTGGAAAAATATATTTTTAAAGACAGCCAGGACCTTTTATTGTGCAATCTATATAAGAATGAATGGATGAACTCAGGCTCCCATCTGAAACTGGCCCAGAACGACTCTTATTATTTTCTGATGAAACATGTTATAAGGTATTATGAAAAAGTTGATGACAAACATTCTGTCAATCTTCTGCTGACGTGTTTTTTCCTTAAACTGGGTATTTCAAAGAAAGACCAGATTGAAAATACTGTTTTTGGTTTAAGAAAAATTTTGTTTTTAAAGTGTCTGGATAAATGGCATTGGGATATGAACAGGGTTTTTGAGATCGGTAATTTTAAAGAGTGGTCCTATGAAAATATTGTCCGGCTTTCCAGTACCCTTGAAAAGTATATACTTGAAAAATATAAAAAAATGAAAAAAGAATGTGAGCATGATATCAATGAAAGCCCCATGATCTCCAGTGAAGACCAGACTATTCTTGAGCACAAGGTGAAAATAGAATTTTCAAACCAGCCAATGAAAGTACGGAAGATACTACTTGTTTCCAGGGGAGAACAGCATTTCCATGAACTTTATTTAAAATATATTAATATTGATTCCTCTGATGGAGAATGGCTGTTACTCAACAAAAAGCCCAAAGCCCTTCTTGATCAGGAAGAGCCTCTGATCCGGGCTAAAACCATTGAAGAAATAGGTGCATGGCTGATTGTAAACGGGTTATATTCAAATGATACAAAGATTAACCTTGTTCCCAACCCCTGTTTTGTTACCTTTGATGAAATTAAAAGGCTGTATGAAAATATATATGAATTTTTTTCTCCCCTGCTGAAACCGGCACCGGGTTTTGATCAGCTCCTTTTGTACCCACAGAAAAAGGCTATTTTTATATCAGTCAATTTTTATGCTCCCCAAAAACAGAAAAAAGTTATGCATTACACTGCTCTATATGTTAATGACTGGAATGAAGTTTTCTGTAGCCATAGCGTTACAGAACATGGGTTTATATCACTTGCTCATGTTAAAAGAGACCTTATGTTTAAACTCAGGGTAACAAAGCTGCCATTAAAAACTGCTTTTTATTTTTCAAAAGGAGTGGCAAAATAGCCAAGGTTTAAAATCTTTGTTTGGAGGATATTGAAATCAGATCAGATTATTCAGGTCAGATTATAATGAATTGGGAAAATATACCAATAGTCAGGGGAGTTGATCAGGCTGTCTGGGCCTGGGACGTATGTTAAAAAATAACAATCCAGCGCAGGAATTAAAGCCTGCCAGGGAGATTTAAATGGAAGAAGAAAAAAACCTGCTGTATGCTGTGGCCCGCAGAATGAACTGGTTTGTGGAGAGATTGTGCGCCCTGCTGGTGGGGATAATGGTTGTGGTTATCTGGTTTGGAGTGATTGAACGGTATTTTCTCCATCTGGGGTTCACCTGGACAGAAGAGTTTTCCAGGTATATCATGATCTGGGCCGCACTTCTGGCCGTATCCTGCGGGGCTTTTTATCGTGAACACATCGGCCTTGATATTGTAAAAAGGTTTTTGCCTGGAAAAGGAGGCCGAATTCTTCAGATCGGCCTGGACCTTGTCAGCCTTGGCTTCTTTATTTTTCTTGCCTGGTATGGCATGGGCATGGCAAAGGCAGGTCTTGGTCAGTATGCAACTATTTTCGGTATTACCATGGTAGTGCCCTTTGCCGCGGTTCCTGTGTCGTCTTCCTTGACCGCCTTTCAAATATTTGTAGCCATGTTCAGAAGCACAGGGCCTTCTGCCAACGGCATGTCAACAGAATAGGGAGGGATTGACCATGATAATTGTTCTTTTTACTTTTTTCTTTTTTATCTTAATTGGACTTCCCATTGGGGTAACATTAGGGGTTGCAGGGGTTATAGGCCTTGTTCAGATCGGGGGTGAAAATTTTTTAATGATGGCCCCGAAACGTTATTTTGAAGGACTGGACCTTTTTACCTTCATGGCCATGCCATTTTTTATCCTGGCCGGGGAGATCATGAACCGGTCCGGCATAACTACAAAGCTTGCTGCCTTTGCCGATGCCCTGGTGGGTTATCTTCGGGGAGGTCTTGCCCATTCAAATATGATTGCATCGGTATTATTTGCCGGCATGACCGGCGCTGCAGTGGCTGATACAGCCGCCTTTGGAAACACCCTGGTTCCGGCCATGGTCAAGAAAGGATATACACGGCCTTTTTCCTGTGCAGTAACAGTTGCGGGCTCCATTATCGGCCCCACCATTCCCCCATCCAATCTTATGGTTATCTATGGGTCTCTAATGGGTGTTTCCATTGCAGGGCTTTTTGCAGCGGGTATTCTTCCAGGGCTTTTGATCTGTGCTTTATGCATGGGGGTCATTGCCCTTTTGGGAAAACGCCTGAATCTTCCCAAGAGCGATGAAAGATTCAGCCTGCTGCGTATTTTCTGGGCATTTAAATCAAGTTTTCTTGCCATTTTAATGCCCGGCATTATTCTTGGCGGAATTTTATTCGGTATTGTTACACCCACGGAGGCTGCGGCCATTGCTGTGTTCTATGCCCTGTTCATAAGCGTTGTCATCTACAGGGCCCTGACCTTTAATGATATTGTGGAGATGTTGATTCGTACAGCCAGAATTACCGGCATCGTATTTCTAATCATTGCCTCTGCCTCTATTTTAAGCTGGTGGATGACTTTTATGCAGATTCCCCAGAAAATTGCAGCCTTTTTCCTGTTTCTGTCCAGTGATCCAAATGTGATTATTGCATTGATCCTTTCCCTGCTTCTGGCTGTGGGCATGTTCATGGATATCAATGCTGCCCTGATTATTCTGGCCCCTGTGCTGGGTCCTTTGACAAAAACCATTGGAATGGATCCGGTCCATGCCGGTATCATGATTGTTCTTGCTTTGAATATTTCCCTGATGACACCGCCTGTGGGTGCCTGTCTGTTTGTGATGTCATCGGTCACCGGAGAAAGAATAGAAAAGATCAGTTATTCTTTGATCCCGTTTCTGGTGGTGGAAGTTGCTGTGCTTTTTTTAGTGGCGTTCTGGGATGATCTGACCCTGTTTATCCCAAGACTGATAATGTAGTTAATGTTGTGTGAATAGTTCCTGACCCGGCTGGAATGATTTAGATATCTGCCGGCAAAGGGATATGAAAAACTAACGGCAACCTTGTTGCCAAAAATTTTGGAGGAGTAAGATGAAAAATTTTAAACAATTGACAATTTTATTGATGGTAGCTTTTTTTGCTGTGGCAGGCATCACAGGAACAGCCATTGCAGCGAAAACTATCAAAATGCACCACCTTAACAAGGATGATCCCTTTGATAATCCCACAGGTGCCATGGCAACTGTATTTAAAAGTCTTGTTGAAGCAGGAACCAACGGTTCCGTATTGGTTCAGACTTTTCCCAGCGGGCAGCTGGGTAAAGACAAGGATGCACTTCAGCAGGTAAAAGCCGGCGTCATTCAGGCAGGCATCCATTCTGTGGGCGGGTTTGCATCGGTTTATCCCCTCATTGGAATCCTGGATATTCCCTTTGCCTTTACCAATATCAGTAAAACTTATGAAGTGTTTGATGGTCCGTTTGGAGCAAAACTGGGAGGGGATATCAACAAAAAAACAGGACTCCATGTCCTTGGTTTTGGAGATTCAGGTGGATTCTTTCATCTGACCAACTCCAAACGTCCCATCCACAGCCCTGCTGACATGGCCGGGGTTAAAATTCGCACCATGGGTCTTGATACCCATAAAGCTATTATCTCTGCAATGGGAGGCCAGCCCGCAGCCATTTCCTGGTCAGAAGTGTACACAGCACTTCAGACAGGTGTTGCCGACGGCCAGATGAACCCCATCCCCATCATTGCCTTTGCAAAGTTCCAGGAAGTTCAGAAGTATCTGACCCTGTCAGGGCATATTTTTGCTCCCTATGTATGGGTTATGAATCAGGACTTCTGGAACAGTCTGTCAGACAGTGAAAAAGAAGTTGTTTCCTATGCTGCTAAATCAGCCATTGTTGCCGGTCGTGGTATGGGACGTGTTATTGAAGCCTCTGACAGAGGTCTTATAGAATTGGCAAAAAGCATGAAGGTCAACACCCTGACTGCTGCTGAAAAAGAAGAATTTAAAAAGGTTGCCGTACCTGTTGTTAAAAAGCTTATCGAAAAAAAATTCGGTGCTGAAGGCCAGGAAATGCTCAATGCTTTTCTTGAGGCTGTAAAATAAAAATATAGAACTATGTCCAGCCTCCAAAGTCTGCAACCCCGGGCTTTGGAGGCATTTAAAGGAAATATTAGATGTCTCAAGCACCCAGATTGTTTTTAATCCTTGATGATGAGAAAAGCATCAGGCAGAGCATTGCCGCATTCATGGAAGACGAGGGATTTCAAGTCTTCCAGGCTGAAAGCAGTGAGCAAGCCCTGGAAATTGTTAGAAAACATCCCATTGATGATGCTGTGGTGGATATCCGCCTTCCAGGCATTGACGGCAATTCTTTTATGCTGAAAGCCAAAAAAATTCGGCCTGAAATAAAATTTGTTGTGCATACAGGTTCTGCAGATTATATTCCCTCAAAAGCCATACAGGCACTGGGAGTAACATTGGACAGGGTCCTTGTTAAACCGGCCTGTGACCTGAATCTGATCTGCGATGCTTTAAAAGGCTGATGGGAATCAAAAATTATTTTTTACAACCATGACTTTTCCTGAGCAATTGGATAATAAGTAAACCATGCAGATTTTAAATCCTTCCAGGTGGTATCTTCATCCTGTTTTTATATTTGCCTGTTCCATATTTGCCCTGGCCACTTTTCTGGTGCTCACGGTGAGCCTCTATATGGAGATCATTTCTGCCCTGGAAGTCATTATCTTAAAATTCAATATTGATCCACAGTCTGTGTTTCCGTCCAAGACCGGAATGACCATCCTGGTGCTCAGCCTTTTGCTCACCGTGGTCCTGGCCGGGATACTTCTGGCGTTTATTTATTACCAGAAAACCGTAAACCTTTTCCGTCTTCAGCATAATTTTATCTATAATTTTACCCATGAATTGAAAACTCCTGTAACCTCCCTTCGGATTTACCTTGAAACTTTTATCCGTCATCCCTTTGAACCCGATGATATCCGTAAATACAGTGAGAACATGCTCAAAGACATCAACCGGTTGACCGATAATATCAACCGGATTTTAAATCTTGCAAGGATTGAAAGTCAGAATTTCGGATCAGAAGTTACCCAGGACAGCCTGGTTAAACTAGTTGGAAATTTTTGTGATAAAAACACCTCCATCTTCCGGGGTTGTGATATCCAGATCCAGAACCCTTCCCAGGGTCGGTTTGAATATCCGGTTAATCTTTTTCTTTTTGAGATGCTGCTCATGAACATTGTGTCCAATGCCATCAAATACAACGAGTCTGATAACCCCACATTGAAGATTGTTTTTAGAAGTTTTTTACAGAAAATCAGCATTGATTTTATTGACAATGGTATTGGCGTGGACAAACAGGAGGCAAAGAAGATTTTTCGCAAATTTTACCAGTCCGGGAGGGAGAACGTTAACAGCGTTACAGGTTCCGGTCTGGGTCTTTATCTTGTTTCCAGTATTGCCATGATCCATGGCTGGAGAGTGTCAGTATTCAGTGAGGGAAAAGGAAAAGGGTCCAGGTTTACCATCACCATACCAAGGACAAGCATTGCCAGCGTCAGGGAGAAAAAATTATGGAAGCGGCTGAAAAAAAGCGTATTCTGGTCATAGAAGATGAGGCTCATATTGCCGACGGGATCCAGCTGAACCTGTCCATACAGGGATATGCGGTTTCCATTGCCAGGGATGGCATTGAAGGGCTTGAAAAATGGAGGACCTGGAAACCAGACCTGATTATTCTTGATATTATGTTACCCATGATTGATGGGTTTTCCATTTTAAAAACCATTCGCAAGGAAGATGAAAAAGTTCCTGTCCTGATTTTATCTGCAAGGGGGGATACAAAGGACAAAGTCAAGGGATTGCGCTACGGTGTTGATGACTATTTGTCAAAACCCTTTGACCTGGAAGAATTTCTGCTTCGGGTTGCAAGACTGCTTAAGAAAAAAGATTGGTATAATGATCCCAAATACAATAAAAAGATCGGCCATACCCTTTTTAAGGGGGACTCTTATACATTTGGCAATAATCATATTGATTTTATCACCTTTAAGGCCAATTGTGCAGCAGGTGAGATCATCCTTACGGAACAGGAAGTTACACTTCTTAAAATTTTCATAGCCAACAAGGGAAGACCACTTTCCCGGGAGATGCTTCTGAATGCCGGGTGGGGGTATTCCAGTGATACCACAACAAGAACTGTGGATAATTTTATTGTCAGGTTCCGTAAGTATTTTGAGAAAAAACCCAAAAAACCAATTTATTTTATGAGCCGGCGATCTGTTGGATATATTTTTGATCACGAATAAGAAACCTGAATAAGGAATTTGAATAGATGAGTACCTGGAAATATTTTTTATGCTGGGTTTTTGGATGGATCAGCAAAATTATAGCCACGCTTTTGTTTTTAACCTGTAGAGTCCAGGTCTTTGGCCGGGAAATAGAAACCAGCTATCTCCAGGCCCATAAAGGAAAAGGATTGTTATATGCATCCTGGCACCGAGGGCTGATGTTTCTTTGTTATTTTTATCGGAACTTGAAATTTGTTGTCATGGCCAGTGCCAGCAATGATGGTGAACTGGCAGCTCAGGCTTCAAAACGGTTTGGCTGGATTCCGGTCCGGGGCTCTTCCACCCGGAGGGGATCCCAGGCACTCAAAGAGATGAATGCCCTTTTTAGAAAAGGCCACAGTGGTGGTTTGGTCGTGGATGCTCCCACCGGGCCTCCCTATATTTCTAAAATCGGTATAATCATCCTGGCCAAAAGGACCGGCCTTCCAATCATACCGGTAATGTGGAATGTCGATCGCAGCTGGCGGATTGGAAGCTGGGATAGGTCCATTATTCCCAAACCTTTTTCAAAAATTGTTTTTCTCTATGGGGACAGGCTTTTATACATTCCAGAGGATGCATCCAACGAAGAGTGTGAAGCTTTTCGAAAAAAATTAGATGAAGAGTTGCGCAGGCTTATGTTTCAGACCGATCATTTTTTCAGGTCTGACACAACAGAGAACCCGGTTGGGATCAAGGTTCCGGGAAAGATCAAGGTGCCTGGAAAGATTAAAGACCCGCGAAAGATCAAGGTGCCTGTCCCGGCTCCTGATAGAGAGACCTGATTTTATGCTTATCCCTGAACAGGGTCTGCAACAATACTTATCATATATCGATCATCGACAGACCAGGACCAGGACCTGAGATCCTGTCTCCTGCCCCTGTGAAGGATTTCATTGTCAATGATTTCCACCTGGTGAAGGTTTTCATTAAACCCCATTTTTATATATTTTAAAAAGGCTTCCTTAAGGGTCCAGTGACGGCATACCTCCCGGGCGCTTGTTCCCATGCTGCGGATTTCTTCCCGGGTAAAGGCAGTTTTCATGAAAAATGTATCTGGAATTTTTCCAATTTTTTCAATATCAATTCCCAGGGTGATATGGGGATTCAGGCTGATGGCCACTGCTGTGTATTCACCACTGTGGGAAAGTGAAATCGGGATATCAGGGTGATGAATGAGAAAGGGCGCACCTTTTTCCTGGTAGGAAATCTGGATGTCAATAAGGCTGAGATCCAGCCTGAGTATCTCATTGACAAGGTTCTTTATTGCAAATCTTCCACAAAGCCATTCAACCTGTTTTTTCAGCGCCCTGAACCCATTGACCATGACAAGCTCTTCAGATGATAGAAACGGGATTTTAAAACTTTTCAGTTCAAAATCCTGATTTGGCATTTTTTTATAATCCTGATCAGGTGTTTGACAAAAAACTGAATCAACAATATCAAGTATTTTTATATAGCGGGCAATTATACCTGGCTGGGGAGAAAAGGTCTTTTGGGAAATGTTATTTGAAAATAATGCAGGCATGGGCAGATTTATACTCCAATTCAGTATATTTGACAATCCTGGAAAACACCTTTCCCTATAATTAAAAGAGATTAATTAATTTTAGATTGCGGTTTAGGTGTTTTTTTATCAAAAATTAAGGGTTTCCCTGATTTACATTTGTTATTTCATGTTGTATTAAATTTCAATGACGTAAAAACAGAGTCCTTTATTCTTCATTTTGGGGCACCTCCACTGTTCTTACAGATTATAGTTCCTTTACTTGAAGGGTCCGCTTCATACACGGGCCCTTCATTTTTGTAATGAAGGTAGTGAGATTATCCAGCAAATTAAAAACATTCATATCTATTGCAGTGATTGATATGGGTATGAGTATATGATAGGGTAAAAATTAACTATTCACCTTTATATGGAGGATTTTTATGCAAATAGCTCTCACCTTCAAAAACATCGACTCATCAGATGCTCTAAAAACCCACATTCATGAAAAATTTGATAAACTGGACAAGATGCTTGATAATCCTGCAGACGCATATATTGTTTTGTCTGTAGAAAAATTACGCAATATTGTCGATATAAATCTTACCTGTGACAAGATAAAAATTTATGCAAAAGAAGAAACTGAAAATAATATGTATTCAGCCATTGATGCACTATCCGATAATGTTAAACTGCAAATCCGAAAACACAAAGATAAAATGCGGCGGCATCTGGCAGGAAATAAGCAAAGCATTAAAAACAATAGCATAGAGATGGAATCTCCTGAAAATATTGTTTGAAAATAAA
>JAOZST010000150.1:3560-9539 GCA_029939535.1 Desulfobacteraceae bacterium | reverse complement strand
AAACTTGCCGATGGTACAGAAGTTAAATCAGTTGCTGTTAAGAATGAGAGATGCATGTATTGCGGTAACTGCTATACAATGTGTCCTTCCATGCCTCTTGCTGATACAGAAGGTGATGGTATTGTTCTCATGGCAGGCGGTAAAGTTTCCAACAGGATTTCCGATCCAAAATTCTCCAAGGTTGTTGTTGGATTTATTCCCAATGAGATGCCAAGATGGCCATCCATGACAAAGGCTATTAACCAGATAGTTAATGCCTATTCAAATGGTGCTAATAAATATGAACGTCTTGGTGACTGGGCAGATAGAATTGGATGGGAAAAATTCTTTGAGGTGTGTGAACTTGAATTCACCCATCATCTTATTGATGATTTCCGCCAGCAGGCATATATGAGCTGGCGTCAGTCAGCACAGTTCAAATTCTAAGAGTTGCCGATAGCGGCTTTTAAAAGAATTTGTAACTAATAGTTTTTATAAAACCGTAAAGCCGGAGCAGAAAATTTATCTGCTCCGGCTCCTACGTTGAAATTCAAAGGAGTATGACAATGAGTGAACTTCTTGATGATAAAGAAGCTGCAACCAAAGCAGTAGTAGATTTTATGAACAAAAAGTCCAAAACAAAAACCAAGTTTTATTTTAAGGATTTTTACAAGCTATTTCCCGATGACAAACCAAGGGTGATTAAAAAAGTCATCAATAAACTGGTTCAAGACGAAGTTCTTGAATACTGGTCTTCGGGAAGTACAACCATGTATGGACTTAAAGGTTCCGGTATTCAGCATTCTTCTGAAGGCGAAGAATAAGAATAAAGTAACTATTCCATGCAGCATAACAGGAGAAAAGTCCCGGGAGTTGTTGTTGCCGGACTCAGTGGTGGCTCCGGCAAGACAATTATAGCCCTGGGTATAATTGCTGCCTGGAAAAGCTCTGGCTTCCGAGTTTCACCGTTTAAAAAGGGACCTGATTATATTGATGCCGGCTGGCTTTCAAGGGCAGCCGGTTGTCCCTGTTACAATTTGGACACCTTTTTATGTGCCCCTGAAATTGTCCAGGATTCCTATCATACGAATTCCCAAAATTCAGATATTGCCGTTGTTGAAGGTAACCGAGGTCTTTACGACGGGATTGATCTTGACGGATCTACTTCCACATCAGAGCTTGCCAAGCTCCTGGATCTGCCTGTCCTTCTGGTACTGGACTGTACAAAAAGCACCCGTACCATGGCTGCTCTTCTCATGGGCTGCATGCATTTTGATCCAGAGGTGAGGATTTGCGGGGTGGTGCTTAACAGGGTAGCAGGCAAACGCCATGAGGGTAAGGTAAGGGCCAATATTGAGCGTTTCTGCAATATCCCGGTCCTGGGAGCAGTTCCCAAACTTAAGGCCGAAGATTTTCCCGAGAGGCATATGGGGCTTGTGACTTCTGAGGAGCATGGGTTTTCAGACAAAGCAATTAAAGCATCAATCAAGGTTGCCAGGGAAAATATTGATCTGGATGCCATATTTCAGATAGTAAAAACTCACCAGACCAAATACGGTAAATCAGATGGTATAAATGTTTTCCCACAAACACCAGTTCCCGTTGAAAATGATATTGTCGCCCTAGGTGTTGTCAGGGATTCGGCATTTCAGTTTTATTACCCAGACAATTTGCAGGCCCTGAGAAATCTCGGTGCAAAAATAGTTTTTATCAGTCCCCTGAAGGAACAGGCCATTCCCGAAGTTGACGCCATTTACATGGGTGGCGGATTTCCGGAAACCCATGCACCCCAGCTTGCAGAAAACCAGGCATTCCGGAACAGCCTCAAAGCTCTTTCAAAAAAAGGGCTTCCCATCTATGCTGAATGCGGGGGATTGATATTTTTAGGTCAGAGTATCCGGCTTTCCAATGTGGATTACCCCATGTCAGGCATCCTTCCCATCTGGTTCGGCTTATCCAGAAAACCTCAGGGCCATGGTTATACCAGAGTTGAAGTTGCCCATGACAATCCCTTTTATAAAAAAGGAGAGATCTTGAAAGGTCATGAATTCCGTTATTCAAGGATTCTGGATATTGATTACCAGGATCATGAAATGGCTTTTCGCATGGAGAGGGGAAAGGGAATACTTGACAAGAAAGATGGATTTTTCAAGGGCAATACCTTTGGCACCTATACCCATATCCATGCCCTGGGTTCAGCCTCCTGGGCACCCTCTCTGGTGAACAGGGCCAGGGCCTATAAAAAAGTCAGGTTAATAGATCAACAACAGATCCTCCAAGTTCCCTGATTTTTTCATCAATGGCTTCAAGGCTTTTGGCCAGAGTTTCATGGGAAATATCCGGCAGGCTGCCATTCCATGATTTTTCAGCTTCTTTAAATCCACGCAAAACACCTTCTCTTCCAGCTTTTAATCTCTCAAGGTCGTCTCCCGCCCCCTGGAGAACAAAATCTCCGATTCGCTGGGATGTTTTTTCAACTCCCCAATAGTGATTTTTATCAAAAATTGACCCGGGCTCTGTAATCTGATTTTCATCAGAGACAACCCTATAGGATTTTAATTCCTGGGGGTTTGATAAGAAATGTTTTTCCAGCAGGGTTCTTTGTCCGTTGAAATTTTTAAAAGTTTTAGATTCAATCTTGATAGTGAATTGGCTGAGCTCCAAACTTTGGTTCATGGATGTTTTGTTTTTCCTGAGGTTTGACTCGGTTTTAAAAGAAACCGAGAGCTTATTCAGGGTATAATTCAATGAACGTTCTGAAATATTGGGTGTTTTCATGTTACCACCTTATTCCTCTAATGTAATTTGAAATTGACTATACCTATTTCGGATAACACTAGTATCGTTCAAACTATTGCCGAACTTTAAAAAACATTTGAATTGTTTTGTTAGTATTTTAAACAAAAAGACAGCCGGACTGATCATTTGTCAAAGCCATGTCAGAATAAGGATTATGTCAACAGTATAAATGAGCTATTTGAAAGGTCTATGGGAGAAGAAGCTGCCTATCCCGGCTAAAAATAAATTAAGCCGGGATATGGTCAATATCCAGCCGTTACTATATCGGAACAACCAGCGAATTATATGTACTATGCCATAATGGCAATCACATCATCTTCTTCCACATCATCACCTTCTTTTTTGATGATTGTATCGATAGTGCCGTCACAAGGGGCATAAATAGGGGTTTCCATTTTCATGGCCTCAATCACCAGAATTTCAAGGTCTTCTACCACTGATGCACCCGGTTCAATATTTATTCTTACAATTTTGCCTGTTAAGGGGGCCAAAATATCAGTTGCCATCTTTTTTTCTCCAATCTTTATCAATTAATGTTTTTTTATGAACTCAACAGGGTCATAAAGATCCCTGCCGCAATAACCGTACCAATAACTCCAGCTACATTGGGTCCCATGGCATACATGAGCAGGTAGTTTTTCTTATCCGCCTCCATACCCACCTTATGAACCACACGGGCAGCCATGGGAACGGCGGAAACACCTGCCGCGCCAAGCAGAGGGTTGATCTTTTGGCTGGAAAACAGGTTCATTGCCTTGGCAAGGAGAATTCCTGTTGCTGTGCTGACTATAAAGGCGCCCAGTCCCAGAACAAATATGAAGATCACCTTGGGCTGAAGAAAGGCCTGGGCATTCATGGTAGCCCCTATGGGCAGGCCCAGGAAAATAGTGACAATATTCATTAATTCGTTTTGGGCAGCATGTTTTAGCCGTTCAACCACCAGGGATTCACGGAAGAGGTTGCCCAGCATTAACATGGAAATAAGGGGAGCAGAAGCCGGCACCAGAAGGATAATAAGAAAAGTTGAGACAATTGGAAAGAGCAGTTTCTCCCTTTTGCTCACTTTCCTGCCTTTTTTCATTTTGATTTTACGTTCTGCATCCGTAGTCAGCAATCGCATGATGGGGGGTTGAATAATTGGAACCATGGCCATATAGGAGTAGGCTGCCACGGCACAGGCTCCTAGAAGCTGGGGGGCAAGTTTTGAAGCAAGAAAAATGGTAGTGGGTCCGTCAGCACCACCTATTATACCAATGGTGGCAGATTCCATGATATTGAATCCCATAAACTGGGCAACAAAGAAGGTAAGATAAACTCCTGCCTGGGCACCTGCACCCAGAAAAATCAATCTTGGGTTCGCAAGAAGGGGACCAAAATCTGTAAACGCACCAATTCCTAAAAAGATAATGGGCGGAATTATTTCCCAGTGGATCCCATATTCATAGAATTTCCATAACAGCCCGTGTTCAGGAGTCATCAGTCCGCTTAAGGGAAGATTTGCCAGCAGTATTCCAAATCCAATGGGCAGCAAAAGCAGTGGCTCATAATCTTTTTTAATGGCCAGATAAATTAAGAGTAATCCTATGAACCACATGAATATCATGCCAGGTGTAAGATACATAAAACCGGTTGTTTTTACCAATGCAGACAGGGGGGCAATCATCGGAGTTCCTCCTTTCCTTTATTGGATAGGGTATCAACGGCCAGGGCAGTAATTTTAATGGACAGATAAATGAGTGTCATTCCAAAAAAAACACCAAAAAAACCTCCAATAAATACAAAACCGGCTGACATTCAAGATCTCCTTTACTAAATTGTATAAAATTGTTATGCTATGCAATATTAAATAATGCATAATATTATAGATACATTTCTACAAGACCATTACCAGGTAGTCAAGCTTTTTTTAAAACTACCTTACCTTTTTCGGTTTATGTATCCTCATTATGCTGTTTGTATTGAAGGGTATTCTTATATCATGATTAGTAAAAGGAGAATAAATGAATACAGGCACAGATCGGGAGTTTGTTAATTCTCTGGCAAAAGGGTTGAATCTGTTGATGTGCTTTACAAAACATCACCCAATGTGGAGTCTTAGCCAAATAGCAAAGGCAAATGATATGAATCTGCCCACGGCCAGACGTTACCTGTATACCCTTACAAAATTAGGGTTTATGATAAAGGACGAGGCTACCAAGACCTTTCATCTTACACCAAAGACCCTTAGGTTAGGGGGATGGGTAATTGAGTCAATGGGTATTAAAGACCGGCTGATGCCCCATATGAAATCCATTCGTAATGACCTGGATGTCACTACCCATTGTGCTGTTCTGGAAGGAAAGGAACTCGTTGCTGTCGATAGAATTCTTTCTTCCGATCTGGTTAATCTGGACCTTTCGCCAGGATCACGACTTCCCATACATGCCACTTCTCTGGGCAAGGCTATTGTGGCTTTCATGGATATTTTGGAACAGGAAAAAATAGCAGGAAAAATTGATTTCAAACGGCTTACTCCCCATACCATAACCGACGTGCAGTCCTTTATGGAAGATTTAAAAAATACCAGATTCCGGGGCTATGCCATATCAGATCAGGAGGTTGCCATTGGGCTAAAGACTCTGGCAATACCGATATTTAATCAAAAGGGGATTGTAGAAGCAGCTTTCGGGGTCTCCTTTCCCCTGTTCCGAACCCGGCAGCAAGGGTTTGAAGACAGCTTGATAGAACGATTGTTTGATCTTAGGGATAAAACCTGCCTAGGGATAAAACCGGATTGATTTTTTTCATGGCATTTTCTACCAGCATGAAATTGTATAGAAATAGACCTGATCAAGATAAAAATCTGCGCAGGTGGTGTTGCAGTTTGATACTAAAAAGGGGAGTTTTCCGCTGTGAAAACTCCCCTTTACTTGAATGACCGCTGAATATCAGGCGGAGATTATCTTTTTACTATTTTGCCTTTGGATGGCATTTTGTACAGGAAGCAGGGGCAGGGCCCTTCATTCCTTTGGGGTCGCCTTTTTCCTTGTTAACAGCTTTGTGACAGCCTATGCAGTTTCCGTGGATTGCATTTTCATGGACCATGATGTCTTTTCTGTTCTTTTTGTCTTTTTTGAATTTGGTGTGGCATTCTGCACAGCCTTTGACATCGTCACCAATTTTCAGATCAAGGGGTTTGTTGTCTTTGTCATGGTGGCATTC
>JAOZST010000150.1:0-3460 GCA_029939535.1 Desulfobacteraceae bacterium | reverse complement strand
ATTCTTATAATTACTTTATTTTTATACCCACGACCCTTTAAAGTCAATGAAAAAACAAAGTTGTTCTAACCGTCTGAAGCCTCTTCTTTCTTATCGTTATCCTGGTCAATATCGCCATTTTCTTTATTTTCAGAATCAGTTTTGGCTTTTTTCCCAAATACCCTGGCACCGATAATACTGATTTCATACAATACCATCAAGGGCAGTGCCATCATGATCTGGGTCACCACATCCGGCGGGGTGATAAGGGCTGCCCCCACAAAAAAGAGGAGCAGGGCATATTTGCGGTTTTTTTTCAGGAAATCAACTGTGACAAGTCCCATCCTTGCCATAAAGGTGAGCACCAGGGGCAGCTCAAATACAAATCCGAATGCCAAAAGCATCTTGGATGCAAAGCCCAGGTATTCCTTCATGGATGGCATTGCATGGATGGTGTCATTGGCAAATCCCAGAAAGAACTTAAATCCATAGGGAAAAACAATAAAATACCCAAAGGAAGAACCCACAATAAAAAAGAAAAGGGATAAGAAAACAATGGGAAGTATGTATTTTTTTTCAGTTCTATATAACCCGGGTGATATAAACATCCAGAATTCATAAAAAAGTACCGGAGTGGATACAGCAATACCAGTCAGAAGTGACACCTTGAGGTACGTGAAAAATGCTTCTGGCAGTCCTGTGAAGATCATTTTTGCGTTTCCAGCATCCCCCATGGCAATGACAAGGGGGGCAGTCAGGAGTGCAAATAGTTTCTCTTTAAAAAAATAGGCACAGACAAATCCAATGCCAACGGCAATAAAGGAACGGACCAATCGGTCCCGTAGTTCGCCCAGATGCTCAGTAAAAGGGCTTTTATCTTCTTGGCTCATAATTTTTTATTCGTTTTTATTTTCTTGTTCTTTAAGGATGACAGGATCTGCTTTTTTGGGGCCTGGGTCGGTTTCATCATCTGCAATTGAATCCTGATCATTGGAGCCACTTGTTTCCGGGTCATCACCTGTTTCTATATCGGTTTCTACATCAGGCTCAATTTCAAGTTCAATGTCAAGTTCCACATCGGTCTCTTTTTCTTTGCCATCTTCTTCCTGACTATTTTCTTCCTGACTATCTTCTTTTAGAACGCTTTTCAGATCAGAGGCAGGCTCGTCAAGGTCTTTTACCGTGGTTTCAATATCAATACTATCTTTAAAATCCTGGGCAGAGCGCTTAAACTCCCCCATGGCTCTGCCCAGAGTTTTAGCGAGGTCAGGCAGCTTTTTCGGGCCAATAACAATAAGGGCAATTGCCAGTATTAAAAGGATTTCAGGCATTCCAAGACCAAACATTTTATTTCAAACTCCTTTATGCATATCTCTTTTTATATGAACCTGGGATTCTACACTGAATTTTGTCTCAGTGTCAACCAGAAGGACCGCAAATTTTATAAATTGAACGAAATTGCTTGTCTTTTGCTTCATCTACTGCGTTGTATCAAAGGCCCGATAGGCCGGCTATTGAACCTTTAATGCGCCTTGTAGATAAACCAAAATCCAGCGCTATTTCTGCTCAACTTATTTCATCTGCGGTCCTAAGCAGGTCAGTCTTTTTTAATATATATTTTTTTATTAGGCCTGCGTCTTTTTTTAAAAGGTTTTTTTTTGCCTGCTTTTTTTTTAATCGGTTTCGGCAGGGCGCGGTCCAGTTTTTCGGATGGATATTCACATTCAATTTTATGTCCCAGTACTTCTTCTATTTTTGGTATATGAAAAGAACTCATCTCATCGGCAAAGCTGATGGATGTCCCTTTAGCACCAGCTCTTCCTGTCCTACCGATCCTGTGGATATAATGTTCCGGTTCAAAGGGGAGATCATAGTTTATGACATGGCTGATATCTTCAATATGAAGCCCCCTTGCCGCCACATCCGTTGCCACAAGGAAATTAATCCTGCCACTTTTAAAATTATTCAGCACCTTGAACCGTTTGTCCTGGGATACATCTCCGGACAGGATGCCGCATTTCTGTCCATAACGTTCCAGCTTTGTAGAAAGATATTGTGCAGTGTCTTTCCTGTTTACAAAAATGAGCACCCGTTTAAGTTTCTCGCTTACCAGGAGGTTGTATACATTCTTAAATTTGTCATCTTCAGTGGTCAGATAGATAATTTGACGAATGCTCTGGGCTGCTGCCTGGTCCGGATCTATTTCAATTTGTACTGCATCTTTGGTCCAGGAATCGGCCAGGCGTAACACCTCATCTGTAAGGGTGGCGGAAAAGAACAGAGTTTGGCGCTTATCCTTGTGGGGGGTCATATAAATCAGCCTGCGCACATCCGGGATAAATCCCATGTCCAGCATTCGATCTGCCTCGTCAATGACAATGATCTCAATCTTGGACAGGTTTATGATTTTTTTGCTGATAAAATCCAGAAGTCTCCCAGGAGTGGCTGCAATAACATCCACGGATTTTTTCTGGAGTATGGTCTGCTGCTTGTTGTAGCCTGTGCCGCCGTAAACCCCTAAGATTGTCAGGCGGGAGTATTTGGCAAGGGCATTGAAGTCCTTTTCAATTTGGTGAACCAATTCCCTTGTGGGGGCGAGGATCAAAGCCCTGGGCATTCCATTTTTATTTTTTAAGGGTTTTTTTAAAAATGTTTTTATAATGGCGATAATAAATGTTGCACTTTTACCGGTTCCGGTCTGGGCCTTGGCAGTGGCATCCTGTCCCTGGAGGGTGTGGGGAAGTAATCTTGCCTGGATTTCAGTACAAAAATTGAATTTAAGATCGCAAATGGCGTGCATAAGGCTTTTGGGCAGGTTGAGATCGTGAAATCTGGTTTTACCTTCTTCGGGCTCAACCTTGAAATTTTCCAGGGTCCATGGTTTTTTTTTGGGCCTTGGAGTTCTTTTTTTTTGAGTGGGAGGGGGTTGTTTCGTTTCTGGTTCCGTGATTGGTTCCTGGATTGGTTCCGGTTTTTTCAGGGTTTCAACAGGTGCTTTCGGTGGATCTTCGACTTTTTGTCCCTTGAACAGATTCTTTATAAATAAGCTAATTCGTTTCAATAGTGTGCTCTTTTCAGATTATAAAATAGTAACTGCCTGGTTTATCTAACAGACAGGCAGTCATTTGGGAAGCAAAATTTATTACTGGCTGGTTTATCCCCCTGCCACCAGGGGCAGCAATTGGATGATGGAATCGTCAGGGACCTTTGTGTCGGCAAATTTAGGACTGGACACCAGCCTTCCATTGACACGGACCACAGAACAAAATTTTGTATCATCCAATTGCTCAAGGATGGATGCAATGGTCATGTTCTGTGACCATTGCATTTTTTTTTCGTCCACTTCTATCATTCGGTTCTATCATCAGGTTTTTTATTAAATAATCCCCATGCCCTGACGGGCACTACAAACCATGAAAAATATTTTAACCACAGAGAGAACAGAGCTCTATTCTCGGTGTCCTCTGTGAACTCTGTGGTG
>JAOZST010000311.1:0-2533 GCA_029939535.1 Desulfobacteraceae bacterium | reverse complement strand
CTCAGTTTTGCCAGAAAAAGTGAGGATACCCACTCTTCCCATGACCTTTCACAGCTTCTTGATAATATATTAGAGCTTGCCTCAACAGATTATGATTTCAGACCTCGGGACGTTAGGCTCGGGCAAATCTCCTGAAAGCCCTGTTATACGGGCATTCTATGGCGCCGACCTTGATTTATTGGACAATAAGAAGGATGCAAAACCTATATTAAAATTGGACACAAACACATATAACCAACTGTCTTTCTGGTAAATATTGCTATTGGTGTAAATTTTTGTTGCCCTTTTTGTTTTTTTGTGGTAGATTCGATTAAATACTACATAGAGGTGCCAATTATGCCAGAAGATTTGTTCCCTGAAATGAAGCCGAAAAAAAAAGATAACTCCAAAAATATTGGTGCGAATTTATCTTTAACTTTCAACAAAGGAAACAAGAACATAGTTACTCTTAAAAATCGTGATGTCATTGTTAAACGAGTCGACCTTTCTGATAAGCCGGCAAAAAGACAATTTATTGTTGATACCATGGATTTGGGTGCAAATCTCTCTCGATTAGCTGCTGGTCTCAATATTAGCAGGCAATCGATATATAATTATATTGATAGTAAAAAGAAATTTGGCACTGAAGGTCTGTTGGGGGGATACAATCCCAAGATGGGCAAAAATCTTGCAGAACATCGTAAACGCACGCAACACAAACGTATACAGGGCGGTAAGGCTGTCATTCTTGCCGAAGAAAGAAAAGCTAAACGGATCGAAAATTTAAAAAAACAGCAAGAACTTGATTTTGAATTCGGTGAAGCAGCAGTCCCTAAAGATGAGCAACCCTTTAACTCCCTCCATGCTTGGAAATTTACTCGTTTTGCAGGAATATTTCCTTATCTAATCGCTTTAATCAGCACGAATCAATGGTTGAGACTGATAATGGGTTATTTCGGACCTGCTTATAAAATATTTTTAGTTTTTTTATTGATGACAGCACGCAACATTAAATCCATAGAACAACTGAAAAACGTTGACCAGAAAGAAGCCGGGATTATTCTGGGACTCGACAAATTGCCCCACAAGAAGGTTGTCTGGCAATGGTTCTATGCCGCCTGCAATTTGAAATGTTCCATATCCCTTTGTAAGTCATTTTTTAAGCAGCAGCTTAGATGCGGAGTGGTCAGTTCATGGATATGGTTTACAGATGGACACCTTCTTCCATACACCGGCCAGCAGAAAGTTCATTCCGGTTTCAATACTCAGCGCAAAATGGTGATGCCTGGACAAACAAACCTGGTTACTTGCGATCAAAGTGGTCGGATTGTTGATTTTCAAATTCAAGAAGGAAAAGGCGATCTTAAAGCGTATATTGTCGAATTGAAAAAAAACTGGGAGGAGGAACTGACGGAGATTCCCTTCATGGTATTTGATCGGGAAGGGTCGGGCGCCCCATTTTTCAACACTCTCATAGAAAATAATGTTCCTTTTGTCACTTGGGAAAAACATGTAGATTCAAAAAAACTCAAAGCATTAGATGACGATTGTTTTACTGAATCATTTGAGATGAATGGCAAGCAGTATGGTGTTTTTGAAGGAGAAAAAGACTTTACTCTTAAACAAGGTGATGAAAGTAAAACCTTTACTCTCAGAAAAATTTTCCTTTGGAACAAAACCAGCAAACGTCGGACATGCGGTCTTGCGTGGGATGCCGGCAACAGTATGAGTACTATTAAATGCGCGCAGGCTATATTAAATCGATGGGGTGCCTCTGAAAACACATTCAAACATATTCATGACAAGCATCCGTTTCATTATCATCCTGGTTTTAAAACACAAGAGAGCGAGCAACAGCTTATAGCAAATCCTGATATCAAATCCATTAACAAAGAGATCAAGGCTGTACGTAAAGCACTTGATAAAGCGCATAAGAAAAATTCAAAAACAAAGGAAGTTCTTAACAAAGATGGATCACGGCGTAAAAAAAGCTTGAAGACTCGTTTGGAATTACAAATAAATGAGTTAGAGACAGAGTACGCAATGCTTCTTGATAAGAAAAAACAGCTCCCTGAAAAGGTGGATGTTTCTACTTTAGATAACTATAAATCCTTTCGGAAGATTGATAATGAAGGAAAAAATCTTTTTGACTTTATTACCGCTTCGGTATGGAATGCTCGCAAGGATATGACAGACTGGTTATTGGCACATTATCCAAATCAAGATGAATATATAGATTTGTTTTATGCCATTACTCAATGTCATGGATGGATCAAATCGGAAGCAGACAGAGTAGTTGTCCGACTGGAACCTCTACAGCAGCCGAGTCGTCGAAAAGCGCAGGAACAACTTTGTAGAAAATTGAATGCATTAAGCGCCTATATTCCAATTGGAAAAATATTGCAAATTGAAGTTGGTCCCTCGCCGATTCAAAATTGATGAGTGTCCAAAAAAACATACCGAAAAAAGATGATTATACCGAGGTCTGAAACATGATGCATCTGCCGATTATAGGGACTTTTCCATTTGAACTGCAGTTTCTATCAAACCTGGA
>JAOZST010000149.1:3600-9598 GCA_029939535.1 Desulfobacteraceae bacterium | reverse complement strand
CAGATTTCCCTGCCAAAATAAATAAACTGCAAGGACAAATCGCTCCAGGAAGATTCAGGAATAATCTCCATGAGTTCAAACTCCACCTTGACAGGATCTTTTTTTTGGGTAAGGCCAAGGCGCTGGGAAAGCCTCAAAACATGGGTATCCACCACAATGGCCTGGAACCCGAATGCGGCCGATCTTACAACATTGGCTGTTTTCCGCCCTACTCCGGGCAATCTTGTCAATTCATCAATCTCTTTGGGCACAATGCTGTTATAATTTTCCAGGACTGCCTGGGCACAGGCCTTGATATTTTTTGATTTGTTATTGTAAAACCCGGTGGAATAAATAATGCGTTTAATATCATTTAATGGGGCCGAAGACAGGCTGGAGGGATCTGGATATCTGGCAAAAAGTTTTTTTGTAACCTTGTTGACCTGATTGTCAGTACATTGGGCAGACATTATGGTGGCAATGAGTAATTGAAAGGGGGTTTTATGATCCAGCTGGGTCTTGACAACCGGATAACGGTCCCTTAATCTTTCAAGCATTATTTGAATTTTTAATGTGCCCAAAACCATAAAGTGCTTATATATGAATATAGAAAAAACCACAAGACCGATTAAAGCCCTGGGCCTCTGTTCAGGCGGCCTGGACAGCATATTGTCTGCCCTGGTATTACAAAACCAGGGGATTGATGTTACCTGGATCAGCTTTGAAACTCCTTTTTTTTCATCCCAGGCAGCAAAAAATGCTTCGGCCAGGACAGGTATTCCTATTATCACCCAGGATATAACAAATGCGTTTATGGAGATGATGAAGGCTCCCAAAGCAGGGTTCGGCAAAAACATGAACCCCTGCATGGACTGCCATACCCTGATGTTTTCCATTGCAGGCAATATTATGAAGGAAAAAGGGTTCCATTTTCTATTCAGCGGCGAAGTTTTAGGCCAGCGGCCCAAGTCCCAGACCAAAAATGCTTTAAAATATGTTGAAAAAAATTCAGGGTTTGGCAAGTATATACTGCGCCCCCTGAGTGCAAAATGCCTGCCTGAAACTATAATGGAGCAGCAGGGCCTGGTTGATCGTGAAAAATTGATGGATATTACAGGGCGGTCCAGAAAGGTGCAGATGAAGATGGCAAAAGATTTTGGTATCACAGAATATCCAGCACCTGCCGGGGGCTGCCTTTTAACGGACAAGGGTTTTTCAGACAGGCTGAGAGACCTTTTAATAGTACAAAAAACTTATGAAACCAGACATTTGCACCTTTTGAAACATGGACGTCATTTCAGGCTGGATAGCCTGGAGGATCAGAACGATTTGGACAAGTTGAATAATTTGAGCAACAAACAAAATTGCTGCAAACTCATTGTGGGACGTTCAAAATATGACAATCAGCAGATCATGACCTGGTTTGACAAGGATCAGGATATCCGGCTTCGGCATGCTGAGATGCCTGGGCCGGATGCAATTCTCATGGGGAATTTTTCAGATTCGCACATTGAAACAGCTGCCGGAATAACAGCCGGATATACCAAATCAAAACCCGGTGAAACAGCTAAAATCAAAATAACAAAAAAAGGAAAAGAATCCATTGTCCTGGTTCCCTGTCTTGAGCCTTCTGCACTTAAAGACCTTATGATATAGGGGATGAAAAAGGATTAATAATAAATCATTTTTTCCCAGAACTCTTTTTCATCCTTATCCCAATCCGGCCCGAATTTTTCTTCACAAAAAGAGGCCAAACGTTTGTACCAGCCTGTCCAGGGATTTTTGCCCTCTTGTTTGGCTTTGAGGACATCCAGAAGGAATGTTTCAATATTAAACATTTCTTCCTTGGGTATATAGGAACAGGCACCCCCTTGATAGGATTTCTTAATGTTGGCAGGACTCAGGGCATGGGCTGTCAGCATAACAGTTACTATATTTTTTTTAATTGCGGTTTCCAGCAGTTGATACCCATCCACCCCCATTATATCAAGTATAGCCAGATCAAACTCCTGGGTCTCAAGTAGCATGTTTGCATCTTCATAGGTTTGGGCCCTTACAGTGGTACTCATATTGAGCAATTCTTCCAGGGAATCAAGGACATCGGGTTCATCATCAACAATCAGAATCTTTTTATCTTCCAGAGTTATATTTGACATATTTCCTTCCCATCAATTAAATATATTTAAGTTTATTCATAAAATTCATCTATAACAATTCGCTTCATACCGGTTTATCATAATGGTTTAATAAATTACATCACTTCCTGAATTATAACTCATATCCAGATAGTTTCAATCCCCTGTAGATTATGCAAGGAATTTAAAATGTTTCCAGGCCTTGTCCTGGGTTACTGGAAGCAATCATCTTTTTCATGTGATCAGTTTTGTTTTTCAGATGATCAGTTTTGCCTTAAGTTGACCACAGGCTGCTGAAATATCATCCCCTTTGCTCTTGCGAATGATGGCCGTCATGTTTCGATCCAGCAAAATCTGGAGAAACTTGGAAATTGTTTTCAAACCCGGCCGTTTAAATTCAGATCCTTCATGCTCATTAAAGGGAATCAGGTTCACCTTGGCCCGGATGGGGGCAAGAAGCTTCACCAGCCTGAAGGCATCTTCTCTGGAATCATTTATACCCTTGATCAGAATATATTCAAATGTAATCTTGTTCCGGGGTTTCATGATAAAAGCCCGGCAGGCTTTCAAAAGCTCATGTATGGGATATTTATTATTGATGGGCATGAGCCTGGACCTTGTCTTGTCATTGGTGGCATTCAAAGAAATAGCAAGATTTACATTTGTATCCTGGCCCAAACGTATGATATTTGGCACAAGCCCGGAGGTGGAGACGGCGATCTTTCTTGCAGCAAACTTCATGCCGTAATCCGTGTCCATGAGGATGTGCAGGGACTTGATCAAATTATCATAATTGGCAAGGGGTTCTCCCATGCCCATGAAAACAATATTTGATAGTTTAAGAGGTTCTATTTTCTTTTGCATCAGATGAAACCGGAGATCCCGAACCTGGGCAATAATCTCTGCCACACTGAGATTACGCTTGATACCTCCCTTGGCAGTCAAACAAAATTCACAGCCCATGGCACATCCCACCTGGGTGGATACACAGATGGTAAAGTGATCCTTTTCCGGTATTAAAACCGACTCGATATAATGGCCATCAGATAGTCTGAATAAGAACTTTTCCGTGGTATCGGAAGAGATCTGTTTATTTTCAAGGTCAAGGCTGCCTATGTAAAAATCTGCCTCCAGCATCTGGCGCAAAGGCTTGCCAAGATCGGTCATCTCAGCAAAGCTTTGGGCCAGTTTCAGGTAAACCCATTTAAAAATCTGCCTGGACCTGAAGGATCTTATTCCTTTATCCTCAAGCCATTGGGCCAATTCTTCCCTTGTATAATCCAGTATGTTTTCCATGTTTTTTAACCTGTTCATTTTTATTATTTCCTTGACATATCACGGAATATAAACTAAATTCAATGATTTGATTAGATATTTGAGGGTGATCTCTTTATGTTTGAAAATTTGAGTGATAGACTTGATTCGGTCTTTAAAAAATTAAAAGGTCACGGCACCCTTAATGAAAAGAACATCGAAGACGGCTTAAAACAAGTCAGGATGGCACTTCTTGAGGCAGATGTCAATTATAAGGTTGCAAAAAATGTCATTTCAGATATAAAGGCCAGGGCACTTGGTCAGGAGGTAATGCAAAGCCTTACTCCTGGTCAGCAGGTCATTAAAATTGTAAATGACGAGTTCACCAAAATGATGGGGTCAGAGCATCAGGATCTAAAGCTTGATGACAAAGCTCTGGGCTCTGTTATGCTGGTTGGATTGCAGGGGTCAGGTAAAACCACTACCACGGGAAAGCTTGCCCGGTACCTGCGCAAGCAGGGCAGAAAGCCCTTCCTTGTGCCAGTGGATGTTTACAGACCTGCGGCCATTGATCAGCTGAAAAGAATTGGACAACAGCTGGATGTGCCTGTTTTTCAGTCAACAACCGACATGAAACCCTTAAAAATCTGTCAGGATGCACAATTGGCGGCAAGGGAGCAGGGCTGTGACACCCTGTTGATTGACACTGCCGGCCGTTTACATCTTGATGATGAATTAATGGCTGAACTTGAAGGCATTAAAAAAGGCCTGAACCCGTCGGAAATCCTTTTGGTTGCCGATGCCATGACAGGCCAGGATGCTGTTAATATTGCCGGATCATTTGACAAGCGGCTGGATCTTGATGGGTTTATACTGACCAAAATGGATGGAGATGCCCGGGGCGGGGCAGCCCTCTCCATCAAGGCGGTCACGGGCAAGCCCTTGAAATTTATTGGTGTAGGAGAAAAATCAACCGCCCTTGAAGCCTTTCATCCCGACAGGATGGCCTCAAGAATACTGGGAATGGGTGACACCCTTTCCTTTATTGAAAAGGCCCAGGATGCAGTTGACCAGAAAGAAGCCAAGGCCCTTGAACAAAAATTAAGGAAAAATGCTTTTACCCTTGAAGACTTCCGAAATCAGATGAAGTCTGTCCGGAAAATGGGATCCATAAAGGATCTTATCGGCATGTTGCCGGGTGTGAACAAAAAACAACTCAAGGGTTTAAATATAAGTGACAAAGAGTTTGGAAAAATAGAGGCCATCATCAATTCCATGACCCCGGAAGAAAGATCAAAACATGCAATGATAAAAGGGTCAAGGAAAAAGAGGATTGCCAATGGAAGCGGGACAAGCGTCCAGGATGTTAACAAGCTCCTGAAAAGCTATACCCAGTCAATGAAAATGATTAAGAAGTTTAATAAAGGCGGCATGCGTTCGTTAAAAGGCATGCTTCCATTTTAAGGAGAAAAAAACCAATGTCCGTAAAAATCAGATTGACCCGAAAAGGAACCAAGAAAAAACCCTTTTACAGAATTGTGGCCGCCGATATTGAATCCCCAAGGGACGGCAGGTTTCTGGAAGCTTTGGGAACCTATAACCCCATGACAGAACCAGCAGCAATTGTTCTTAAAGAGGACAGAATCAGATATTGGATGGGTGAAGGCGCCAAACCTTCCACCACGGTTCAAAGCATCCTGAAAAGTCAGGGTTTTACTGAGGCATCTGCATAAACCTGAACTTCTGAGCGTAACCACCGCACCCAACCCTGGAAATCCAAATATGGATTACCTGGGAATTCTCATTAATTAGGAGATGTTTTTATGAAAGATCTGGTAGAGTACATTGCAAAGGCATTGGTAGACAATCCTGATGAGGTTCAGGTCTCTGAAGTCATTGGGGAGCAGACTTCTGTACTGGAGCTAAAGGTTGCAAAGGATGATCTGGGAAAGGTGATTGGGAAGCAGGGAAGGTCAGCACGGGCAATGAGAACCATATTAAGCGCAGCATCCACAAAACTCCGGAAACGAACTGTTCTGGAAATCATTGAATAAATCATGGATAACGACAACCTGCTTACCATTGGCAAAGTCACTGGGTTACACGGACTTGGCGGCAATCTCAAGGTCTGGTCCTTTGCAGAATCCCTTGATACATTTGCCCCAGGCAGGCAGGTCTGGCTCAAATCAGAGGACGAAGAAAAAGGTTGTGCCTATACCATTCTCAAATCCTCTGCCCGGAAAAAAGGGGTCCTGATAAATCTGGAAAATGTGGACAACCCGGATCTTGCCCAGGCATTGGTGGGAAAAGAAATTCTAATCAATAAAGACCAATTGCCCGCACTTGAAGAAGACACCTGGTATTGGCAGGATCTTTACGGACTGACCGTCATTGACAAGACCCGGGGAGAACTTGGAACCATTGAGCGTATTTTCCCAACTGGTGCCAATGACGTTCTGGTTGTAGGGAAAAAGAAAATTCTGATCCCAATGAATAAACACTTTGTTACATCTGTTGATATGGACGGGGGAATCGTTATGACCAGTCTGCCGGAAGGATATGAAACCTGAAGGGTATGAGTTCTCTGAAGGATACTAATTCCCTCAAGGATACTAATTCCCTCAAGGATA
>JAOZST010000149.1:1187-3500 GCA_029939535.1 Desulfobacteraceae bacterium | reverse complement strand
AAGGATACTAATTCCCTCAAGGATACTAATTCCCTCAAGGATAATGAACAGATCATGGACTTTACGGTGTTAACCCTTTTTCCAGAGCTTGTAACAGCCTTTTTTGAACATGGTATGATTGCAAGGGGAATTGAACGTGGTCTGATCACAGGGCAATGTGTCAACATCAGGGATTTTACCCGGGACAGACACAAAACCGTGGATGACAGGCCCTATGGCGGGGGAAGCGGTATGGTCATGAAACCAGAACCCCTGGAAGCTGCTATTTCTTTTGCAAAAAAAACAGCACCCTTGGCAAAAGTAGTATTAATGACTCCCCAGGGCTTAAAATTTGACCAGGAGAAAGCCTGTGACCTTGCTGCGAGAAAACAGGACCTTATTTTTGTCTGCGGCAGATATGAAGGCATTGATGAAAGAATATACGCCCAAATTGTTGATGAAGAACTATCCATTGGAGATTTTGTCATGACCGGAGGGGAACTGCCTGCCATGGCAATTATTGATTCAATCTCCCGCATGATCCCCGGGGTATTGGGGAGTGAAGCATCTTCCCAGTCTGATTCTTTTATTGATGACCGCCTGGAATATGCCCATTACACACGGCCGGAAAAGTTTCAAGACCTGAGTGTGCCCCAGGTGTTATTGTCAGGCAACCATGAAAAAATCAGACAATGGCGCAAAACATCATCTCTGCAGCGTACATTTATAAAACGGCCGGACCTGTTTGAAAAACAGACACCCACCCCGGAAGAAAAAAAGATTTTACAGCAATGGTGCAGGGAGCTTCAATCACTTGTCAAACAACAAGCTAAACAATAACCTATATGTGGCATTAATACATTTTCCGGTTATGAACCGGAAAAAAGAGCCCATTGGCTCAGCTTTGACCACCATTGACATGCATGATATTGCAAGGGCATCCAGAACCTTTGGAGTCAAGGGTGTTTATATTATAACTCCCTTTGAAGACCAGGCTGATCTGGCCCAACAGGTCATAAAACACTGGACCAGGGGTGTGGGTGGTGAATTGAATCCATCCAGGAAATCAGCCCTTGAGCTGATCCGTGTGGTTGCCACATTTGAAGATGCTGTACAGGAAATAAAAGAGGAAAGGAATCAACCCGTGGTAACCATTGCCACCAGCGCAAAACCGCTGAAAGGTGCAATTCCTGCAGCACAACTGAAACAAAAGTTTGAGAACAATGCATCCCATGTCCTTGTATTTGGCACGGCATGGGGACTGGCAGAAGAATTGATTGATATCTGTGATATAAAACTTGAGCCCATTACAGGCCCGGGTGAATATAATCATCTTTCTGTCCGTTCTGCTGCATCAATATATTTAGATCGAATTACAAATGGCTGACAGGCCAAAAGGGAAAGAAACCAGGAGGAAACATGACAAACATTATTGAAAAATTAGAAAGAGAACAAATGCGCCTTGATATCCCTGATTTTACTTCAGGTGATACAGTAAAAGTACATGTAAAAATCAGAGAAGGTGAAAAAGAACGCATCCAGATATTCCAGGGTGTTGTTATTAAAAAAACCAAGGGATTTGCCAGTGCCAGATTTACCGTCAGAAAAATTTCCGGTGGTATTGGTGTTGAAAGAATATTTCCGCTATTTTCACCTTCCATTGATAAAATTGAAGTAATTACAAGGGGCCGGGTAAGAAGATCCAAACTCTATTACCTTAGAAACCTTCGCGGGAAAGCAGCCAGGATCAAAGAAAAACGATTTGCCTGAAAATAATTGCCATAACTCTTTGTGGCAATTTGAACTATACGCACAAAAAAGAGGGTATCAATATATTGCAGGTATTGACGAGGCCGGCAGGGGACCACTTGCCGGCCCTGTTGTCTCTGCTGCCGTGATTCTGCCCTCTTTTTTCACCTGCCCGGGCATCAATGATTCTAAAAAATTGTCTGAAAAAAAAAGAGAAAGATTCTTTCCTCTCATCACCCACCAGGCACAGGCTGTTGGAATCGGTATTGCCGATCATACAGAAATCGATCAGATAAATATCCTGCAAGCTTCACTTTTATCCATGGAGCGGGCAGTTCAAAACCTTACACCTGCTCCTGATTTCCTGCTCGTGGACGGGAAATTCACAATTGATTCACATCTGCCCCAGCAGGCCATTATCAAGGGAGATTCCAGGAGTATTTCCATTGCAGCGGCATCCATCATTGCCAAGGTTACCAGGGACAGGATCATGAAAGAACTTCACAGGACCTATCCCCTTTACAATTTCCACCGTCACAAGGGATATCCCACCAAAGCCCACAAACAGGCCATTATTGAACACGG
>JAOZST010000149.1:0-1087 GCA_029939535.1 Desulfobacteraceae bacterium | reverse complement strand
CACAGGGTCCGTTTTGATGTTGTTGAAATCATTTTTACCAACAATAAACCTGAGGCAACATTGATAAAAAATGCCTTTGGGATAATGTGAATTGAATGGTAAGGCAGTAAAATGGACAATAATATAAAACCGGACTATAATATAAAATCTGATAACCCGCCAGGCACCTTGTTTATTGTTGCCACCCCCATGGGCAACCTTGAAGACATGAGCTTCCGGGCAATACGGGTTTTAAAGGAAGTTGATCTGATTGCGGCCGAAGATACCAGACATTCCAGGAGGCTTCTGGACCATTACGGGATTCAAACCCGGATGATTTCCTGCCATGAACACAATGAAGACAAAAAATCCATTCAACTCATTGAGGCCTTGAAAACCGGGAAAAACATTGCCCTGATTTCAGATGCAGGCACCCCTTTAATATCAGATCCAGGATACCGGCTTGTTAAAACAGCTGCTGACCAGGAAATCTCCATCATCCCCATACCTGGATGCAATGCAGCCATTACCGGCCTTAGTGTTGCAGGGCTTCCCACGGATTCCTTTTTGTTTTGCGGTTTTCTGCCCAAAAAAGCACAAAAACAATGCCAGATTCTTGAAGGGTTTAAATCAGAAAAGGCCACCCTTATCTTTTATGAGTCTCCCAAACGCATCTGCACAGTTATCAAGAGAGCCCGGAAAATTCTTGGCAACCGCAGGGCCTGTCTGGCAAGGGAAATCACCAAACTCCATGAAGAATATATCCGGGGAGATCTTTCCAAAATTCTTTCTATTCTTGAGTTACGGGAAAGGATAAAAGGGGAATGCGTTCTTTACATCCATGGGGCTGGTGACCCACCAGAAATGACTTTAGAACAGATTGAGGAGATTATTCTTTCCAGGCTTGATCAAAAAATTGGAACTGCAGATCTGGCCCGGAAAATTTCAGCAGAATATCAGCTGCCTAAAAAACAAATATATGACACCATCCTCAGGCTTCGGTAGAACCCTTCAACAAAAAAGGGCCTTTCCATGTACGGGGACATATACGGGGAAAGGCCCTTTGTGCTTTTTTACTCTGTATATTAGCGAGCTGTTAGCCATTAGC
>JAOZST010000148.1:0-9628 GCA_029939535.1 Desulfobacteraceae bacterium | reverse complement strand
AAACATCCATTGGGATCATATTCATATTTCTGATCATTTCGCTTTATATTTCTGATATGCCAGGTTTTGGGGTGACGATTAAAATTTTGTAAAAGAACAGGAAGACGTTGAAGAATGTGCAACCTGGAACTTGGCTCCCAGTCAAGTTTTTTTTGGGTATAGCTTGTGTCCACCACAAGGGGTCGGTCAATAAAATCTATCATCCAGGCACGTTCATAGGTTTTCCTGTTAAGCAGGGTGTTAAAAAAATACTTACCATGCAGGGCCATTCTTGAAAAAGGCAAGGAAACATGTAAAGGTTTTATGGAAAATTTTTCATTGGTTTCCCTGCGGATAATGGGAAACAATTCATTATTACAGGTAAAACCGGAATGGGCTGCAAAAAGTGTTTCAAAACGGTCCAGACGTTCATTTCTTTCAAGGATTTGCCGGACAATCTGCACCACATCCCTGCGATGGATATAGGGAAAGCCGGACATGCCCTGCCCCGGCATCATTCTCCCTAAAAAAGGCTTTGTCCACATTTTCATAACACTGAACAAAGGTGGAAGTTCACACCAGTCTGTAAAAACACCCCCAAGACGTAACACAACAGCGGGAAGTCTATATGAATTTTCAAAAAACATTTTTTCGCCCAGGGTCTTGCTTCTTGAATAGGCTATTTCACCACCAGCCGGAGATTTTTCCGTTAAAACCTGTCCAAGGGGAAGAGGATCAAGTGCTGCAATGCTTCCTGCAAAAAGAATTCGCTTTACACCGGCATTACTGGCGGCCTCTATGATATTCCTGGTACCGATCACATTGGTGTCACAGTGTTCATCCTGCCATTGCTTTTTAAAACCAACATAGGCTGCAAAATGGATCACATAATCAATGGGCCGCCCCTTTAAAGCACTCTGTTTGAACACCCAGTCAAGACAATCCCTATCCTCCACTTCTGATTTTTCCCAAAAAACAGAAGGTGCGGCTTGCTTTAATCTTTTATGGATAGGTCGTCTGTATATCCCTATAATGCTGTTATCCCTGGAAAGGTCCACGCAAAGCGCGGATCCTAGAAAACCTGAGGCCCCTGTAATAAGAATTGTATAACCCATGTTGCCTCCCGATTGCTTGTGGATTCAGGATTTTGACTGGAACATGATATTTTCATAACTAAACTTATACTTCCCAATTTCGCTACGAAGAGATACAATGCATATTAAATGGTTCAATGAAAATAATAAAGAAAAAATTCAGCCATGAATCAAATCAAAAATCAAAATCCAGGAAAAACTAATAATAAAATACATTATCCATTTCTTTTTACTCCTTTACAGGTGGGAAAATATCTTATTCAAAACCGGGTTGTTGCCCTGCCCGTTCACACTGGATTTGCACACATTGATGGTAGTGTCAGCTCATGGATGATGGATTTCTATACCAGACTGGCCAATTCAGGTCCTGGCATGGTCATTGTTGCAAATGCAGCTGTTTCCCAGGACGGAGTGGTCTCCAGATTCAATCTGAGAGCTGACAGGGATAAATTTATTCCAGGCCTTGGCAAGCTTGCCAGAGCCATCAAGCAGAAAGGCGCCATTGCATGCCTTCAGCTTAACCATGCCGGAAGGTTTGCCAAAGCCCGGCAACCCATGCTGCCATCTCCCATAACCAGTTCAAACCTTTCCTTTAATATGGAATCCTTAAAGGGATTCATGGAATTTTTTCCCTTTGAACAGCGTTTCAGCCTGACCAGGGATTTGATCAATCAGGTTAAAACCTGGAGGTATTCCATGACTTCCCAGGATCGTGAACGAGTTACCAATGATTTTACCAAGGCAGCTTTCAGGGCATATCAGGCTGGTTTTGACATGGTGGAACTTCATGGAGCAAACGGTTATCTTTTATGCCAGTATCTTTCCCCTTTTACCAATAAAATTGAATCCAGTCTTGGAGGAAATTTTAACAGACGCTCAGCATTTCCCCTTGATGTTGTAAGGGCAGTAAAAGACAAACTTCCTTTAGATTTTCCATTGGGTTACAGACTCCTTCTTGAGGAATGGGTGCCCGACGGAATTACCCTGCCCCAGGCTCTTGCCTTTGCCCGGCTTCTGGAAAAACAAGGAGTTGCCTATCTTTCTGCCGCTGTGAGCACCTATAATTCTTTGTTTTCGCCGGAAGTAATAAAAAAAATAAAGAAAATCGCATATCTTGCCCAGGACATGGAAAAACTCACAACCCAGGTAAATATTCCCACAATAATATCAGGTAGAATCACCACCCCGTTTCAGGCTGAAAAAATACTTAGAAAAGGTATTTCCGATCTCATTGGCCTGGGTCGGCCCCTTAGAGCCGACCCGGACTGGATGGCAAAGGCCAAAAATCCCTACAAAAAAAAAGGCCAAAAAATCATTCATTGCATCAATTGTAATCATTGCCTGAAGCAGGTGATATTGGAAAAAGGATTTAATTGCAAATGCTGGCCCAGATTAGTCCAGAAGAAAACCCAATTGGAACATAAGCTTTTGACACGGAATTCCAGGGCTTTGTGGATCATAACCGATATAAAAGATATTCAGACTTTTAAAAATTCTCTGCCCCTTATTACCCAAAAAAGAAAACACCAGTCCTGTCCTAGTATTCTATTCCTCAGCCATATGGAAAAAGATACAAAATTTGATTCAGCCCAGCAGGTTTTTGTAAAGTGGATTAGAAACAAACTGGATCCCCTTGGAATTTCCAATACCCAAAAACATTATACCATAAGAGAATCCAAAGAAAATTGGGAAAAAATAGTTCGCTGGGAAATTAACCAGGGAAACCATGGTCAGATTTTCATCTGTTCAAATCATGGCCAACCCTGGAGGAAACGTCTGCTTTACAAGGAGCACGGCAAGGTATTGGTACTTCTTAATACCAATCATCATCCCCTGAGGGTTATGGTGCCGGTTGATCTTTCCGATGCCAGTTTACTGGTTATGATATTTTTGAAGCATACCCATATGGGGAAAAAGGGGTTTCACTTTACTTTTGTCCATGTGGCGGAAACAGCTTCCGGTCAAGAGGCGCAGCAATGGAAGGAATTAAAAAAAATTGTGGGTTTTAATGCAAATATACCTTTGCAGATTATATTTACAAATAAAGGCGTGGCCAACTGCCTGGCTGAAATTATTAAAACCCAAAAATATGGTACAATAATAATGGGAAAACGTGGGCTTGCCGGCATCAAAAGATGGCTTTTAGGAAGCGTTTCAGCAGGAGTGCTTGGAAAATTAACAGATCAGTCCCTGTTTTTGATTGACTAGTGTCTATTTTTTACTCCTGTATGTATTGACCAGGTATTAATAAAAATGGGGCGTATTCATTTTTATGGAGTATTTTTTTCCGCTTCCCCTTTTATACAGCAGATGGCATGGTTCCACACAACATCATGGGCATAGTCGGGAAATCCCATTTTAAACAATTTCCAGAATATTCTGGTCAAAGGACCACTGCCTTTTTTAAAATCAAAAGCTGTATAGAGTACCAGTCGGTTATTTCCATCTTTGGTGGGTGTAATATCAAAAAGCAGCTTTCCCTGCTTTGTAAAAAGTTCGGTTGGTTCATATAACAGGGCCTTTCCTGGAATTGTCTTTACCAGGTGAATATCCATGGAAATGGGAAGCATACCAAGGCCATATCTGACAATAAATCCCTTTTGGTTAGGTAAACCAGAAACTCTTTTTATATCCACAAACCTGAGCCTGAGAAATTTGCTGTCTGGATCACCAAACTTGCCAAGTTCCTTGAAAATTTTTTTGGATGATGCCCTGATTTTTATGGCATACATCCTTTCCATTTCAGGTGATTTATTCAGTTTTATTCCCAGGGGTAAAGCAATTGATTTCTTTATATAATCTCGTTTTTCCTTGATAATGACAGTTGGAGACCTTCCATAGTCTTCCCAGTGCAGACCAAAAAAAATTTCTGTCAGAATATTTCTGAAGGTTTTAAATATACCTGTCAGAATTGATAAAAATACAGATCTCCGGATCAGGTCCCTGAACACTTCTCTATAATCAGCAGATCCACTTCCTATTTTCCATAAAACCTTTCCCAGGGACCATTCTTCCTGCTTTTTAAATTTCATTTCAGTTGCAAATGTCTGATAAAGGATTCTGTTCAAAATAGGGGATTTCAAAACCCATTGTATCAGTCCGATTACAAATCTGCCATACTGATTATCGGTTTTAAGCCATGCTATTACCCTGCCATAGCCCTTTGAAAGGCTTTTTTCATCCATTCCTCTGTAAATTACAGTCCTGGCAAGGGCCTGGGCAGAGACAAAGGCGGAAAAAAGCCCATCCCTGTAAAGTCTGGCACCAAGAGCATCCCCGGCCATGGCTATCCTGTCGGAAAAAGGGGCTTTGGCTGGCGCAACTGCCATATAGGGGTTACATGTGCAGACAATTGGCGTGCTCTCAAGGCCTGGCAGGATTTTTTGAATCCTGGAAAGGGACAAAAAAGTTTTAATAATTTTTAGAAGATCTTCGGGAAAGCATGCATTGTTAATGGTTTTTCCCACAAGGGAAATAGTAAGATAATCCCCCTTGGGTATCAGGGCAATATGTTCAAGATCCAGTTTTTTTGATCCCGACACAATAATATATAATTCTTTGTTAATATATTTTTTCAAATATTGACTACCGGGTTTCAGCTCAAAGATCAATGTGGACCTTGTTTTTGGCTGTGTAAACAAAGGGTTGATCTTTTGATATGAGGAAAAAATCGTATTATTTTTATATTGATTTCCAGGAGTTAGATTTATCCCAGTACAAATGCAGGCAAAATCAGATTCAATGGTAAAAACATCACCCAGGGGAGATTTTATCCTGAGTAATGGTTTCTTTTTTCTTGTATATTCAATGGTTTGAGCTTCTCCGGTAATGATATCTGCCCCTTCCTCAACAGCTTTTTTTAACAAAAAGGCATCCAATCCAAGTGTCTTTCCCTCTCTTTTAGGAGGAAGGGTCCCCCGGAATACTGACAATACCTCCTGCCCTGGGGGGACCCTCAGGGGAAAATTTTTCCAGAGTCCGTGTATCCATATATGGGTAAATTTTTCGCAGATTACTTCTTTGGGAAGTTTGAGACGATTTTTAATTAGCTCTTTTTCAAGCCGTGGGGAAATAATACCGGCGCAGAAATTACACCCTTTAAGCTCTTTCAATGGCCTGCCTGGTTCCAGGACCATTCGTTTGTCAATTATGGTTACCTTTATATTCTTATTTGCATTTTTTGCCTCCCTGAGCACATGGATGGCAAAAAATGCCCCTGAAGGTCCCCCGCCCAGGACAGTAATCCTGTTTCCATCTTCCAGGGTCAATATTTCCCGGGCCAGTCTGTTCAAGATTATTCTTCCCCTTCATTAATTGAATCGTCTTATCCGCTTTTATTTTTCCCCGGCTTTTTTAATACATATGGGAGGCCTTTTTTTCTATAAAAGCCATTGTTCGGGACAAGGAAAAGGTCAAGATAAAATACAAAAGGGTAATGGTCATCCAGATTTCAAAGGTTAAAAAAGTTGCAGCCATTAATTCCATCCCCTGGAATGTCAATTCCTGGATTGAAATCACAGAAACAATGGCAGAATCCTTGATAGTGGAAATAAACTGACCGGCAAGGGGAAATGCCACCTGGCGGAATGCCTGGGGCAGGATCACCAATACAAAGGTTTTTGGCCTGGATAGACCCAGGGACCATGATGCCTCCCACTGGCCCTGGGGAATCCCATTGATCCCTCCCCGGACGATTTCTGAAATATAGGCTCCTTCATAGATGGCCAATGCCACTACAGCAGATACAAAGGCATTAATCTGGCCGGGTCCGGCCAGTATAAATTTCATTCCCTCCTGGAAATCCTGTGATTGATTCCTCAGCCACTGGTCCAGACGTAGACTGTCCAGAAACTGGGAGGATACAAAATAATAAAAAAGGATTACCAGTACCAGGGAGGGAATATTTCTGATGGTTTCAACATAGAGACGACTGATAAACCGCTGGGAAAAGGACCCCTTGGCTCCCAACATACCGGAGATGGTGCCCAGTAAAAATCCAATTCCCGTGGCCCAGATGCTGAGCCGGATGGTGGTAAAAAAACCGGTTAAAAGGATATTGGTATGAAATTGTCCGGTTTCAGCATCTTTGAATATAAAATACCCGGGTATGGATTTCCATTGCCAATCATAGGACAGAATACTTCCCATGCGTGTGAAAAAAAAGGTTATGGCAGCCATCACCATAAGGACTACCAGAATATCCACAAGGGTTAATTTATTGGATTTACTACTTAACAAGGCTTTCCCACTTTTTTGATTCAAACCAATATGATTTTTTTTCTTTTAAAAATCCCTGGGAATGCATGTTTAGTATCCAGTTATTAAAATAATTCAATGCATCATAATCCCCTTTTTGAATGGCAAATCCAATGGGTTCTTTTGTGAAATTTTCCTTTAACGGTACAAAAAGTTTCTCAGGATATTTCAAGGCATGGAACACTGGCATGGGAGCAGATGAGACAACGGCATGGACACGACCTAGATTAAGCTCCTGCAATGCCTGGCTTTCATTTTCAAAAAGTTTAATTTCTGCATTGGGCATGAATTTACGTGCAGCCTGCTCTGCCGTAGTTCCCATGCGTGCAGCTATGGTCACCTCTTTTTTATTAAAATCTTCGATTGTTGAAAAACCATTGGCCTTTTTCTTGTGTGCCACCAGGGACATGCCTGAAAAGTCATAGGGCATGGTAAAATTAACCTTAAGGTTCCGGGTGGGAGTTATACCCATTCCACCTATGATCACATCAAATTTTCCCGTCAAAAGTGCAGGAATAATACCGGACCAGGCAGTTGGAATAAATTCTATTTCAACTCCCATGTCCTGGGCCAGTTTTTTTGCAACATCAATCTCAAATCCGATTAACTGCCCTTTTTTATCTTTCATTGCCCAGGGCACAAAGGTTGACATGCCAACCCTTATCACCCTCTCTTTCTGAATTTTTTCAATAATACTTTCCCCGGAAAGCTGACTGCCAGTATCTCCAGCCAGGGCAATGCCATATCCAAACAATAACAGGGTCACCCCGATCATATAACAAAATTTTTTCATCAGAATCTCCTTTACTAAATAAATTGATTAGTAAACATTAATTTTTATACTTCATTTTATTTTCAAACAGCCTGATTAAGAAAGAAAGACTTGCTGTAATTGATAAGTAACATAATGCCACAGCAAACCAGATTTCAAAAGTTAAAAATGTTTCTGAGACAATTTTCTGCCCCTGCATGGTCAAATCATAGATGGAAATAGTGCTTACCAGGGCCGAGTCCTTGATCAGAGAAACGCTCTGCCCGGCAAGCATGGGAAGTGTCTGTCGCAGCATCTGGGGAATGATCACCTTTACATAGGTGGCCGGCGTTGACATCCCCAGGCTTTGGGCTGCTTCAAACTGGCCCTGGGGAATATTGATGATACCGGACCGGATTATTTCAGAAGAATAGGCTCCTTCAAACAGGCTCAGGGCAATTATCGCAGACCAGAAGGCAGAAATATTCAATACCGGTGAAATAACAAAATATATTAAAAAAATCTGAATCAGCAAAGGAGTGTTCCGGATGGTTTCAACATAAATCCAGGCCATCATCCGCAGCATGGGAAACCGGGACAGGCGTGCAAAAGCGGAGAAAAAACCCAGGAGCATTGATATGACAAGTCCCAGGGATGAAATTTTTAAAGTGATAATAAGGCCGTTAAGTAATAGGCCTTTGGTTAACTGACCGTTTTCCATGGAAAAAAAAAAGGGTGTTATCCTATACCATTGCCAGTTATATTCAAGATTTTTATATCCAACAACCAGTATCATTGTCAGAATGCCCAGAAAAACCCCGGATTTTATAATTCCTGTAACCCGCTTCATCACAACCTATTATTTGTTAAAAAAAATATTAAAGTATCATGAAAAAAGAAAATCTGCCACCTCTATACACTAGAGGCAGCATTAAACAAAAGGACTACAGAAGAGAAATAATTTGTCCCAGGGTCTTACCATCTGCATAGCCCTGGGCAAATCTTTTATGGAAAAACGGCCGGGACAATAGATTTAATGAGATGGATGGAAATGAATACAGACATTTTGAACTTAAATAATACAGCCTCAACTCCCTGCGTATCTTTTTTATTTCACGGGCATAAAAAACGCCTGGCAGGGTATTTGAACCATGGGCATTGGCAATTGCCTGAGCTGCTGCCTGGCCGCTTTTAAGGGCAAAATAGATTCCCTCCCCTAGAAGAGTTTCAGCAAGCCCTGCAGCATCACCTACAAGCAAAGCTCTTCCTTTTTTAACTGGATTGAGGGTATAGCCTCCCACACCAAGGGAATAGCCTTTAAAGGCCTTAAGCCGAATCTTGCCTGAACAGTTTTTACCAAAACGGATTTTTGCATATTCAGCCAATTGCTTTTGTTGTAAACCCGGACTGCCTGTGGTTGAATAAATACCGATATTGATGTGATTATCTTTGGGAAAAACCCAATAATATCCTTTTCCCGGCATGGAAAAATCAAATTCCATTTTATGGAACCCAGGATTTTCCACCTCTACATCCGCTTCAATAGCAGGGTATCGAACCACTTGGCAGGAAGAATCTGTCAGACGTCTGACCCTGGAATTGGCCCCGTCTGCACCAATGAGATACCTGGCCTTGATCAATTGATTACTGGTTCTGATCTGCACATGAGAGGCTTTTCCCTCAATGGAAAAATTTTTGACTTTCTGGAACTGTCCCCCCTTTGCCAGAACCTTTTGCAGGGAAAAAAAATCCAGCTCCCATCGCTGGGTCATATGGCAGATTGGATTATTATTCTGGATTAAAAATGAACTTTTTCCAGGGGGCCTGATCTTTATACTCCGGCATTGGCGTTTGACAAGAGCACCAATATCATATCGAAACAGTGACAGGGCCTTGGGAGTAATTCCCCCGGCACAGGCCTTTTTCCTTGGAAACTCATATTTATCCAGAAGCAGGACTGAAAACCCTTTCACCAGAAGATCAAAGGCTGCTGCTGTTCCGGCAGGGCCCGCCCCTATAACAACAACATCAATCAAGGGATTCAGGCCTTTTGAAACAATTGTTTTTTAAATCGGGTCAGGGTATATTTTTTATCCATTGTATCCTGGTTTTATTCCATACATTTATCAATTTCCCACGTCCATACCATGGACCTGAAAATTCATCCAGAACAATTTTGTTAAATTTTATGTTAAAGGAGCGGTTGCTTATTTACTTGATGAATAAAATTTTCCCCAAACACAAAATGTCTTACGATGATGGAAAAAACTCAAAACTGTTAATAATAGTCCGCACAAAATAAGAATGAGTGCTGAGCAGGTATTATATCATTCAAAAGTCATTTTTTCCATTCCTCTGTATCCAATAAAAACATTTCGGCATATCCCTTTTGATTAAATTCTTGAGTTTTCGAAAAATAACTGCAAATATGCGCTAGTGAATAGTGTAACCCGCCCTCACATCCGTTTGCATAATACTGTAACCGCAGCTACGCAGCTATCCCGCCGCCATTACCCTGCAGACCCCGCCCTTTTATGTTAATAAAATA
>JAOZST010000147.1:0-9647 GCA_029939535.1 Desulfobacteraceae bacterium | reverse complement strand
CCCTTCACCCAAATTGACCAGAAAAAGTACATTTTATTTTTTTTCGAACCCTAAATGTACAGATGCAAATCGTATCATAATTTAAATTCTCTTGAGTTGTTTGTTGGCAGCAATAATAAAACAACGCGTTGTTTTTGTCAATATATAATAAAACAACGCGTTGTTTTATTGAATTTAGATTTACTCAGTAATTACCGATCTCCATTTCGAAAAATTCAATGCCGCCTGCTCCATCTGTATTTCTGGAAAATTCTCTGATGCGGCATCTTGAAGAAGAGTTGTAAAGTGTCAAAGTTTTTTTGGATTTTTTTGTATACTTTTGTTGACAAAAATGAATTTCCAACCCTATAAGTTCTTATCAAGAAAAAAAATTTCTGTTCCATGTTTATATTTTGTGTGTCCAGGTAATATGTACATTGGTAATATATGTTCAAATATTATATTTTTTTATACAACTTTCCATTAACCCTAAACTTTTTAAGGAGAATCTAAGATGATTAATTTGAAAGGTGTTTTAGGAGCAGTTGTCGTAATTTTAATGCTTACCGCAGCCCAGGTAAGTTTTGCAGCTACAGAAATCCAGTGGTGGCATGCAATGGGCGGTGTCAATGGAGAACGGGTCAACAAGATTGCCGACGATTTCAACCTGACCCAGCAGGATTTTAAAATTGTGCCTGTCTATAAGGGAAACTATACAGAAACCATGACTGCTGCAATTGCTGCCTTCAGAGCAAAGCAGCAGCCCCATATCGTACAGGTCTTTGAAGTTGGAACAGCCACAATGATGGCAGCCAAAGGTGCGGTCTACCCTGTGGAAGACGTCATGAATGACAGTGGTGTCCCTTTTGACAAAACTGACTATTTGCCGGCGGTTATCAGTTACTATCAGACCCCTGAAGGCAAACTTCTTTCCATGCCCTTTAACAGCTCCACTCCGGTTCTCTGGTACAATAAAGATGCTCTGGAAAAAGCAGGAGTTAAAGAGCCGCCAAAAACCTGGCCGGAAATGGAAGCTGCCTCACAGAAAATTCTTGATGCCGGTTATAAGTTTGGATTTTCTTTTGGCTGGCAATCATGGGTTATGGTTGAAAACTTCAGTTCCTGGCATAATTTGGCCATGGGAACCAGGGAAAATGGATTTGCCGGAATCGATACTGAGTTTACATTTAATAACCAGCAGGTCAAAAGGATGTTAGGGGAAGTTGCGAAATGGCAAAAGAATAAAATTTTCCAGTATGGTGGCCGAAGGGGTGACAGCCTGCCCATGTTCACCAATGGCGAATGTGGAATGTGGATGAACTCTTCTGCCTATTATGGCGGCATTAAAAAACAGGCTAAGTTTGAGTTTGGTCAAACCATGCTGCCCTTTTATCCAGATGTTATAGACAAACCGCAAAACTCCATCATCGGCGGAGCCACCCTATGGGTTCTGCGCGGCCATGAAAAAAGCTCTTATAAGGGTGTTGCCCAGTTTATGAGTTATCTTTCTTCTCCTGAAGTTCAGGCCTGGTGGCATCAGGAAACCGGATATGTACCCATTACCACTGCTGCCTATGAACTCAGTAAGAAGCAGGGTTTCTATGAAAAAAATCCTGGCACGGATACAGCCATTAAGCAGTTGAGTCTGAATCAGCCTACTCCCAATTCCAGGGGTATACGTTTCGGCAATTTTGTTCAAATTCGTGAAATTATCAACGAGGAGATGGAGGCGACCTGGAATGGAAGTAAAACTGCTGATCAAGCCATGGATGAAGCTGTAAAACGTGGTAACAAACTTCTACGAAAATTTGAAAAAGCAAATAAATAACTTAGGATTTTCAACAGCTGCAGGTGACTGTAGCTGTTGATAACCCAATATACCTATGCTGAAAAGAGTTCATTTTAAACCTTCGCCGCTACCCTATATCCTGGTAGCTCCGCAGCTTATCATTACCCTGGTATTTTTTATATGGCCGGCCAGTCAGGCTATATATCAAAGCCTGCTGGTTCAGGATGCCTTCGGGTTAAGTACGGAATTGGTCTGGCTTGACAATTTTAAAGAGCTTTTCAGTGATGATTATTATCTCCAGACCTTTAAACGTACTCTTTTATTTTCATCCCTCGTGGCATTTTCATCCTTAAGTATTTCCCTGGTTCTTGCTGCCATGGCCGACAGGGTGATCCGGGCCTCATCCATTTACCGTACTTTATTGATCTGGCCCTATGCCGTGGCTCCTGCAGTGGCAGGTGCTCTCTGGATGTTCATGTTTGATCCCACAATTGGGATCATTGCCTATATGCTTGATTTCCTGAATTTTGAATGGAATCATCGTCTTCTTGGCAGCCACGCCATGGCACTTATTGTTTTTGCTGCAACCTGGAAACAGATAAGCTATAATTTCCTTTTCTTTTTTGCAGGGATGCAGGCAATTCCACGCTCTCTTATTGAGGCTGCAGCCATTGACGGATCTGGGCCAGGCAGGAGATTCTGGACTATTATTTTCCCCCTTATCTCACCTACAACGTTCTTTTTGATGGTTATGAACCTTATTTATGCTTTTTTTGAAACATTTGGTATCGTTCATGCAGTTACCAAGGGAGGTCCGGTCAAGGCAACTGAGATACTTGTTTATAAAGTTTACAATGATGGTTTTATCGGCCTTGACCTTGGTAGTTCAGCAGCCCAGTCTGTCATATTGATGGTAATTGTCATCGGTCTTACCGTAATTCAATTTCGTTATATTGAACGTAGAGTGGAGTACTGATTATGATAGAACAACGACCAGTGACAACTGTAATCAGCCATGTTGTATTAATAGCAGGAGTTTTACTGGTTGCTTTTCCAATATGGATCACCTTTGTTGCCTCAAGTCATACTGGTGTACGCATGACCCAGGTTCCTCTGCCCCTTCTTCCCGGAGGGCATTTTTTCGAAAACCTTATGGACGCCCTTACCATTGGAGTGGGGAATGCACGGGAGCAGTCTGTGGGGTTGATGCTGATCAATTCCCTGGTAATGGCCATGATGATTGCCTTTGGTAAAATCATTATTTCTCTTTTATCAGCCTTTGCCATTGTCTATTTTAAGTTTCCTTTCCGGATGACTATTTTCTGGTTGATTTTCATTACTCTGATGCTGCCCGTGGAGGTACGTATTTTGCCAACCTATGAAGTTGTGGCAAATCTTCATATGCTGAACTCTTACTGGGGCCTGACAATTCCTTTGATAGCCTCGGCCACGGCCACATTCATGTTCAGACAGGCCTTTCTTACCGTACCTGATGAGCTGCTGGAAGCGGCCCGTATAGACGGGGCAGGGCCCATGCGATTTTTCTGGGATATTCTGCTGCCCATCTCCCGGACCAATATTGCAGCGCTTTTTGTTATACTTTTTATCTATGGATGGAACCAGTATCTATGGCCGTTGTTAATCACCACTGATAAAGATATGTATACCATTGTAATGGGCATTAAACAGATGCTTGAAGCGGCTGAAGAATCACCGGAATGGCATCTTATCATGATGACCACTCTTCTGGCCATGCTGCCGCCTGTCTTTGTGGTGGTGGGTATGCAGAAACTCTTTATTAAAGGTTTGACAGAAACGGAGAAGTAGTATGGCCCAGGTAATACTTGAAAATATTATAAAAACATTTGATAAGACCGAGGTGGTCCATAAAGTCAATGCTCGATTTGAAAATGGGGAATTTGTAGTCATTGTCGGGCCTTCCGGATGTGGGAAATCAACAATATTGAGAATGATTGCCGGACTTGAAGAGGTGAGTGAAGGCAATATTACCATTGGTGACCGAATTGTCAACGAAGTGGAACCTAAAGATCGGCAGATTGCCATGGTGTTTCAAAATTATGCCCTTTACCCGCACATGACAGTCTTTAATAATATGGCCTATGGGTTAAAACTCAGGAAAATCAGCCGTGAAGAAATTAAACAACGGGTTGATGATGCTGCTGAGCTCCTGCAATTAACCGAATTTTTGAAGAGAAAACCAAGACAACTCTCCGGAGGCCAGCGTCAAAGGGTTGCCATGGGCAGGGCCCTGGTGAGGAAGCCAGAGGTATTTCTCTTTGACGAACCCCTTTCCAACCTGGATGCCAAACTTCGCCATCAGATGCGGGTTGAGTTGAAAAAACTGCACCAGAGACTTGGTACAACCATGATCTATGTGACCCATGACCAGGTTGAAGCCATGACCCTTGCCGATAAAATTGTAATCATAAATGATGGCCATATTGAACAGATCGGCAGCCCAAAGGAGATCTATCATAATCCTGCATCACGTTTTGTGGCAGGTTTTATAGGCTCGCCACCCATGAATTTTTTTACTGCAAAAATTGTGGGAAAAAAAGTGCTTGAGTTTGGTGAAGGGACCAGGATGACCATGCAAAACATGTCTCTGCCGGATTCAGGAGGTGTAATGATTGGTATACGGCCTGAAAAAATCAGATTATTTTCTGAAAAAAAAGAAGGGCGTCTGCGGCTTGAGGTTGAACTTATTGAGAAACTTGGTGCTGGTGAATTGGTTTACAGTCGTATCAGTGACCAGGAAATCGTAGTGAATATACCGGACTCTTCCCATATAGGCCCTGGTGAATGCTGGGCAGAGTTACCTCCTGAAAATATCTATTTTTTCTCTTCAGAATCACACAAGCGGCTATAATAATTGCGGCCTGTGTGGTTAGTATTAGCGGTTAGGGGTTTAGCCTAAAAGGGAGACAAAAAACGAGAGCAGAGAAAACAAAACCACTGCTTTCTCTGCTCTCGCTGTTATCTTTTCTCGCTTGTTTTTATCTATCCCTCTTTTTCCGAATTTGCAGCTTCAATGATTTTCTTGGCCAGATCACCAGGAACTTCATCATAGTGGTCAAATTCCATGGTAAAGGTTCCACGGCCTCCGGTCATGGAGCTGAGGTCAGGTGCATACCGAAGTATTTCCGACATGGGGACATTGGCATTGATGATCTGTTTTCCATCTTCGGAATCCATGCCCAGTACACGGCCGCGCCTGGAGTTCATATCCCCCATGATGTCGCCAGTAGCGTCTTCTGGAACTTTGACTGATACTTTCATTATAGGTTCCAGCAAAACAGCCCTTGCATCTTTGGCAGCATTTTTAAAGGCAAGGGTTCCAGCCATTTTAAAGGCCATTTCAGAAGAGTCAACAGAGTGATAGGAACCAAAGTCCACGGTAACCCTGAAATCCACACAGGGAAATCCCGCAAGGATACCAGCCTGGCTGCTTTCTCTTACACCGGCCTCAACAGCCGGGATGTAATTTTTCGGAATAACGCCTCCCACAATTTTATCTACAAACTCAAAACCGCTTCCCTTGGGCAGGGGTTCAAGGACTATCCAGCAGTCACCATACTGGCCATGGCCGCCTGATTGTTTTTTATGTTTACCCTGAACACGAATTTTTTTCTTAAAGGTCTCTCTATAGGCCACTTTGGGAGTGGCAATGTCCATGCCCACATTAAATTTTCTCTGGATTTTATCTGCTGTGGTTTCAATGTGAACCAGACCCCGACCGGAAAGAATTGTCTGTTTGGTTTCTTCTTCCCGTTTGAGCTGAAGACCTGTATCCTCTTCCAGAATCTTTCGGATTGCCTCATGTATCTTGTCTTCGTCACTCTTGGATTTGGGTGAAATGGCAAAGGAGATAACAGGTGGCATGGGAGCCGGACCTGAAATCTGAATTTCTTTGCCTGCGGTCAGGGTATCGCCTGTCAGGGTATCTTTTAGTTTGGCAACAGCCACTATGGAGCCGGGCAGGGCGCTGGTGATATTTTTTTGATCTTTGCCGGCAATTTCCAGCAACTGGGAAAATCTTTCCTTTGAGTCCTTTGTCACATTAAGGATATTCCCCTCCTTACCCAGGGAGCCGGAAATAACCCTGAAAAGAGATAGTCTTCCTGCATAGGGGTCCACAATGGTGTTAAAAACAAATCCGCAGAATTCAGCTTCAGGGTCAGGTGAAATCATAACTTCATCGCCATTGGCATCCCTGGCAGTCCAGTCTCCCCTGTCCAGGGGGTTAGGCATAAAATCATTGATAAAATCAAATACAATATCAATACCAATCATTTTTACGGCAGAGGTGCAGATTGCAGGATAGAATTCTGCATCCAGGACTCCCTGGCGAAAAGTTGCCTTGAGTTCCTCTTCTGAAATTTCTTCTCCTTCCAGGTATTTTTCAAGAAGGTCATCATTGAGCTCTGCAATATTTTCAATGAATTCTTCCTTTGCCATGGCAATGTCATCTGCCATTTCTCCGGGGATATCAATTTTAGAGGCTTTGCCGTTCCCATCATATTCATAGGCCTGTCCGGAAACAAGATTCACCATACCTTTAAAATTATCTTCCTGACCAATGGGATAGCCCACAGGAACTATTTTCTTTTTCAGGGCAGACTTACAGGCAGTTACACAGGTATCAAAATCTGACCTTTCCCTGTCCAGTTTGTTGACAATCACCAATCCCGGAAGATTGTATTCCAGAGCAGAGGCAGCAGCCTCTTCTGTCATGGCTGAAGGACCTCCCACTCCGTCAATGACAAAAATCATGCTGTCGGCAACGGGAAAACAGGTTTTTGCAGCAGAGAAAAAATTCTGATCACCAGGAGTATCCATCAAAGTAATTGTATGCTTATTATGGGTATATTTAATAAAAGATGTATTGATGCTCTGCTGTTTCTTGATTTCTTCCGGCTGGAAATCCATTACAGTATTGCCTTCTTCCACCTTTCCAAAACGATTTGTAACTCCAGCTTTAAAAAGCATAGCCTCAGCAAGAGTTGTCTTGCCCGCACCTCCATGGCCTGCCAATGCCACATTCCTCATGGTTTTGATATCTTCGCTCATTACTGCTCCTTTATACAATTGATGAAAAACTAATATTTAAATAATCAAATTTAAATAAAAATAATAGTGTTATTTTAAATTTCTTTAAAATTTAAGGATATGATATATTCCTTATTTCCTTTGGGTCCCAGAATAGGGGAGGGCACAACGTCATTTATCTGATACCCCCTGATTTTAAAAAATGTTTGAATTTCATCCACAACCATTTCCCTTATTATAGGATCCTTTACAACACCACCCTTGCCGATATTTTTCCTTCCAGCTTCAAACTGGGGTTTGATCAGTGCCAGAATCCCGGTTCCTTTCCCCATGAATTTTTCAGCTGCCGGAATAACTGTTTTAAGTGAAATAAAAGAGGTGTCTGCCACCACCATATCCACTTTTTCATTTATGGTTTCATAGGCCAGATTCCGGATATTGGTCCGTTCAATGACCACAACTCTTTCATCCTTACGTAATGACCAGTCCAACTGTCCATATCCCACATCCACTGCATAGACTTTTTTAGCCCCGAATTGAAGAAGGCAGTCTGTAAATCCGCCTGTGGATGCTCCGATATCAAGACAAATCAAATTCTTTACACATATGGGAAGAGTTTTCAAGGCTTTTTCAAGTTTAAGTCCCCCCCGGCTGACATAGGGATTGTCATCCTGCTTTACTATAATGGCTGCAAGGCTGTCCACCAGGGATCCTGGCTTGTCAACAACCATGTCATTAACAAGGACCTTCCCGGCCATGATCATGGCTTTTGCCCTGGATCGGGAAAGGATCAGTCCTTTCTCAACCAGGACCATGTCCAGGCGTTTTTTATTGATTTTTTTTGAGACCATGCAACTCAAGTCCTGCTTCCACAACTGCGGCTGCATCGACTTTATAGTCCTTTCTTAAAATATTCTGGGGGCCATGTTCCACAAATTGATCTTTAATGCCAATCCGTTTAATGCTGAGATCTGTTATCCCGTGATCTGCATACATCTCCAGAATAGCTGATCCAAAACCACCTGCCAGCACATGTTCTTCAATAGTGATAATTTTTTTTATCTTCCCTGCTTTTTCAAGAAAAAGATCTGAATCCAGTGGCTTTACAAACCTGGCATTGATCACCATGGGTTCAATTCCCTCTTTAGCCAGATCCCTGGCTGCTGTCATGGCTTCTATAACACATTGGCCAATGGCAATGATCATTAAATCATCACCTTTTCTTTCAACCCGGGCTCTGCCGATCTCCAGGGGTTGGACATCCTTCTGGATCTCAACGCCAAGGCCCTTTCCCCTGGGATATCGCATGGCAATGGGACCGTCATGGTTGATGGCGGTTAAGAGCATCCTGGCCAGTTCATTTTCATCCATTGGGGACATGATTGTCATATTGGGCATGCTTCTTAGATAGGAAAAATCAAACAATCCATGATGGGTAGGGCCATCTTCCCCGACAATACCGCCCCGGTCAATTGCAAATACAACTGGATGGGCGTCAATGCACACATCGTGGAGAATCTGGTCATAGGCCCGCTGGAGAAATGTTGAATAAATGGCCACCACAGGTTTAAGTCCTTTAGTGGCAAGTCCTGCAGAAAATGTTACTGCATGCTGTTCAGCAATTCCCACATCAAAAAACCGGTCTTCAAATTGTTTTGAAAATTCAATGAGGCCAGTTCCTTCAGGCATGGCAGCTGAAACAGCCACAATTTTTTCATTGGTTCCGGCAAAATCCACCATGTGTGACCCAAAAACCTGGGTATAGGTAGGTACCTTGCTGGATATGCCATTACTCTTGCCGGTATCAACGGCAAAGGAGCCTACACCGTGGAAATAAACAGGATTTTTTTCCGCAGGTTCATAGCCCTTGCCCTTGGTAGTTGTTACATGGAGAAGCACAGGAGAATCCGGGTTTCTGATATTGGTCAGGATATCAATCAGGTGATCCAGGTTATGGCCGTCAATGGGACCGAAATAATCAAAATTAAAGGCCTCAAACAGCATTCCAGGGGTTACAAAAGTTTTAAAAGATTCTTCCCATCGTTTTGCAAAATAGTACATATCATCCCCGATTTTTGGGAAAGATTTTAAAAAAGAACCAAACTGGTTTCTAATACTCTGGAGGTACTTGGCTGAGAAAGTCCGGCTCAAATAGGAAGACAGGGCTCCCACATTGGGGGAAATGGACATGTCATTGTCATTGAGTATAACGATGAGTTTGCGTTTCAGGCCACCAGTCTGGTTCATGCCTTCATAGGCCAGGCCGGCTGTCATGGAACCGTCTCCAATTATGGAAATTACATCGGAATCATCCTGGTTCAGATATTTGGCCGAACATACCCCGAGACCTGCGGAAATTGATGTGGATGAATGTCCCACGGTAAAACCATCACAGGAATTTTCCTTCATTTTGGTAAACCCTGAAATACCCTTGTATTGACGCAGGGTATCAAAATCCTGGTTCCGTCCTGTAATAAGTTTATGGGCATAGGACTGGTGACCCACATCCCAGATCAGGGTGTCTCTGGGAAGGTCAAACACATAATGAAGGGCCAGGGTAAGCTCCACTGTTCCCAGACTGGGAGCCAGGTGTCCACCATTTTTGGAAACCACCTGGATGATCCTTTTGCGGATCTCAGTTGCCAGCAACGGTAGTTCATTTCGGGATAATTTTTTAATATCATTGGAAATGTTTATTTTTTCAAGCAAACTCAAAATATACAACCTTTTTTGTTAATATCTTTTTAACAATCACATTTTTTCAGTCAAATTTTATCAATTTTAATCTATAGATTCTCAATCTATCGGT
>JAOZST010000146.1:4353-9658 GCA_029939535.1 Desulfobacteraceae bacterium | reverse complement strand
AAAGAAACAAAAAATGGCAACCATTGCCCAGGTAATGACAAAAATTTTAAAGGAGCTTGGAGTTATATTTGATATTAGCGAATGTACAATGAATATCAAATTAAGAAGGATTGGGCCAATACCCGTTCCGGTTTGATCATCTTGCCTAACCCGAAACATTGCAAATAATAGGGAATATCAACAGCCCGTTTTATAATACCAGGGATTCTGTCAAAATCTTTTTCCAATTATTCCATTGCTTTTTTGGTGAGCTTAACACCTTTCGCATATGACAGAACGGTTCTGTTTTCGAGGCGCAATTGATGATTGGATCTATCTTGATGGTCCTGAAAATCTCAAGACGTTGATTGATAAGCATGTCGAATTGTTGGGGACGGATGATTTTTTTGACACCCTACCTTACTAAAATAGTCTTTTATCTCAGTTCAGTGGCGGTTGTATCAACGGAATTGTTCATTGGTTGAAGGCGCTCCGAACCTTTGATAATGAGGGCTTCTGTAAATTTTATTAATATATCAAAAATATTTTGGTAGCTTTCGGAAAAATATTTTTCAGGCTTGAACCAGAATCAACTTGGTCTCCAATAAAGATGAATGGAAGTTTTGTTTTTTTGATTGCGATTTTTCATATATAATTTAATTTTTATCCTGAAGTATAATTTGAAATTTTTTGTTTTGACTTTTAACTCTTAAGTTAAGTGTAACCTTTTGTTCATAAGTCCTTTTTCTATCCAAATTAATATATAAACAAATGATTATATCAAAAAATTCAGGGTAAACCCTTAGGAAAGATTCTTCTTAAATTATAACATTTATTCCTGAGAAAAAAAGGCAACAAAATATCCGTAAATACTATTGGTTAGGGCTTTAAAAAGGTGTTAGCAGCGGCACACACTTTGCATTATAGCCAAAAAGAAGATTGATAAGAGCCAACATTTTGAACAAGTAGGCGCAGAAAATATGTTCTTGAGTTTAGATAGGCTACTCACCTCAATCAATGTCAATGATCTAACAAACAATCATGTATGTTCAACCCAAAAGGAGGGAATGAAAGAAAATGAGACGGTTATTAATTTTTGCTGTAGTTCTACAATTGTTTTTTGCTCTAAATGTGTATGCTGCTACTCTGGATATCAGAAATGGAATACTATTTGGCGCTGAAGATGTGGTAGTTAATGGAGTATTATATGATGTATTATTTCAGGATGGTACAGCCATAGAATTATTTGATGGCGCTGATGCGAATACTGATTTTCCATTTACCAACTCTGCAGATCTCTATAATTATGATTTGGTGAACATGGCAAATGAAGCATTGATTGATCAAGTTTTAATAGGTGATTTCGATTTTGATTCAGCCCTGATAAATGGTATTGGTTCAATAAATGGGGGATATATTTGGACACCTTATGCAGTTAATAGTGGTGGTGGATTAGGAATTAGGGGTATCCGTATTGGTAATCAAGAGGATGACGATATTTTACTAAATACCAGTACCAATACTTCATTTGATACAGGGTGGTGGGTTGATGATGACAGTCTTGGTCCTCTTTATGATCATACAGTATATGCAGTCTGGAGCATAGCTGCACCTGTATATGCTGAGATCGATTTTTCCAGAGCTAAAAGCCTTTCATCGGATGAAAATATGATACGATTTGAAAATGTTATTATTAATGGCGAACCATACTGGATGAACTATAGAGTATTACAAAGAGGTTTTTTGGCACCTACAGAAGTAGGAAAATTAGCCACCTTTGAAATCCCAAGAGCTAATATTTCCATAGATGGCGATCCTTCTGATTGGGATGGAATAGCCCCAGTATACAGAGATCCAGAAGGCGATCAAGAACCAAACAATGGTCATATCGGAACCGATGCTAAAGAAATATTCATTGCAAGGGATGACGATTTTTTATATTGTGCATATACGCTTTACGATGGTGATCCTCAACGTGATGGAACTGAGTATGTCACCGAATTACAACAGTATTTTGAACAATATCACACCGTCGGTGATACGATTATTGAAGCTTCGTTTGGGGAAGATGAGTTTGGGGAAGAGGGTTGGCATGTTTATGTTTCTCATCGTGAAACACTAGGCCATAGATTGTCGTTTGATTCCAGTTATGTTGGTGTTGGAACATACTTTATTGAATATAAAGTCCCTATTGCCGACATTGAATATGACGGCGATGGACAGTTCCATACTATGGGGATAGAAGGCAGGTTTATTCGGAGTTATATTCACCGCTATATTCCCAGTGAAGATGGTCAAAATAAAAATACATATGATGGAGTGTCAGAAGGAAACAAAGTAATGATTATTGATTTTTATTAATACTACATGCAGATAGTAATAGAAAAAATGTAGATTTAGAATTAAAAATTCACATGTGATATTGATAGGCAGGCATTAGATCTATCAGCTTTTAAAATGAGAGAGCCCTATGGGGAACTCTCTCATTTTATCAACTCTTATAATTCCAAATTTTCCATTAAAACATATTGGAGATACACTTTCCAGCAATGCAAATCTTAACAAATGAATTTTATGCAATGGCAAGAGCAAATAGGCGCTCTCTATTAAATGGGTCCTTCTGAAAGATTCTTTCTATGCTTGCTGAGAAAAATATCGATTACACTATAATCTTAAAAGTAGCCTGGGGCCTTTTGGAGGGTCTTTCCCGGGCAGGTTCTTTACCATCCCCGCCTTCCCGGATTATCGGACCGAGTTTGAAATCAGTATGGAATTCATGCCCACAGCTCGGGCAGCGCATGAGCATTCCACCAATATCTGCAGGGATACGAAGCGGCTGATGACATTGCTTGCAATTTTTGATGACGTAATTTTCCATAGGTATTGTATCGGCAGGGGAGTCGTAACTATTAAACAAAGAGTCGCCACCATATAAAAACTTGCATTACTTTACTGAAAATACAATTGATTAAGAAAGAATTTACCAGAATGTTTTTTATTGGAGAAAAAAATCATTATTTTTGAAGGCATACTCAGTTAATTGAGCAGCTATCATATTGTCTATCATTATGGTGTTTCGGTTGAAAAATAACGGTGATAACTGGTATTTTAAAGACTCAGTCCAGACAAAATCTGGGAACCCCAATATGTGGTATACGGCCTTTTTTAAACTTTGAATTTTGGATTCAACTTTATAACCCTGTGGCAGCAGTACAGGATGATTTTTCATATTCAAGTTGATAATATAAAAAATTATAGCAACAATTATCCACTTTTAAAATTTTGACTTTTACTTTGCTTATTGAGTTGAACAAGAGAATTGGTCATTGGAATAATTTTATGCTTCATCTGATTTTGTTTTAATAAGATCTTCTTCATTAGCATCGATCAGGTCACTACAATGGGGACAGATCATGCTCAACCGTTTTACATTACCTTTCTAATCATTTTTTTACAATGAGGGTAATAATAGGATTTATCATAATTGGAAAAGCAAGTTTTTCAGGGCTTGATCTGGGATTGTCCGACATATTCTATTCTTGGTCTTTACAACTTGATTGAGGATCAAGTATAGTATGCTTAACCATTTCTTTTGAGGTGATACCAGTATGCAGGATACAAAAGATTCAAGATTTTCCTCCCAGAATATTTGTAAAATTCTCATTGCAGCAAAATTAATTTCAATGGAACAGGCAAAGGAGTTGCTGGGCAGGGAAAAAAAGGTCAGGGAGATCATCCTGGCCCGGGGAAAGGGAAAATCTTTGAAAGGGGTGGCAAAAACCCAGGCCCTTTTTCAGATCTCTTTTATTGATGTTATCCTGTATCTAAGGGTTGACCGGTTACATCAACCAGGAAAAAAAATAGATGAAGATCTGATCTATAAAACCCTGGCCTCTGCTTTTCGGCTGGACTATATAAAAATTGATCCTTTAAAGCTGGAATTAAATCTTGTCACAGGCACAATTTCTAAATCCTTTGCACTCAAACATTTGCTTTTGCCTTTAAAGGTGGAAGAAGGCAAACTTGTGGTGGCCACTCCTGATCCTTTTAATAGTGAGGCCATTAAAGATGTGGAAATGGTGTCAAAGCTGAAAGTCAAACCCATAGTCAGTTCAAAGTCAGACATTGAAAAACTGATCAATGAGTTTTTTGGTTTCCATTATTCCATTTCAGCGGCTGAAGATCTGTTCTCAAGAAAAGGGGTGGACCTGGGCAATCTTGAACAATTTGTCAGTCTTACCTCGCTGGAAGATACTCCGGCAACGGACCAGCACATTGTCAATGCTGTAAACCATCTTTTTTCCTATTCCTTTGACCAAAAAGCATCTGATATTCATATTGAACCCAAAAGAGAAATCTGCCTGGTTAGAATGCGAATTGACGGTGCGCTCCATACGGTTTACAAATTGCCTAAAAAACTTCACAATGCAGTTGTCTCCCGTATTAAAACCCTTTCCGGCCTGGATATGGCAGAGAAAAGAAGACCCCAGGACGGCCGGATTAAAATGGGAAAGAAGGAGACTGAAGTTGAAATCAGGGTTTCCACAATTCCTGTGGCCTTTGGAGAAAAGGTTGTAATGCGTATAATGGATCCTGATATCCTGTTTCAGGATCTTGAGATGATGGGTTTTGCCAAGGATGATTTTGAAAAGTATAAAAAGCTTGTTACCATGCCCTTTGGTATTGTATTGGTTACAGGTCCCACTGGTTCTGGAAAATCAACCACACTTTATTCCACCCTTCGTCTGCTTTCCTCTCCTGAGGTGAATATCACCACCATTGAAGATCCCATTGAGATGGTCCATGAAGAGTTCAATCAAATCTCAGTTCAGCCTGCCATCAACGTGACCTTTGGATCTGTTTTGAAAAATATCCTGCGTCAGGACCCAGATATCATCATGGTGGGTGAGATCAGGGATCTTGAAACAGCCCAGGCCGCAGTTCAGGCAGCTTTGACCGGTCATCTTGTCCTGTCCACTCTTCACACAAATGATGCGGTTTCCACAGTATTCAGGCTGCTGGATCTTGGAATTCCCCCATACCTTGTTCACTCCTCCCTGAATGGTATTGTTGCCCAGCGACTGGTCAGGAAAATATGCCTTAATTGCGTCCAGACCTTTGAAATGGATTCCAGGGAACTGGCAGATTTGGGTATCAGCCTTCCCAATAAAGGGAAAATTTTACTCAAGCATGGAAAAGGGTGTGTTAAATGCAGAAATACCGGCTATAGCGGGAGGACAGGAATTTATGAAATCCTTCCTTTTTCCGAGTCCCTTAAGCGCCTGGCCTCCAATGATACCAGCCTGGAGACCTTGCGAACCAAGGC
>JAOZST010000146.1:0-4253 GCA_029939535.1 Desulfobacteraceae bacterium | reverse complement strand
TTAATTTACATAATCACCGGGATGAATATCCCTTTTGGAAGACAGGATCATTACGGTGGAAGCAATATCTTCTGTGTGTAAAACAATAAGCTTCCCTGAATTTAATGGATCAAGCTGTATGACTTTTTCTTTTTTCCCGGGCAGGATCGAACCAGGTTCTTTAAAAACGGATTTATTTTCCTGGAGAACTGAATAGATCTGGCCCGGTTTAATATTGTGGTTTTTACCCATGTTTATGAAAGCGATTCTATTATCATTTATAAATACGGTATTATCTTCTGAGCAGATAAGAACCGCATCAATGGGGTCAGGATTTTTTTGAACCGGTAATATTGTATCCCTTTCATAAAAGGCCATTATCCTGTCCCCTACATTTGCATCCCGATAGGAATTTGTAATTATGGCTGTAACGTAATCTCCGTTATGTTCAAGAACTTTAATTTCTGCTTTAATCAGGTGCTTGATGCCTTGAAATTCAAGGTTATCAATTTTTTCTTTTATTTTTTCCGTTGTAAAGATTTGACCGATTGTTCCCGGCATCAGACTGGCTTTTCCCGTGGGGTTGATATATATGATATCATCTGTTGACATCATCAGGTTTCCATCCTTTTCCCGGATGATTTTTCCCAGGGAAGGCTCAGCAGTTTCTTTGATAAAACCAATCTGGTTCATTTCAGGATAGGTAAAAGAAGGTATGATTGGGGGCAGGTTTTTTTTTTCAGGTTCAGGATTTATTATGACCGCCTTTTTGTCATATTCAGGCTTTAAAAAAATCTGGATTTTTTTTCCAGGATATATCCAATGGGGATTTTTGATTTCTTTGTTCATTTCCCACAGCCCGGGCCAGTCCCATTGTGAATTATAAAACTTTTGGGACAGATCCCAGAGGGTATCGCCTTTTTGTATGGTATAGTAAAATCCAGAATCATGATTTGGATTAAATTCCCTGGAATCCCCAGCCAGGGCCATGGATGGAAAAATCATTGAGGAAAAAATAAGGTTTAACAAGATTATTATGCCCGGAATAATTGCTGTTCTTTTTATCTGATGCATGGTTTTCTCCCCTTAATCTGCCCTTACTCTGCATTGGTACCCTTGGAATTCTTGACTTTATTTAACCTCCTGTTCTATAAAAAGTCAAGAATTGTTACTATTATTCATTAGGATTACTGTATATTTTATAATTGAATTGGATTGAAAATGAAGCAGATTACAAATTTATTGTTTGAAGCCAGAATGCTGAAAGATTTGGTTCGGTCTGGTTATGCTTTTCTGGGGTCAGGCAAGGAAAGCATTGCAGAACATAGCTTTACCATGGCATTTATCTGCCTTGTGATGGCAAAACTGGACCAGGATATAGATGGGTTAAAACTTGTGGCAATGGCTCTGGTTCATGACCTGCATGAAGCAAGGACTGGTGATTTTAACTATGTCCAGAAGAAATATTCAGATGTGGATGAAGCCAAAGCCATTTCTCATTTGATAAAAGACCTTCCTTTTGGTAATGATATCAGGTTACTTACAGATGAATTTAATATGGGTGAAACAAAAGAGGCAAAACTTGCCAGAGATGCTGACCAGATTTCATTTATCCTTGAATTGAAAAAACTCAAGGATACAGGAGCGCAATCACCTGAAAAATGGTTGCCTGTTATTCTGGATCGACTGAAAACACAAACCGGGATACAAATGGCCCAGAGTATTATGGAAACCCAATGGGATGAATGGTGGATGAATGATTATTCTGAATAACCGGCCTGATAACCGGCCTGGAAGATAGGCAAGAGTGCCCATGGACAAAGACCTTATTTCACTCCTTTATGTGGGTGATAAAGGGAGTGATGATCTATCTGCCTTGTTTTCAAAGGCCAATGGATTTGCAGCTCATTTCAGCTCCAGTGCCCGGGAGGGCTCCCGGAAAGCTGTGAATAAACTGCCGGATATCATTTTGATTGATGATCCAGGTACCAGAGTGGTGAACCCATCTGCAATTCTGCCTGCAAAAGATAATATCAATGCTTTTGGGAATATACAATTCAGGTTTCAGCCGGCTTTTTTTCTCATGGTGGAAAAATTTCCTGAATTTGATATGAGAATGAAACTACATGATTTAGGATATGATGAATTCCTGGTGTTACCCATGTCTGAAAAAGAACTCCACTATAAATCCCGCATTTTTCTTGAGAAAAAAAATCTTGAACAAAAACAGATTTCCCGGGAGCTGAAACTGCAAAAGGCATTTCACTATCTGGACCAGTTCAAAAAAGAATTGAAAGCAACTAAAAAACAACTGGTCCAGGAAAAAAACAGTTTAAACAATGCATTAAAACAGATTCACCACATGACACAAGAACGTGATCAAATGAAAAAATCCCTGGCAGACATCAAAGAAAATTTTGGTCGGAATATGGACGGATTTGCAGGCCTGCTGTCAACTTTGATTCAGACAAAGGTTGAAACCAACAGAGGGCACAGTGAAAGGGTTGCCCATATTGCCTGTTTTATTGCAAAACAATATGATTTTGATGAAAAAAAGTTGGAGGATCTTAGAAAAGCTGCTATGTTGCATGAGATAGGGCTTCTTTTCATGTCTGACCAGTCATTGAAGAAAGAAAAGAAAGATCTTACAAACTATGAAAAAAATATCTGGGTTCAATATCCTGTAAAAGGGGCTGACCTTTTGAAGGTTTGCCAGGGCTTTGATGATTGCGCCGGGATAATTCGGCCTTTGAATGAGAATTCAGACGGGACAGGCTTCCCTGATGGGTTAAAAAGAAGGTATATTCCTCTGTTATCGCGAATACTTGCCGGAGCAGATGCCTTTGATATGCTGAAAGACAACCAGAATATCCATTCTTTGGAAGATCTGCTGGTTGAGCTGGAGAGTATAGCAGGGTCCCGGCTTGATCCTGTGATAGTTGGCTGGCTCGAAAAATATGCTGTACTCCACATGGGATCTGATGCATACCAGGTAAGGGGGGTGGGGGTTGAGCAGCTTGAACCGGGGATGATGCTGGGAACCGCATTATTTACCTCCACCGGAACCAAACTTTTTTCTGTGAACACTCTGCTCACACAGGAATCAATTGATAAAATTATACAATACAGCAGGGAGTACCCTGTGGATAAAATTATTTACATAAAGGTTTAGAAAATGGACATTTCTTCGATTATCGGTGTTGTGTCAGGAATGGGATTTGTGCTGGGTACCATACTTTTGGGAAGCGGTATCATGATGTTTGTAAATATCCCCTCAGTTCTCATTGTCGTGGGTGGGACCCTTGCTGCCTGCATGATTGCCTATCCTTTGTCCGATTTTTTAAGTGTGTTTAAAACTGCCATGAAAGTCTTTATGTTTAAAATTGAGAAGCCTGAAGATATTATTGGAAACCTGGTTGAAATTTCAAATAAGGCCAGAAAAGGAGGGCTGCTTTCCATAGAATCGGATATCCAGTCAACCCCGGACCCCTATCTGGCCCAGGCCCTTCAGATGACAGTGGACGGGGTCAAGACAGCAGATATTGCCGCCATCATGCAAAAAAAAATGTCCCTCACCAAAAAGGGACTGGACACTGGAGCTGATATCTTTTCCAGCATGGGGGCCTATGCTCCAGCCTTTGGGATGATCGGGACATTAATAGGGCTTGTTCAGATGCTTGCCAATCTGGATGACCCCTCATCCATTGGACCCAAGATGGCTGTTGCCATGATCACGACATTTTACGGGGCAGTTCTTGCCAATCTGTTTTTTATTCCCATGAGTGATAAACTCAGTGGAAGAAATGAAGAAGAGATTACCAATATGAATATTATTTTTGAAGGTATCCTCTCCATAAGGGAAGGAGAACACCCCAAACTACTGGAGGATAAACTCAAGGTCTACATGGCAGAAGGCAAAAAAAAAGAAAAAAAATAACAAATTAAAAAAGAGAATAACCAATGGCTGAAGAGACCGGAGCAGAAGCTGAAGAGGAGATGATCCTATCCTCTCCGCCCGAGGAGAAAAAGGAAGAGGGAGGGGGTGCGCCTGAGTGGATGGCCACCTTTGCTGACCTTGTAACCCTTTTAATGTGCTTTTTTGTCTTGCTTTTTGCCATGAGTACCACCCAGCAGGAAACTTACAAGGAATTGGTAAAGTCCCTGAAATCAGCCCTGGGTGCCCAGGCCGTACCAGAATCAGGTACCAGGGAAGGACTTACAATGCATGCGGTCCCTTCTGAAGAACCTTCTGAAAATCAGCAGATAGATGAACT